>QNEE01000268.1 GCA_003645085.1 bacterium | reverse complement strand
CCTGTATCGGATGCGGTTCGTGCCGGCTGCCGATACCTCTGACGGTCGTAATCTCTCTGCCGACAACAGATGCGGCGAGTATCTGGCAGGAGTTCATAAGTTCGCCGTCGAGTAAAATTAAACAGGCTCCGCATTCACCGGTTTTACAGCCCTCCTTAACCTCGGTATAGCCGTTTTCGCGCAGGACATCGACCAAAACCGCGCGAGAATCGAAAATCAGGTTTTTCGCTACGCCATTTATTATAAATTCGCCTTGCATTTTAATCTTTAAGGATTTCCCTAAGCCCGCGTTCAAGCTCGACGCCCACGAGATACCGCAAATATTCCGGGCTTGTCTGTTTTTTCCCTGCGAATTTGATATCGAGATTCTCGCCGATGCCGCCGATTTCGATTTCCCCGATTGTTTTGTCAGTAAGCATCTCCTCGATATCGGTCAAACGAGCAAAACGGTTTGTATTGCCGGTTATTACAATACGCGCATCGTCTATTAAATTTGACTCTTTAGATATCAGTATAGTTATTGTAAAAGCCGGGAAATCGAATTTAGTTCTTATGTGTCGGTGATAATATGATTGCCAATTTTTCGCAGCGAATTCGATAGAGGTTATCAGTGTTTGCTTTTTAAGGCCAGAGTCTTTGATATACCCGGCTACCGGGTATTTTCCGGATATAGCGCCTATAAGGGTTATTTCGGCGTCCAGCGCAACCAGCGGCCCGATGATATCCGACCAGATAGGCGCGAATGCGATGCTCCCGCCGACGGTAATGCGGTTTCGCAGCGGTGTCGATGCCGCTTTGCCGAGGGCACTAACCAGAACCAAATTCGGCCGAATCTCCCCGAGTTCGCGGACAACATCCGCGTAAGTCGCCATCGCACCGATTTCGGTAGAGTCGTCGGTGGTCTTAACGTATTTAAGCGGAAGATGGCCAAGGTCGATTAAACCTTTCTTTCGCGAAAGGTCGCCCATTAATAAGCCGGTCCCGCCGCTATGCGGAATCAAGTTTTCTTTGAGTAACCCCGGAACCTCGTCGAGCATCTCGGGGAAATACCATTTTATGCTATCCATTTTCCTGATAAAAAACGCAAGAGAACACTATGTATGATACACTATTTATAAATCGAATTAAACGAAAAGTCAAGGTTAAACGGCATAGAGAATCTTCATAAAAGAGGATGCAGGCTGGCGCGTGGGTGGCAAGGTTGGCGCGGCTCTTGCCCGAAGGGTAGCAAGAGACGTGACAACCGATGGTGTGTGGATGGGGTTTTTGCGCCCGGAAATAATATTTCAGATAAACCTTACCGGGCGATGCAAAAACCGTGACAGCCGACTCGCCAGCTAAATATATGTTTTGATATTGCATTGTTTTGGAAAATAACTCGTTTTTGTATTGACCCTATCCGTCTTCTCGATTAATTTGTTTTTCGTGGGATTTCGCGGGGAATAATCAATCAAAAATCAACCTATACAACCCTCTTTTAGGAGAAAAAATGCCCAATTATACGGGTATTGTCGAACTGTCGATTAACACAATACGTTTTCTTGCATTGGATGCAATCCAGAAAGCCGATTCAGGCCATCCGGGAATATGTCTGGGCGCGGCGCCGATGGCCTATGTCCTTTGGGAACGCCACCTAAAATTCTATCCGCAAGACCCGAAATGGCCCGACCGCGATAGATTCGTGCTCTCTGCCGGACACGGTTCCGCGTTGCTCTATGCGATGCTACATCTTACAGGGTATGATATTGCAATCGAAGACATAAAGCGATTCAGGCAGTTCGGAAGCAAGACGCCCGGTCATCCAGAACGGAATGTCGATATAGGTGTCGAGGCTACTACCGGGCCGCTCGGTCAGGGTATCGCAAACGCCGTAGGTCTGGCAATTGCCGAGGCGCACCTCGCCGCGAGATTCAACAAACCAGGTCATAATATCGTCGACCATTACACCTATGTAATAGCCGGCGACGGCGACCTGATGGAGGGCGTTTCCTACGAGGCCTGCGCGCTGGCCGGTCATCTCGGCCTCGGCAAACTTATCGTTCTTTACGATGATAATGAAATTTGCCTGTCCGGAGCCACGAAGCTTGTTTTTACCGAAGACATAATGAAAAGATTCGAGGCCTGCGGATGGCAGTATCAGCAAGTCGAGGACGGCAACGATGTCGAAGCTATCGACAAAGCGATAGACAAAGCGAAGGCGGAAACCTCGCGACCGTCAATAATCAGCGTAAAAACCGTAATTGGCTATGGTTCCCCGAAACAAGGCTCGGCGAAATGTCACGGCGCGCCCTTCGGTATCGATAAATCGGGGGAAAAAGAAGTCGAGATTACAAAAAGAAATCTCGGCTGGCCCACCGAACCGGCTTTCCTGATTCCCGATGAAGTTAAAGACCATTTCCAAAAAACCGAGGATAAAGGCGGACAAGCCTTTACTAAATGGAAAGACGATTTCTCATCCTATAAAAAGGCCTTTCCCGACCTTGCCGACGAATTCGACAGGCGGTTCTCCGGCAATT
>QNEE01000267.1 GCA_003645085.1 bacterium | reverse complement strand
GCACAATTTCTGTGCGAAAAACGCTATCTTAAATACACGACGCGTTTCGCAACCGATTTATCGCCGACCGTCGCCCGAACCGAGGGATTCGTTGGGTTGCCATACGGCCGAACCGTTTTGTAGAGACGCAATTAATCACGTCTCTACGGTCATTTCATAAACGATTTTGCCGTTTATGTCGAATATCTCGATACGGGCTAGTAGTCCCCTACAATCATTTCAAATACATCGCGCGTTTGATTATTTCCTTATCTTCGAATCTCGCCCTGAGCAAATAAAGCCCGGAGGTAACGCCCTCGTCGGGGCGCCAGATAACTCTATCGTTAAGAGTGTTCGACCAGGCAGTTAATAGCCTGCCGTTGATGTCGAATATTTCTATATTACTGCCCGTGGGTGTATAAATAGCAACAGTCCCGTTGAATGGATTCGGCCTTATCGCGACCTCGAATCTGGACGGTGTTTTCTCGCCTATTCCGGCTGCCGGAACCATGGTGAACCTGAGCCAATCCTTTACGCCACCGATAGTAATCACTGTGTCGATATCGATAAAATCCGCGTGCTCGAGAAGGAAACGAACATCCTTGTCCTCCTCGGTTAATCCAGCCTTGATCTCCGCCCATTTGATTGGGAAGGGAGAATGGCTGCCGTATTCGTTCGTAAATCCGGAATAACTGGTCTCAGTTCCCCAGAATACTGTGAAAGCCACATTCTCGAGTTTTTCCCCGAGCGTATCTTCAACGAGGATTCTCCCGCGGGAATAGAATGAAATTGTCCCCGAACCATAAACATTAGCGTCGTCCGGTTCAACCTGCGACGCGATTATATCGAGGTCGACCCCCCCCAGCAGGTCCACAACGCTGCCGGTTATCCCCTCGAAACTGAAATCCTCGATTAAGCCGTCATTAAAGATTTTCAGGCCACCGTCTGCATCCTTAATAACAAGCCCGTCGATATGGAACGGCGATTCGAGCTTCATTGCGACCGAGCCGTGAGTGTTCTGAACCAGTAACTGCTTTGCGTAAAAATCGGCCGTTCCGGCGATATTTAAAGCGGCCTCGGAATCGCCGTCGCCCGATGCGTCGGTGAAACTCGAGTGCAGCAATTTCGCGTCGGATGGATAGGTCACTGTATACGGGTTCGCCGGAACCGCCGCGCGGAAACTGACATTCTCGAGTCGTTTGTCCGCGCCCCACCAATAACCAGTCAAATCGACGTTATTCTCGAAAGGGTATGCGTTGTTCATCCTGATTATCCAATTCTTATAGAACGGGTAATCCGCACCCATAATGCTCGTTTCTTGTGTAAGTGAAACGTATTCCTCATAAATATCCGGAAGCCACGGCATAAGACATGTATAATATCTGAATCTACCGTGCCTGAGTTGAGCGTCGACCATGTCGATAGGAACGCCCAACGAATCTAGCGCTTCGGCGGAGATGAAACTCTGCGCGCCCCCGCCAGCCCACAAGAGGGAATCGTAACCAATGGTATCCGTATCGTCCCAGCCGGTATATTCGGTGCATATCGAGATGGCTTGTGAATCGCCCGGAGCGAGGCTGAACACGGTTGGGAATACGACGACGTCCCAATCGGTTCCTACAACCGAATCGATGGTCACGTTAACGGTGATTATCTCGGTCGTTGGATTACCGATATAGAAAGTATCGCACACGCCGCTGTCCGCCGGTGCCTCGACAAAGTCGTAATGGTCGATAAACAGCGGGTTCAGCCAGTCCACGTCGCGGTAATACTCTTCGTTGCAGGCCCTCATCTCCTGCATAACGATGAGAACCGTATCGCCGGGGCAGACGAACGGCAGAGGATACGATGCGGCATCTTCCCAGTTAAGCCATAACCCCCAGGCGGCAAGAGCCAGCCTCAAGCTCGAACTGTCGCATACCTCGTCGCCCGTGTTAGTTACCCAGAGCATCTTCGTGATACATTCATCCCAGGTCGCGTCCGGCGGTATCCATTCGCAGTCGACCGCCTCCAGGATACAAAACGCGGAAACCGCCACCGGCAATAGAAGCAAAACCAATAACCAAATCTTCATTTTCTACCTCCTGTTCGTTTATATTAGGTGATTGCTTTCGTTCTGACACCAATTATATCGAGGTGCCGTGGACCTATATACTTATGAGCAAACAACAAAGAGCGAATCGGCATTGTCCCTGCTTTCCTCCACAATTAAATGTAAGCATTTTCCCCAAATATACAAGAGAAATTTTGTAAAAGTTGAGGAGTTCAAGAGTTAAGGAGTTGAGGAGGTCACCTGCCACCACACCACTGGATTCGCGCTTTCGCGGGAATGATAATTATCTGATAATAAAACAAATAAGTTTTTTCAGATAAAAACGGTGTCGATTATTATAGGAAACCGTTAAAACGGTTGTGTTGGCTCGTTTTACACCCTAAAACCCCACGACTTCAGTCGTGGGCTTATCGACCTTGTGCGGAGCGCTGAGAGCAGAGGGCAAAGCGCGGGGCTCCCCAGACCCAAGCCCCTAAACCCTATACCCTTTTTCCACAT
>QNEE01000266.1 GCA_003645085.1 bacterium | reverse complement strand
GCGGCATAGAGCATCCGCGAAATCTCGAAAAAGATAGTCCCATCGTCGGGGTCGTAGATACCGAATTCGCCGTATTCCATATTATAGGCCGATTGTAAAGACGCCCATGTCGGTGAGGCATCGACAGCGGATGTTATCGGTAAGCAATAAGCGGCAATCGGCGTTTCCCTGTCCCAGCTAATATCCGGTGTAATTTTTATAGTCAGGAGCGCCTCCATAATCAGATTATCCTCGTCGAGAAAACCGTCCGGCAAATCGAATATTATTATCGGCCTCGGTGCGGATATATTCAGTATTATGCTATCCGGCGATACTACTACGCCCCCCGGCGAAATTTCGGTAGTCCGCGCGACATCTATGGGTTGGCAATCGAAACCGAAAGCACTCGAAACAAGTGCGAGCGCAATGTATAATGTAAAATGTATAATGTATAATTTACAGCCTCGATTTTTCATATCGATCCTCCTTATAAGTTGTAATAATTACGTATATTAAAACGCGAATTATAAATCACATTATATTATTATATTCTTTTTTTCATTCTACATTCTACATTATTTTATCAGCGTCATCTTTTTCGTTTCCTCGAACTCCTCATCTACCGCTCGCATCCGATACATATATGTCCCGGACGGCACAGTCCGACCGGAATTATCTCTGCTGTCCCATATAGCTTTATACCGCCCTGCGGTCATTTCCTCGTCGACCAGTGTAGTTACTTTATTCCCCAGTAAATTGTATATTTCGACTGTAACTTCCGCATCTTTCGGCACATCGAACTCGATAGCTACAGTCGAATTAAACGGGTTCGGGACGGCGTCGCCGAGAGCGAAAACGCGGGGCATAATCGGTTTGCCGTCCTGGCCGGTAACTTTATATAGCGACGTATCGGGAATACATATAGAATCTTCGTAATCGTGCGATACAATTAAACCTTTGTTGTATTTCAATGTATCGAAATAGCAGTAATCGGCATAGGCGTGTAATCCTGTGGAACCGTAAAAAGTATAGGTTGCATCGTCGGTTATAAAACAGTTGTGTCGTTGGATACCGTTACCGAAATCGACGTCGCTTAATAGATAGACACCGTAGGTCGAATACCGTTGAAAAGTAGTAGTCCGCCCGGACGTCAGCGGGGCGTTGTTACCCACATATAAGCCGTAAGGCCCGCTATTCGCATCTACTTTGGAGTCGTCGAATTTTATCCTCGAATAGTTATACGCCGCCGGGCCGGTGCCGTCGAACTCGGTCTCGTCGAAATCCGCACGGCCGTAGTTCCTGCCACCGCGCGATGTGTAGTCGTATAGGTAGCAATCCTCGAAATCTACATAATCGTCGTTCGTGTATACATAGAAAGACTCGTATGTCCCGTTAAGCGTGCACGCTCTCGCCCAGCAACTATCGTCGTTCTCGAACCACAACGCACGCCCCTCGACATAACAGGTATCCATCTGGAACCAGCCCGTAACCGCCTTCGCGTTTCTCCAGTCTCCCGCGACCCCCTGATTGCCGATATGCCTTGTATGCACCAGCTTACACCTGCCGGGGCCACTGCCACCCTGTATCCCCCAAACACCGTCGCACTTCTCGAAAGTAGCGTAATTCGCGTAGAAATTACCCCCGTTCTTCGCAAAGAAACCCGCCCACTGGAAATCCCCGCTACCGCCGGGAGAAGGCCTGAACATCACAGGCTCCTCCTCTGTCCCGAATACGTGGAGATGCGCGTTGTCGCCGTATGCCATAAGCTCGGTCTTGTTGCTCGCACCGTTCGCGTAGTTCCAGACCGACGAGGTGTGTTTAATCCATACGCGCGTTCCGGGAAGTATGGTCAATGTATCGCCCGATTCGGCGATAGCGTCGCCTAATAATTGGACGTCGCCATACCATATTTCGTCGTCGTATATAGGTGTATTAGTATGTTGCACCTTCAGCGGTCTATACCCCATTTTATATACGTATATGTCATAAGTATAATCCAGGTCGGCGGTAGGATTAAATATACCGTTGACATTGGTGAAACCGCTCTCTCTTGTCGTTCCATTATCGATATACACAAACGCCCCGGAAACCGCAGTAGCCGTATTGAATTCCTCGATAGTTATATCGTCCGTAGTAACATTAACAGTAGCTTCGAGGGAGTCGGCGTTGCCGGCGTATTGCTGCGCAAAACCGTCTACATTGAGGAAGAACGTTTGAGTCGAACCCGCGCCGGCGGCGCTAAACGTGTAACGGAAATCGACATAATCTATATCATCGAGATATACGCCGGTCGAATCTAATGAAGTTATAAGCGCGCTCGACAACGTATCCACACCGTTCACAATGACTTCGGATATACTCAAAGTGTCGATAACCATTCCGCTCTGGCTCGCTTTGAATATAGCGAAACCGGAATGCGGGTATTTCTCGGCCCAATACAGTTTTACAGTAACCGTGCCGCTGTTGTTATAGTCCTGTGAAAGGTAAATATAAGCGAAGTCGGACATCATACGGGGCGGAACCGTCTCCAGCGTATCGTATTCCTGATCGTTCGGGTCGTAAGCGGTTACCGTTAGCAT
>QNEE01000265.1 GCA_003645085.1 bacterium | reverse complement strand
CCGTTAATCTCTTCGGGTCGCGGCGGTCTCGTGGTTGCCGACACCGAGAAAGAGAAGGGGTCGCCCATATCGAGCAACTTTCTGTAAATAGTCGTTTTCCCACCGCCCGACGGGCTCGATATTACCAGCAACAACCCTTTTCTACACTTTTTATTCAACATTTTGAATCTGCTCGCGAATTCTCTCCAGTTGTTCTTTTATCGAAATAACAAGCTCGGACACTCGCGCGGTGTCTCCTTTCGCCCCGATAGTATCGGTTTCGCGATTGCATTCCTGCAGGATAAACCGCAGTTTGCTCCCGACAGGTTCGCTGGAGTCCAGAGTTTCGCGGAACTGTGAGAGATGGCTTGCAAGTCGCGTCATCTCCTCCGTCGGGTCGGATTTCGAGGCAAGAATAGCGGCTTCCTGTGCTAATCGCTCCTCCGTTACTCCGGCTTCACATATCTCGGCCATTCGTTCCCTTAATCTTTCCAAATATCCTTTTCGGCTTAATTCGGTCAGATTCGATAATTCCTTAACCTTTTTTTCTATATCGTCGAGACGTCTGCGCAGGTCTATCTCGATTACCCGGCCCTCGGCTATTCTCATATCGATAGTCGCCTCGAGAGCTGCATTCACCGATTCCGTGATAAGCCGCGATACCCGGTCGAAAAGCCCTTCTTTCGGTTTTAGGGCGAGCACATCGGGGAGCGAAGTAATGTCGGCCGCAGAGATTTCCCCCGAAATCCCTTTCGATTTCGAGAAAGCCGATAGGTATTTTTCGAGAAGCGGCTCGTCCAAAAAGACCTCATACATATCGGTTTTCGTATCGGCGTCGACGGATATAGTAACCTGAACCTTCCCCCGCGAAATTCGCTTTTTAATCATTTCCGCCACAGTTTGTTCTACACCGTAGAAAAGCTCCGGCATGCGAGAGCTTATCTCTAAAAACCTGCTATTAAGGCTTCTAACAGATGCGGTAACCGCCAAGCCCTTTTCGCGAGCCGTTCTCTCGCCATATCCGGTCATACTTTGAATCATAATCTAAAAAGTGCCCTGCCGATTTTGGGTTCAGAATAATACGACTGTAAAGTGGGAATGTCAAACATTAATTAGCTCCAAATAGAATAGACCGTAATTATAAGGTGAGGAAACAAAATTTCTACGGAAATCGGGCCAAGATTTAGACTAAGTGATGTGAATTATGGTTTATCTGGAATTTCCTCGTATGCTTCCTATTGACAATCTTGCTTATCGGGTTTATTTTGGCTAACAATCTAATAAGGGGTATTTATGCGAGCAATAATTGTAATTTGCATTCTCGCTGCGTTTGCGAGTGCGGGCAACCTGGAGAATCTGGTGGAAGACGATTCGCTTCGGGCGAAAATAGAGAGAAACCTAAAGGATATCGGAGAGAACCGGAGGATTCTGGAGAGCGCGCTGGAAGATGCCGAGCCCGAGATACGTCCCGGAGTCGCGTTTCTTCTTGGGAATTCGCCGGCGGTAAATTTGATAGCTTACAATAAGGACAGCCTTTTAGAGGAGGTTCGGCTGGCCTATAAGGCGCGCAACCGGTTCCCGTGGGGGGAAGAAATCGCCGACCAGCTGTTTTTTCATTACGTTCTTCCCAATCAGGTTTCGCAGGAACCGCTGACCTATTATCGGAAATACTTTTTGGACAATCTCGGTCCTATACTCGACACTATAGAAACCGGTTCGCAGGCTGCTATCGCTGTCAACTACTGGTGTGGCGAGCGTGTGCGGTTCGAGCAGACGCAGCGGCAGGACCAGGGTGTTTTTCATACGCTCAGTTCGGGCTACGGCCGCTGCGAGGAGATGATGATTGTCTATGTCAGCGCGCTACGTGCGGTTGGTATTCCCGCTCGTGAGGCATGGACGCCCTACTGGGCTACCAGCGACAACAATCACGCCTGGACAGAACTCTGGGCCGACGGTGACTGGCACTACGCCGGAAGTTGCGAGCCTAAACCCACTCTGGATAACGCCTGGTTCAACAAAACCGCCCGACGCGCAGCTGTGATAATGTCCTCCGCGTTCGGCGTGCCGGAAACGGACGAGATACTCTATCGAAAGCGCGAGCATTACGCGATAGTAAATTCGATGCCGCATTATGTCGAGAAACCGGCGCTGCTAATTGTCGAGACCGGAGCGGAGAGCACGCAGGTTTACGTCGCGGTTTTCAATTTCGGCGCTATCCGACCGATAATGCGTCAGAACACCGGGGATTCCACGAGTGTCGATTTCGTTATGGGTCACGGCGATTTCATCGTCTATGCCGGCGATAAGGATAGGTTCGCCTGGGCGGTAGTTCATACTGAGTTCGGCGAGACGACCGAAATTACGCTGACCGCCGATAAAAAAGGGACGATTGCGAAAGATGAATTCTGGCTCAGATATCCGGTTGAATAGAGAGAATCCGTGGTAATTTAAGTCGCACACCGACCTTCTATCCGTCTATTGTCTCCCCATCCCGATATATCTTAGGCCGGCATTTTTAGCGGTTTTCGGGTCGAACAGGTTGCGGAAATCGGCGAGGATGTTGCCGTGCATAGCTCGTTTAATTT
>QNEE01000264.1 GCA_003645085.1 bacterium | reverse complement strand
ATATAAGTATCGGCTATGGGGGGAGGCGGCGTTTCCGCTATATCTTCCGGTTTTTCCGGAATAGCTTTCACGATAACGAAAACGACACCGCATAAAATAGCGAGACCGAGTAGCGCGGTTAGCAATATTCGTGCTCCTCGCGACGAGGAGGTCGTTCGTCTTCTTTTTCTGTGTAGTGTATCGGGCATATCTTCCCTTTTTTATTGTCCGCCGACCTCGAAAAAGAAACCATTTCCGGGGCGGCGTTTGAAACCGTATGTTCTTAAAATACGCGCGGTGTTCTCTACCGAAACGCTATCGTTATTAGCGAATACAACACCGACCTCGTGTTGTAATAGACGCGATGTATCGGGCATCTCGTCAAAAGTAACCAAAAGTGAGCGTTCAGGAACCGAATCTAAATCTACCATAATAAAATCAGCCGACATAGCCGTGTCAACCAAAGTTATAAAATGTTCTATCGCAATCGAATCGCCGGCGATAAATATAGTATCCTCGACCATCGGGTCGACGACCTCGAATTTGAGTTGTTTCGGCGTGCGGCATATATCGACCAGAGATATTATTCCGGTAATGGCAAACCATAGACCTACCAGAAGCGCGATGCCTTTGGCTATCCATCGGAAAGCTTTGAACCTCGCCAGCGTTCCTACTAACCCGAATGGGAGGAAATATACCGACGTTCCCGCAAAGAACCCGGCAAAAAGGACTGCGCCGATTAACACCCCACCGGCTTCGATAGCCCGATTTACCGCCAATAGAAACGGCGGACACGGGTTTAGACCCAGAAGAAGTCCGAAAAGGGCAGGATGGGCGGTCAACCTTTGCCAGCGTTTTACGGGGCAGGTTTTTTCAATACTCTCGCGTCGGAGTGCTTGATAAATTAGCAATCCTGCGAGCAGTATATAGGCGCAACCGGTTAATATCTGCCTCAGCCTACCCGGTATCTGTCCGCCGAGGCCGCCTGCTAATGCGCCGAACGCGATATATCCGACGAAACGCCCCGCCAGAAACAAGATAACACCGCCGATATTCCGGAGTATTCCGCGTTTCTCTTTAAGCAGATACGGAATCAACACAGGCAAACAGGTGCCCAAACAGGTAACTCCAAGCGAAAGCCCGAGAAGGAAACCTTCTGCGAGGACCGACAGCAATTACCTATCCTCCGGCAAACTCAGGGCATCGACAGGGCAATATTTGATGCAATTCCAGCAGCGGATACATTTTTCCGGGTCGATTACCGGTTTCCCGTCTATCATCGTAATCGCACCGGTGGGACAGACTTTCACACAACGATTACAGGATATACATTTAGCCGCATCGAGAACCGGCACAAGCTTCACAGTTTCGGACTTTTTGGATTGTTGCACCGAGTCCGCGACAGTAGCCGTGTCCACACTATCGATTCCGGCGCGAGTGTCCGTTTTGTCAACAGGCGGTTCCACTTCCGACTCGTATATTTCTTTTATGGCAATAGCTGTTTCTGCGACCGAACCGGTGTCGATATTTTCCGATTCGTCTGGGAATCCCGTGATAATCAACTGCGCAAAAGCGAATATCAGGGCGACAAAAATCAAGACCGATATAATATGACGGAACCTCATTTTTTTAACAAATTCTCGGCAACGGCGCACCCTCCGGCGGAACAAGCCGCCTTACACCGCCGGATTTAGTCTCTATTATTATTTCGCTTCCCTCTTCGACCGTAGCTATTCGATTTGCGCCTTTGCCGTAAGGGTATTTTCGGAGAGAAACGAGAAGAGAATCGACCTCGGTTTCGGGAAGGATGAAAACCATACGCCCTTCGCAAGCCATAAACAACGGGTCGTAACCGTATAGTTCGCAGATATTTTCCACAGCCTCGTTAATCGGTATTTCCGATTCTCTTATCACAAATCGCTTTCCGGATTGCCGTGCGAGCTCGATAAGAACACCACCAAGTCCACCTCTGGTCGGGTCTCGCATAGCGTGGATTTCGCTTACAGCCATAGCATCGAGAACCATATTCGATAGCGGCGCGCAATCGCTTGCGATTGGCGGGTCGGCGCGTAGGTTTTCGCGTATCGCAATAATAGCGGCAGCGTGTTGAGCGATAGGTCCGCTAATTACTATTGCGTCTCCGGTGGCGATGCGCTTCGGTTCAGGGATATCGCCGCCGGGCAATACGCCTACACCGGTTGTGGTAATATATACGCCGTCTCCCTTTCCGTGCGGAACGACTTTGGTGTCGCCGCAGGCGATAATCGAATTAGCCTCTCCTGCCGTTTCGGCCATAGATTCGACAAACCGTTCGAGACGCTCTAATTCGAGGCCTTCCTCGAGGATAAAAGCTGCCGAGAGCAAAACCGGTTTTGCGCCTGCCGCCGCAAGGTCGTTGACAGTGCCGCAGACGGACAATTTGCCGATATCCCCGCCGGGGAATTCGAGAGGGTCAACCACGAAAGCATCCGTAGTGAAAGCTATTCTCGACGAAGTCAGTTCAGCGACCGCCGAATCGTTAAGCGGCTTAAGTAGCGGGTTCGATAGCCTTTTCAAGAAAAGCTCTTTAATCAGCCGCGATGTTGCGCGGCCACCTTCACCGTCTATTATTCTGATTACTT
>QNEE01000263.1 GCA_003645085.1 bacterium | reverse complement strand
GTTGAAGTAGCTTCGGCAGATGTTTTTCCCTCGAGCGAAACCTCCGAGCCGAAATCGGTCTCGATATTTTCTTTTTTATCTCTCGATATCCCTTTTCTTTCCTGTCCTTCGGGGGTATCCGTTTCCCCAGTCATTGCAGGGGTATCCTTTCCGGTTTTATTTTCTTTTCCGATAGGCGTTTGCATCGAGGTTTCCTCGATACGAATTTTAAGTCCGGCGAATTCGATTTCCTCGTTCGGCGAAACGACAAACTCTTCCGGCGGCGGCAACGGCTTGACCATCGACTCCCAATCGAGAGCATATAGCGAAACGATGAAATCGTCGTAATTATCCGACTCGATAATTACCTTTTCGGGGTCGACGAGATAGAACGCTATCAGGCTGTCCACCATACACGGGCTTCCCCGGTTATCCTTCATCCCCAGCGGCGGCATTGTGGAATAGACAATAGCATCTACTCCGAGTTTTTTGCCGAGTGCCACCGCGCCATCCGCTCTGTCCGCACGATATGCCGCGCAAAGCCGCAAATACTGAACAGACAAGAATGCCGGCTCGACCGTCGACTCGACCTCCTCCTCGGTAATTACCCTGACGCCGTGATAGATAAACTCGTTTTCAATTTCCCGCGTGCCGTAGTCCTTTCCCGGCGAGCGGTCCATTATCGCTACGGAATATACACGGTATTTCTCTTTACAACCAAAGAGGAATATAAGTATCGACAGGACTATTATGCAGAACCGTCTTTTCATATCATATTCCGTATTTTACAGAAGACTGCCGTAGTCGGAGGACTATTTTATTAATAGCATCCTCCGGGTCTCAGAGAAACCGGTATCCGTAGCAATCCGATAGAGATAAACCCCGCTGGGTTGTTCTGCTCCCGAATCGGAGATACCATCCCATACACTCTTGTATGAACCGGCGGGCAGTTGTTTATCGACAAGCGTTCTTATTTGTCTGCCAGAAATATCGTATATGATTAATCTGACATCCGAATCCTCCGGAATATCGAAACCGAGTATCGTTCTTGCATTAAACGGATTTGGGATAGCCGGATGTAAGCCGTATTTCTCCGGCAGGATTTCGGCGGTTATCGTGTATTCGCCCGCCTTCAGCAATATATCGCCCTCGCCGGAAAGAATTAAATTCTCGCCGTCGTCGCGCAGGATATATTTAACACCGCCAGGATTGCGGTAACGCATTATACCATTTCGTTCGGCAACGAGTTCCCATTCACCGGTTTCCTTAATGACTTTTAAGCAACGCTCGCCGTTTTCGATAAGATACGCCGCCGGACCGGAACCGAACGGCGTCGCCGGTGGAATATGCCCGATAGTGTTTTCACCGATACCGATTTCCACTATCGTCCCCTCGAAATCGAGAGTGAGTATCTTCCTTTCAGGCTCGATACGTCGCCGCCCGCTCGAACCAAGCGAAAGCGTGCACGGCGAACTCACGAGAACCCAATAGCCCTCGCCTGGGTCGAAACCAGTCGAAGAGATATAACCGGAACCGTCGAACGCATAGAAATTCCCCGATAGGAAATAATCGGGTGTGAACGTGGCATCGGCAAACGGAACCGTGCTATCGGCGTATATACTGCCGACCATATTCCATCCGGTTTCGAGAGGCGCCTCGAAACTCGATATCGGCGGGCCGTTGTGCGTGAACGAAGTATCTCCTGTGTATAGCACGAAATAGCCATAGCCCGGTATTATAGAATCGACGGTCTCGTAATTCGATATCGTCGGGTTGTATAAATAGACGTCCGTTGCCGTGCCGGGAAATACCGTCGCAGCCGATTTATCCGGTAAATCTAGCGGCAACGAAGTCATATGCCAGCCCGGGGACATAGTATAGGTTACATCGACATTAGCCGGGCCGATTATGCTGAAATAATCCAGCAGGATTCTCCTCATAAACTCCTCTCTCGTTGCGGGGTCCATACCGTCAATTAAAGCGGCGAGAGGTATAGTCGAGAATACCGTTTTATAACCGGCAGTGGTCTTTCCGCATATCGTCGGTCCGTTTGTGGTGCCGTATTCGAACCACGCGAAATTGGAATCTGCGTAGAGATAATCTGGCCACAGGTCAGAATTCCCGAACGGGCTGGAAACCGCGAAGTCCATTCCGTCGAAAAGACCGCCGACATAACCGCTCAGCAGACCGGACACCGAACTGCTTATCTGCCAGGCGTCTTGATAGGCGGAATCTAAATCGAAATAAATCGCCGGGAAATCGCTCGGAGTAAATCCGCTCGCATAACGGTCCCAAAGGTAATCCTGCGCGAATAACGCGAGATTCCCGCCGCCGGTTAGATAGGTCGCCAGATTGGCCTCGTCGGTCGAGGATAGCGTCAGGCTATCCGAATAGAGTATCCCCGTAAACCAGATAACCGCGTCGTAAAGGGAGAGAGTGCCGAGCAAAGGGCTGTCCCACGGGTTGGACAGGTCGATACCATTAAAAGCTATCCCGGCATCCAGCAGCGCCTGGATATACGCCCACGATTCGTCGATTCCTCCCGCCCAACTGCTGCCGTCGTCGTCGACAAGCAGGACGTGAGCGGTGTCGTCGTTAGCCTTGGGATATGCCATCACGATGGCCGACCTCTCGGAAATTCCGTGCGCTTGATGCGTCTTAATATAGTAGTAATG
>QNEE01000262.1 GCA_003645085.1 bacterium | reverse complement strand
GTATTTTTCGAGCAAAATTCCGCCGAAATCGACAGCCGCTTTTCCCCCCTTCTCGACCTGCTCGCTGAACGCCTGGTCGAAAACCCCGATGTCGAGTTCGTCGTGAACGGTTATTTCGACTCTCGCACCGAAACGGACTCGGTTCTCGCTTCCGAAAGAGCCGTAAATCTGATGAATGCCCTCGTCCGGCGCGCGCCCTCCGCGGCGGACAGAATATCTCTCGGGGATACCGACCCGGCAAGAAAACGCGTCGACCGCGAAAGCCAGTTCGAGCAATACCAACTGTGGATAGACGAGGAAAATCGATGCGCCGAGATAACGGTCGTTATGCCGGAAATTCGCTTCGATATCGACCGGGAATCGCTGACCGACCGCGAAGCAAATGCGATTGCCGATAAAATGGCTCCGTATCTTGTCGATAACCCCTTCGCCGTCGCCGTCGTCCGCTGCTCGGAAACTGGCATCGAATTATCCGAGGCACTGGACTGCGCATTTAATCTAAAATCGCAACTTGAAAATCACTTCCCGGAAAACGTTAGAAACAGAATTCTCGCAAGCTCCTCCAACCTCGTTCCGGAGGGCAAATCCGAATTCGTCCTCTCGGGCGAGGGCATACTCTATCGGCCAAAAGAAATCCATTCCGCGCTCAGTTTTGTTCCCGAGGTCCTCGCCGAATGCGAGATAAAAAACCGCGTTAAGACCGATTTGAAAATCGCCCAATGGAGCATAGTCCTCGCCGACCGAACGGGCCGCTCTCTATGGGATATCGTGTCCGGCAAGGGCGACCCGCCGGCGAAAATATCCTGGGATTGGCGCGACCCCGAAGGCGGCCTACTCCCGTTCGGCAAACGGTTCACCCTCTGCCTCGAAGTCGAGGATGAACTCGGCCAGAAATCGAAAGCCTGCTCATCGAAAGAAATAGGCACAGACGTTACACGCCTCGAGGAGCGCACCGACAGGCTCTTACTCGTGCAGTTCGTTTTCGATGCCCCGGCGGCGCAATCGCAGTATCTGCAGGACAGGCTCGAGGACGTCGCGCGGCACATCATCGAACGCGGTTCGCTCCCCGATGTTACCCTCGACGCGGAGCTTCAGGGACACACCGACGAAATCGGCGGCGAGCGCAGAAATATCGAACTCTCCGAAGAGCGCGCCGTCGCTGTCGAACGGAGACTTAGGGCGTATATGCAAACCATTCTGAGCCTCCCCGACAGCGCCTCTCTGGACAGATGGATGACCGAAAACAACGTAACCGTCGTCAGTAAAGGCTACGCCGACACCGACCCATACACTCTCGACCTCTGGCGCGGCGGAAAACTCGAAAAAGTAGTAGTCGGCAAAAACGGCCTGCCCGAAGGCAGAAACATCAACCGGAGAGTCCTCGTCGTAATCCACGAAACCCGCGGAAAGGAGAGCGAAAATGAATAAACGCGCTTTCTTAACCGTTCCTCTTCTAATAGCGCTATTCGCGCCCGTTGCGTTCGCCGAGCTATCCTGCGGGTTCGTCATAGATTTATCCCCGCCGGTCGTCCTTCCTGCCGGTCTCTATCCGCCGCCGGATACTATTATGGAGGACACCGATTTTACCGTAGCTATCAATCTCGCCGACTCCGGCGCGGGTGTCTGGACAGACAGCGTCGGAATGACAATTATCGTCAACAGTTCCGACAGCACGTTTTTCACGGGCGTAACCGCCGTTCCCGGTAGCTTTTCGCCCGGCGACACGGTCGAGGTCTGCGTCGATGCCATCGACGAGATATACGACACACTCTATTGCACCTGCCCACCGAACGAACTCGACACCTGCTGGACATTCTACATCGCGGAAACCCCCTGCTCCGTTTGGATAGATTCCGTCTGGTTCTGGGAAGAGACCGACTGCAACGACAGCAACATCGTCCATATCTGCTATACGTTGTCTTCGACCTGCCCGGATTCCGTCTATACGGTCTCCGCGCAGATGTCCGCGGACTCCGGCGTGACGTGGACTGTCCCGCTCGTTACTCTAATCGGCGCCGAGGACGCCATAGGCGACAGCATATCCCCCGGCACCCATTGCTTCGACTGGATAATGAGCGAGGATTTGCCGAATAGCGAGGCGCTTTTCGGTGCAAAAGTAACCGTAAATTCGGAGGACACCTGTTGTTATGGTAGACCTTTAAGGGATAATGGTTCTATTCCTGAAATGCTTTTATTGGGAGATTTCGACGGATTCTTGACCCTCATTGACACGAATAGAACATATCTACCGGGTGAAATTATCGCTGGGAATACGTGGTTTACCGATACCACCGATTACAATGAAAGCACATTCGGCGATCCGCGGCCCGGGTTTATATGGTTTAACACTCGCTATGGTTGGGGTCTCGGACACTGCTATGCCCAGACCCATATTTGCTTCCCGTCCGGCGATACGACGGTTTACCTTTATACGCGTCAGGATGATGATATCAAGATATGGTTTGATGGAAATCTAGTTTTCGAAGAACATAACCTAGCCGATAATATGCTGTCGTCGGACCCGGTCGATATAACACCACTTAGCCTGTCCGGATGTATGTGGCATCGCTTGCGTTTTTCAGTTTACGACCGGGGCGGTAATTTCGCCATCTCGCATTGGATTGAGGATGGTCTCGGTAATCCAATTGAAGGCTTGCATTGTGGCGTTTTGCCAGGTATTTTGGCAGAAGATATAACAT
>QNEE01000261.1 GCA_003645085.1 bacterium | reverse complement strand
AGCTGTTTAATAATGAATTTTGTATTTTTGGGTTTGCTTTCACATTGTCCTCCTTATCTAATTTATTGTGAGGACAATCTAAATTATATGAAATTCTTTTGCAAGATAAAAATCAGCAATCTCTATTAATCCTTGCCATCGGGTATTTCGTTTTTTATATTTCAATAAAATACTCCCGCGAAATACCCTAATTTTGCAGGACACATTTACATTAAGACAGAACAGAATCATTTAATATTCAAAAAGGATGTAAGTATGATAAACGAATCAATCCCAAAAAAGCGTGTTAGAGATGTCTTCTTTTGCTTTTTTGCCCTAGGTTCACTATGGGGTTTTTCCGAGATAGTGCTTGGCGAGGCGATAAGAGCGTCGGGGTTGCCGTTTCGCGCGGGAATCCTTACGGGTATCGGGTTCGGTTTGATGGCTATCGCTGCGGCGCTGTTCAGAAAACGCGCTATGTTGCTAATTATCCCAGTAGTGGTGGTTGCCGTCAGGCAGCTTGCGGTGCCCGTTCTTCAGGTTCCTTTTGTATGCAAAGCGAATTCCTGTCTCGCGGTCGGTCTCGAGGGTTTCGCGTTGACCGGAGCGATTGCTCTTGCCTGGAGAAAAATTGAAAAGCGATTTGCAGTGCGGGTAGCCGTTCCGGTTTCCGCCGCAATCATAAGTGCGGGTGCATTTTGGGCTATCGGAATGAAGGTCGCACCGTGTCCCTATCTTCTTTCGTTTAACCGCCCGGGCGGACTGATTTCGTTTATTGCCGCCGAAGGAATACCCTGGGCCGTGTTTTCGGGAATTCTATTTCCAGTCGGCTATTGGGTCGGAAGACGATTGAGAGAGAGGGTCCCCGCTTTCGCTATTAAGAAGCCGGCTTTTTATTTCGCGATTTCGGTGTTGGTAATAATGATTTCCTGGACGGCGAGCGGTATTGCAATAGCAAACGGACTATAAATGAGGCCTTAATGTCAATCGAACCGAAACTGTATCGCGGTATGCGGGATTATCTTCCGCAGGATATGCTCTCGAGGGAAAAGATGCTCGAGAAGGTGCGAGAGACTTTCCGCCGCTGGGGATACGCACCTTTGGCGACCCCCGCTATCGAATTTAAGGAGATTCTCACCGGCAAATACGGTGATATGGCCGACCGCCTGATATACGACCTGAAACACAAATCCGGTTTGGCGCTTCGATATGACCTTACGGTGCCGCTTGCGCGGGTCGTCGCTATGTATCCCAACGACTTCCCGACGCCGTTCAAGCGATATCAGATACAGGAGGTCTGGCGCGCGGAAAGAGCGCAACCGAGACAGGGGCGTTTCCGCGAATTCCTGCAATGTGATGTCGATATCGTCGGTTCGGATTCCCCTGTCGCCGATGCCGAGATAATCGCGCTGAGTGTTCAGCTTCTCGCGGAACTCGGTTTTCCGAACGCGGTAACCAGAGTCAATCACCGTTCGTTGCTCCGCGGGTTGATGGAAATATCCAAAATTCCACCGGAAAGAGAAATCGAGGTCTGCCGCATAATCGACAAGCTCGATAAAGTCGGCAAAACAGGTATCTACGAGGAATTGCTGACCGGTGGCTATCCACAAAAATGCGTCGATACTCTTTTCGATATTATATTGTGCAGCGGCGAAAACCGAGAATTGCTCGATTTCGTAGAAGACCGATATTCCGATAACGAACGAATAATCGGAGGAATAAAGAACCTCCGTGAGGTCCTTAAACTTGTTTCCGATTTTGGTATTCCCTCCGATTTGCTGAAGGTCGATTTGTCGCTTTCTCGCGGGTTGGATTATTACACAGGCACTATTTTCGAAAGTGCGAACGCCGAGCAGCCGCATATCGGGAGCCTTACCGGGGGCGGGCGCTACGATGACCTTATCGGGATATTCTCCGGGAAACAGATACCGGCGGTCGGGATTACAATTGGACTGGATAGAATACTCGCCGCGCTCAAAGACGCCGGCAAGCTTGAAGAACGCACCACATCGACACGCGTGCTCGTTACAGTTTTCGACGAAAAACTGTTCCCCGATTCCATCGGACTTGCAACCGAACTGAGAAAAGCGGGGATACCGTCAGAGGTCTATCTCGAAACGCGAAAACTGAAGCAACAGTTCTCATACGCGGATAAACTCGGCATTCCGTTTGTAGCTGTTATCGGCGAGGACGAAAAGAAAAAAGGGGTAATCGCACTCAAGGATATGAAGACCGGCGAACAGGAGAATTTAACCGCCCGCGAAATAATCGAACTGGCGAAATGAATACCTGTTCAATCGATTTAGGCTAATTCCCCGATATATTTCGCGGCGTTTATTGCGGCGATTGTTCCTTCGGCGCAGGCGAGCGTTATCTGCCGGATAGCCTTCGAACGGACATCGCCGACTGCGTAGATGCCGCGAGTAGATGTCTCCATATCGTTGTTGGTTATTATATAGCCCTTGTCATCGAGTTCGACCAACCCATTTAAAAACGCGGTGTTCGGCTCGAAGCCGACATACATAAATACGCCGCCAACCTGTATTTCCTTGTTCTCGCCCGTTTCGCGGTTCTTGACAGTAATCGATTCGACCTGCTCGGCGCCATCGATGCTGATTAGCTCGTGGTTGATGAAGAATTTTGCCTTGTCCGATTTCTTCAATCGCTCCTGTAGGATTTTCTCGCCGGGGATATACGGCAGGAACTCCACGAATGTAACGGT
>QNEE01000260.1 GCA_003645085.1 bacterium | reverse complement strand
TGAACGTTTCCTCGCCCATCTTGCCTATCATGAAAATCGAAAGCTGTGCGAACCCCACGACCATCAGCGGGTAGAGCAATAGCGGCAGGACGAAAATGACAAAAACCGTCCGCTTGTCGCGGAGAAGTTCTACGAGTTGCTTTTTGAAAATTATCCCGATAACCCGCAAGTTCATTCGGGAACCCCCGTCGCACCGGCAAGCTCGAAAAACGCCCCTTCGAGACTCTTTTTGCCGGTCAGTTCGAGAAGTTCTTCCAGAGTGCCGACGGCGAGCAGTTTGCCCTCGTGTATTATCCCTATACGGTCGCAAAGCCGTTCGGCCTCCTGCATAATATGCGTGCTGAAAATAACGCTTTTGCCGGCATCCTTCTCGAGTCTGCGGATAAAATCGGTTACCGTGCGCGCAACCATAACGTCGAGGCCGCTAGTCGGCTCGTCGAAAACGAGCACAGGCGGGTCGTGAATTATCGTTCGGGCGATATTAACCTTCTGCTTCGTGCCGCTGGAAAGCGACTCACACTGCGTTTCTGCGAATTCGGTCATATCGAGTATCTCGAAAAGCTCGGCCGTGCGGGATTTAAGCAAAGCCTCGTCCATTCCGTAAAGCCGCCCGAAAAACTCGACCATCTCGCGCGCCTCGAGTCGCTTATAAAGGCCCGTATCTCCCGATAAAAAACCGAGTGTCCTGCGAACCGCGTCAGGCTCGCGGACAGTATCGTATCCCGCGACAAGCACCTTGCCCACCGTCGGTTTCAGCACGGTCGAAATCATCCTCAGCGAGGTCGTTTTGCCAGCGCCGTTGGGGCCGAGAAGCCCGAATATCTCACCGCGGCGAACAGACAGAGATACGTTGTCCACCGCGACCACAGGCTCGGTTTTTGGAGGATAGAAAACCTTGCTTACACCGATTAGCTCTATGGCGAATTCTGTATTCACGGAGAGAATATATTCCTTGCGCAGCGAATTGCAAGAGAAAGTGTCGTTATTTTTAAATGCGGAGTGCTAAATGTCGCCACCTCTTTTCTAGAGGGGTGCCGGAAGTGAAAAAAAAAGGGCGCTCCCGGTGCGCCCTTCGGTCTCGTATATCGACCGTTTACGGAAATATCCCACGTTCTTTATAGACAACCTCGAGATGCGCCAAAGCAACGATATACGCCGCCGTGCGCCAATCGGTATCGAACTCTTTGGCCGTATCTCTCACCCGTTTGTAGGCGTCGACAATCTTCTTATATAGCTTTTCATCGACCTCCTCGATGTCCCAATACTCGCTACGCTTGTTCTGTAACCACTCGAAATAACTTACTATGACGCCGCCTGCGTTGCACAGAATATCGGGGATAACCGCGATACCCTTCTCCTGAAGAACCTTGTCCCCGTCCGGGTCGGTCGGACCGTTCGCGCCCTCGGCGACAAGTTTAACGTCGAGCATCGGCGCCGTCTCGGCGGTTATCTGATTTTCCAGGGCCGATGGTATAAAGATATCTGCTTTCGTTTTCAGGAAGGTTTCGTGGTCGATAGCCTCAGCTTTTGGATACCCGGCGATGACACGGTTTTTCTCGACATATTCTGTAAGTTCGTCGGCATCTATACCCTCTGGGTTGGCTATCGCCCCGCTAATATCCTCGACCGCTATAAGTTTCGAGCCGTGTGGTTTTAATAGTCGGGCAGCCCAGGAACCCACGTTCCCGAATCCCTGCACGAAATAGGTGGCACTTCCGAGGTCGAAATCGTTGTCCTTAGACCATTCTTCGATTGTAAATACAACTCCCTGCCCCGTCGCTTTACCGCGTCCGATACTGCCGCCCGCCTCTATCGGTTTGCCTGTTACCACGTGTATCGAGCGCTGACGGTCCTGTGGCGGCATAGTCGCCAGGTATGTGTCGAGTATCCACGCCATAATCTGCGCGTTCGTGTTCACGTCTGGAGCGGGAATATCGTATTCCGGACCGATATTATTCCCCAGCGCAAATGTGAACCGCCGGGTGATGCGCTGTAATTCGTCCGTGGTGTATTTGTCCGGGTCTATATGGATACCGCCTTTCGCACCCCCGAATGGGATATTGGCTATCGCCGATTTCCAGGTCATCCACGTTGCCAATGCCCTAACCTCCTCGATTTCCACCGCCGGATGGAAACGTAACCCGCCTTTATACGGTCCCAGCACGTTATTGTGCTGAACTCGATATCCAGTGAACATCTCGAGACTACCATCATCCATTATTACCGGGAAATGAACGACTATCTCGTTCTGCGTCGATGACAGTATCTTCTGAATATCGGGGTCGAGTTTCATCAAATCAGCCGCTTTTTTGAACTGCATTTGCACGTTTTTGTAGACACTACGTTTTTCCTTTTCCACTTCTTTCTCTTCCTTTGGTTAGTAGTTGTTGCAATGCTAGACTCCCGAAACCGGTTTTTCAATTCTGCAAGTGTTGGCAAGAGCGCAGGTTGCACAAACGTCGGCTAGCTTCTTAACCGCCGAAACCTCTTTTCAAGCCATATCGAACGGATATGGAATATAAACCGGTTTTCAGGCTTTCGATTTCCGAATCGGATACATCGCTTCAAATGCCTTATCCTGTGGGATTCAAGGCTTTTTGGCGATTGGCTACTCCGATTTCTTTTCTTCTAATTTTCGATGTGTTGCTATAGTCTTACCTCCTTGAGTAATTTTTTATTTTTTTAAGTAAAAACTCCGGTCGTGTTGGGCAGCAGCGATTGCTATGCCAAAAATTATTTT
>QNEE01000259.1 GCA_003645085.1 bacterium | reverse complement strand
TGCATATTGCGATTTATAATAAACGCACGGATATAAACGCGGTTGTTCATATACACGGACCTTATGCCGTGGCGCTCACAGTCGCCGGTATTCCGTTTCGGTCTGATATTCTACCCGAAATACCGCTTAAATTCGGCGAGATTCCCACGACAGATTACGCCACGCCGTCGACGCCGCGCGCCGCCGAGGTATTAAAACCTTACCTTAATAATGAAATCCGAGGGGCGATATTGCCGTATCACGGGATTGTGGCATTAGGGAAAACCGTCGAGAAGGCATTACTCGTTGCCGAAGGCATCGAATACGCCGCTAAAGTGCAGGTTTTGGCGTCGGCTATCGGGGAACCTAAACAATATCCAAACGATATTATATGAAGGTCGGCATATTGCAATACAAGCCCGAATTCGGCGAGGTCGAGGCGAATCTCGATAGAATCGGAAGTTTGCTTTCAGATATCGATACCGATATTATCCTCCTGCCCGAACTTTTCGCGACAGGCTATGTATTTGAAAACGGCGACGAATTGCGCTATTATGCCGAGCCTTTTCCGGATGGCAGGACACACAAAGCGCTGAAAGTTTTGTCAGAAAAAATCGATTCGGCCATTTTCGGCAGTTTTCCGGAAATAAACGGAGACAATATTTACAATACAGCACTGTTTGTGCGCCCGGACGGAAAAACGCGGATTTACCGCAAAATCCACCTTTTCGATAGAGAGAAACTCTTTTTCACGCCGGGGAATTTACCATTCGAGGTTTTCGAGTTCAGAGGTGCGCGAGTAGGGATGATGATTTGTTTCGACTGGATTTTCCCGGAGTCGTATCGAACGCTGGCTCTGAAAGGCGCGGATATTATTCTACATTGCTCGAATCTCGTTTTACCGTTCTGCCAGAAAGCGACTTACGCTCACGCCGTTTCCAACCGGGTTTTTATCGCGATGGCCAACAGGATAGGAACCGAGAACAGAGCGGGTGTAGAATGTGTCTTTACCGGCGGAAGTATAATGTATTCCCCGACCGGCGATGTGCTTATAGAGATGGGTGAGGACGAGGAGAACGTGCGCGTGGCCGAAATTAGCCCATCCGACGCGCGAAATAAATTCGCGACTGAACGAAACCACGTTTTCTCCGATAGGAGGACCGAGTTTTATGAGCTCGATTAGGCCGTGCATAGCATTGCTGGCCGCATCTTTGATGTTTGGCGGACTTTTCGCGCAGAGCGACCCCGCCGATACTTTACCGCCGACGCCGCTTGCACCGAGGATTTCTGTCGAGCCTACAGAGATAATTTATAAAGGGATTAATATCGCATGGGCCGGGAGTTTTATTCCGACAGTCGTTTTTTTCAATCCGGGGGATGACCGTCTCGACGACAGTTACCGTCCCGTTCTATCTCAAATAGCGGAAAGACTCGTTCAGAACCCCGATGTTACGTGCGAAGTCCGAGGTTATTATTCCCCGGTAGTCGACGATATCGACTCTCCCAGCGTCGGACAGAACCTCGCCCGTCGGCGCGCAATGGCGGTTCGTGATGGGTTACTTATCAACCAGCCGCAACTCGGTTTTCGTATAACCGTCGCGGAGGATGGTTTCGAGTTAACAGAACCGTTCGCTTATGAGCCGGGAAATTTCGACCCGCGAGCGAAAATCGAACCCTCTATCCCCGGGTGGCGTCCGAGAGTCATAGTCTCCACCGACCGTAAACCCTATTGGCGAAGAGGTTTCCGCAATATAGCTGAAGAATGGGGCGAGTTTCTTGCGGAGAAAATGTCGCGCAACCCGGATTTATGTCTTCTCTTTTCGAGCGGCGAACTCGGAGTGCCGCCCGATATCGCAGCAGAGCGCCTCGAAACGGTGGTTGCTAAATTCGAGAAGGAGATGGATTGGAAAGACGAATCCAGATTGGTGTCCGTTCATAAAGGAACCGCGAAGCCCGGCGAGATGATTATCGACCTTAAATTAAGCTTTTTCGCACCGGAACCGGCCGAACGAAGACTTCTGTGGCTAGACCCGGTCGGTTATTCCGCTCCGGTCGTTCGAATCAAACCGACTTCGGATTCCCTCGCGGAAATCCACGCTTATAGATTGGACCACGCTTCATTTGGGTCGCCGGTCCCGATTGGCTGGGGGCCGGGTAATCCTCCAGGTCTCGTTAAAATAAAACCGTTAACCAATAAACCTTTTTTGCTCCCCGGAGAAAATAGATTTTCCCTCGTTTTATGGCGCGCTACACGGGAGTCTGAGAGGTCCGAATGGCTTTCGGTCGATATAGGATTCGATTCGGTATATTACGAAATGGCGGTTATCCCGGTAATACCATTTATAATGAACACTACCGAACCGTCCGGTTTCTGGGAGACCGCACTGCCGCCGATTACGGAAAGGCTTATCTGGCTGGCAGACAAGGACGGTCGATTGGATATAGACGTGATAGGTCATTCCCTCGACAGCGAAACCGACAGAGATTCTCTTGCCCTTAACAGGGCAGTTTATCTCTGGGATAGGCTTGGCGAGAGGCTTATGGCACATTACGGAATCGACGAGCTGACCGATTTGGGTAAAAAATTGGAAAAACTCGGTGTTTCTTTGGAAATAAGGGAGGAGGTCCATTCGGTAGATACCGGTTCGCCGTCTGTGGCTCCCTGGGCGACCAAACCGCTGTTGAGTATCCCTCGCGACCACCTAAACGCGTGGGCGCCGTTCGCGACCGTTAAATGGGAATTTCGATACGATGAATAAAAACGC
>QNEE01000258.1 GCA_003645085.1 bacterium | reverse complement strand
CTATATCGACTATGCTATGAGCACGATTGTAAGCCGCGCTCTGCCGGATATTCGAGACGGATTGAAACCGGTGCACAGGCGTTGTTTATACGCTATGTTCGATATGGGGGTTTTGCACAATCGCCCGTTCGTCAAATCCGCGAGAGTGGTCGGAGAGGTGATGGGGAAATACCATCCGCACTCGGATACCTCGATTTACGATACTATCGTCCGTATGGCGCAATTTTTCCGTATGCGCTATCTCCTTGTCGACGGTCAGGGTAATTTTGGTTCCGTCGACGGCGATATGCCCGCCGCGATGCGCTATACGGAAATTCGTATGGACCGTCTCGCAGAGGAACTGTTGACAGATATCGGCAAAGATACGGTCGATTTCATCCCGAATTATGACAATTCGCTCACGGAGCCGGAGGTTTTACCCTCGAGATTCCCGAATTTCCTCGTGAACGGCAGTTCCGGTATCGCCGTGGGTATGGCGACGAATGTTCCTCCGCATAATCTCGGGGAGGTTTGCGACGCCCTGATATATTTTATCGACCATCCCGGAGCCTCGATTTCGGACCTGATGGAGTTCATATCCGGCCCGGATTTCCCTACGGGAGGGTTTATTCTCGGAACGGAGGGGATAAAGGAAGCATATCATACAGGTCGCGGGACTATTACGATGCGTGCGAGGGCCTTTGTCGAACCGTCCGCGAAAACCGGCAAGGACGCGATAATTGTTACCGAGATACCATATCAGGTCAATAAAGCCGCCCTTATCGAGCAAATAGCCACCCTTGTGAGAAACAAACGAATAGAGTCGATAGCCGACCTAAGGGATGAATCCGACCGCGAGGGAATGAGAATCTATATCGAACTCAAACGCGGTGAAAACGCGCAGGTTACCTTGAATAAGCTATTCAAGCTGACCCGGATGTCGGAGAACTTCGGTATTATTATGCTGGGCCTCGATGGGAAACAGCCAAAAGAGATGACTCTTAAAGAGGTTTTGCAGGCCTTTATAGAGCACCGCCGACAGGTGATAATCCGACGGACGATATTCGACCTCGATAAGGCCAGGGCGCATGCGCATATATTAGAGGGTCTAAAGGTCGCTATCGAGAATATCGATTTGGTGGTGGACATTATCCGAAAATCGCGGAACTCCGAAGAGGCCTCGGGGAATCTACGGAAACGCCTCGACCTTTCCGATAAACAGGCCAAAGCGATACTCGATTTGCGTCTTGCCCGCCTCACGGGGCTCGAGCGCGATAAAATAATCTCCGACCTTAAAGACACGCTACGACTTATAGAACACCTCGAGGGTATACTCGCCGATGATAGTCTCGTGATGGGTCTTATCAAAGACGACCTTAGGGATATAAAGGAGAAATACGCCGACCCCCGGAGGACGCAAATAATCCCGAATTACGAGGAGATGTCGGACGAGGATTTCGTTGTCGACGAGGAGGTCGTTGTAAGTGTAACGCACACAGGCTATATCAAGCGGACACCGATGAGCACATATCGCAGCCAGAGACGCGGCGGTCGCGGAATAACGGCGATGTCCACCCGCGACGAGGATTTTGTGGAAAGCCTTTTCACAGCCACAAATCACGATATTATTCTCGTATTTACAGCAGGGGGCAAAGCGTATTCTTTAAAAGTATACGAGATACCCGAACTCTCCAGAACCGCACGAGGAATGGCTATCGTTAATCTTATCGGTGTCGGCCCCGGCGACCGGGTCGCGAGTTGCTGCCGCATCAGGGAATTCGAGGAAAACAAGGATGTTCTTTTCGCCACAGCGAACGGTAAGGTTAAAAGAACCCGCCTTTCCGAATTCGTAAACGCGCGGAAGACGGGTGTTATCGCGATTAATATAGTCGAGGGTGACCGACTTATCGCTGCCAGGATAATCGAACAGCCGGACGAAAGCGTTTTACTATTTACCCGGAATGGTAAAAGTATTCATTTCAAAGTAGGCGAGGTTCGTTGTATGGGTAGAGCAGCGCAGGGAGTTAACGGCATTTCGCTAAGAAAGGGGGATGAAGTCGTTGCGATGCCGCCTCTTACGGCAAACACTCCGGCTATTCTCACCGTTACAGAGAACGGATACAGCAAACGCACAAAAGTCGAGGAATTCCGGATGCAACATAGGGCGGGAATGGGCATTATCGGGCATAAGGTTTCGGAAAAAACCGGACCGGTAATTAGCGCTCTGGGAATAGCCGATACAGACGAGGTCATCGTTATAACTGCCGATGGGATACTGCTTCGCACAAAAGCAAATGAGATTAGTACCTACAGCAGGTCCACCCAGGGGGTCAGGTTGATTCGCCTTAAAGGCGAACGCGTCGTCTCGGGTGTTGCCAGAGTTGTCGAACCGGACGAGAAGAATTCGCAATCGGGGGAACAGGAAGAACTCGACGTCTAAACCGGTTATTTGGTATTACGGCAGGATTATTTCTCGCTGTTGGAATTGGTCGGCGATTATAATTTTCGTTTCGGGCCGGTTACCGTCGAAGGCTTTTTGGGCGGCGCTTAGTGCGAGTTTCGGCAGGTTGTTAGTTCTCGAGAGGTGCGCCAGAAAAAGCGCCTCGAGGTTTGGCGTATCCGTTGCTATAAAAAACCCCGCGGCGGTATCGTTCGATAGGTGGCCGTTATTTCCCGCGATTCGCTCTTTGAGAAAACTCGGATAAGGACCTTTGGCGAGCATCTCTATGTCGTGATTGAACTCGAGAATGACGGCGCGCGCGTCGTGTATCT
>QNEE01000257.1 GCA_003645085.1 bacterium | reverse complement strand
GTATAAGCGACCCGCAGATAGACCGCGAGGCGAAACGCGTAACTTTTTCGGGAACCGGCCTGAACGGATTCGCCGATATATTCGTATTTCATATCGAGACCGACTCGATAGACAAACTCACCGACGATATCTACGGCGATTTTCACCCGGTTTTTGCCGGGGATTACATTATATTCTCCAGCGATAGAGTCGAACGGGGCGATGCCGATAAACTGTCTATCTGCAGGATTCCGGTCGAAGGAGGGAATATCGAGGTTCTCGGCGGATTATCCGGTAATAACGTCCAGCCGTCAGCCCACAGAGACGGCCGGATTTCGTTCTCGTCGAATCACGGGACAGGGATACAAAACATCTGGCTTCTGGACCCGGATTCATCAAGAGCGTATCGCGTTACGAATATATTAACTGGGTTATTCGAGCCGTCCGAATGGCGCGGCGACAGTGTTCTAGCGACGGTCTACACGAATACGAGCTATCAGGTGATACTTATGCCGTGTGATACTGTCTACGAGCAGGTCGAGACAGAATGGGTCGAATGGGAAAAGACATGGGAGCCGCGTGAGATGCATTTCAAAACGGCGAAGGGCAGAGTCGGCTACGACACGAAACTCAGTTTCGATATCGCACAGGGAGCCATTGCCACAAATACGAGTATGGAATCCGCGGGCGGAATCGAGGGCATATTTTCTGATATGCTCGGCGATAGGCACGTGTATTTTCTTGTCTATGACCAGTTTGGCAGCTTCTCGGATATTCTTAAGAACCTGAATGTCGCAGCGATATACTACGATATGCAGGACAGACCAATATGGGGCACCGGGGGATTCCACTTCTACACAGAGGGTTACAACCGTTTCGATTTCGGTTTTTCCGAGGAGACCTTCGGCGCACTGGGAACTGTTTCCTACCCATTCAGCCGGTTTATGCGAATCGAGAGCACCGGATATTTAACGTATTCCGAAAAGTCCTATTTCGCCGACCTGGAACCGGAACGCAAGGGCTGGTTCGGGACGCTAAACCTATCGCTAATCCGAGACAACTCATTATGGGGACGCACCGGTCCTATCGAGGGTTTTCGCGGAAACGCGACTGTCGGCGGAACATATCGATTCGACACGGGACAGGTTTCGAGTCATCTCGCCAGCGCGGATTTGAGATATTACCTTCGTTTGACCAAACGGAGCGCGTTCGCGACGCGGCTTGTCGGAAGGAGTTCCGGCGGCCCTGAACCGGAGCGGTTCTGGATGGGCGGGACGTGGGATTTCCGAGGCTATCCGTTTTTCTATTTCTATGGGAAGAATATCGTTTTTGCCAGCACGGAACTGAGGTTCCCCGTGTTCGACCAGTTCCGCGTAAAATTCCCGTTTCTCGACGCGAATTTCCACGGTATAAACGGTGCGTTGTTTTTCGATATGGGTCAAGCCTGGGAGGACGAACCACTGCCGCTATTGGGGAGTGTCGGCACGGGCCTTCGGATGAATCTCGGTTACGTAACGGTTCTTCGTTTCGATGTCGCGTGGCGGACGGAGTTCGAGGGACGTTTCGAGAAGCCGTATTACGATATATTTTTCGGGTGGGACTTTTAAAACTCGAAGGGGTTGACCCGCAGGATTTCCTCTGGCCACACACTCCGGATAAAGCACATCGGCTATCATTCGTGGTTAAAATGGCGTTTAATATGTATGTTACCGGAAACCACTATCCCGGGGACATCTCCAGGAAGTTTTTCTCGATGGGTGCACAGACAAAGAACGGCAGACGGTTAAAAAACTCTCCCTATACTCTCCTTACTGTTTTTTCCATTTTTCGACTATGTATTTTGCGGCTCCGGGAAGGGAGTCGAAAACGGCGTCCGGCTCGATATCGCGCAGTTCCCGCTCGGTTTGCGCGCCTTTGCCGGTGCGGACAAGAATAGCGCGCGCACCGATATTCCGGGCGAACTCGATGTCGGATTTTTTATCCCCGACAATGAATGAGGAATTCAGGTCGAGGCCGAATTCACTCGCAGCTTTCATGGCCATGCCCGGTTTCGGTTTCCGGCAATCGCAATCGCGGCGGTATTCGGCGATTTCGCCCTCGGGATGATGCGGGCAAAAATAGATGGCATCGATTTTCGCGCCGCGCTCGGCGAGGATTTCACGTAATCGGCCGTGGATGGTCTCGACCGTTTCTATATCGAAATAGCCGCGCGCAACACCCGACTGGTTAGTCGTAATCACGACCGGTATTTTCGCGTCGTTGAGGGTTTTTATCGCTTCGGCGACGCCGGGCAAAAGTTCGATTTTCGCCGGGTCGTCGAGGAAATGCGCGTCGGCGATTATCGTTCCGTCGCGGTCGAGGAAGACGGCGGGTTTTCGAGGCGACGCATTATTCGGTTCGACCGGTTCGGTATTTTCGAACCCGGCAAGCTCTTCGACGGCGTCGGCGACCTCGTCTGGTTCGATTAGAGTCATACAAAGCCGGGACCCGAGTCTACAGCGCCCTTTGCCGTAAAGTGTGCACGGTCTGCACGGCAGTTCGGCTCCTATAATTCTCGAATTCGGCGAGTCCGGAGCGTAACCGAGCGACGGGTGTGTCGGTCCGAAAATTCCGACAGACGGTGTGCCTACAGCACCGGATATGTGCAGCGGCCCGGAGTCGTTACCGACAAAAACGCGGCTCAGTTTTATCAAAGCGATAAGCTCTCTTAAGGTGGTATCCCCGGCGAACACAACTCCCGGATTACGGTATTCGATAGGTTTTCCGAGAACGAGGACGGAATAGCC
>QNEE01000256.1 GCA_003645085.1 bacterium | reverse complement strand
GACATAATTTTATAGAAGAAGCTGTAAAAGCGGGGGCAGCGGCAGCGGTAATATCGGAGGACATTCAAACGGATATTGCAACGGTGAGGGTCTCGGATACTCTTCGGGCGTTGAACGACCTTGCGACGAAGTATCGGCGATATCTTAAGATACAGATAATCGCGATAACCGGCAGCCTCGGCAAAACGACCGTTAGGGAAGCGATAGCTTACGTCCTTTCCGTGGAATATCGAGTCGCGCAGTCCGAGCGCAATTTCAATAACCTGATAGGGCTTCCGCTTTCGATTCTCCGCGTCGAGGAAAACCATGATATAGCGGTTCTGGAGCTCGGTATCAACCTGCCGGGAGAAATGGACAGGCTCGCGTCGATAGTGGTTCCCGATTATGCCGTCCTTCTCAATGTCGCACCGGTGCACCTCGAGGGTCTCGGTTCGCTGGACAGGATAGCATCGGAAAAACTGAGGCTCCTCGAACACACGAAACCTAACGCGAAACTTTTCTTAAATGCGGACGACAAGCGCCTTGCAACACAGAGTATTATTCCGCCCGAGAGGGTAATCACGTTTGGCTTCTCCTCGAAAGCGGATTTTGTGATAAGCGATTTTGCGGTGGAATCGGACGGTTCCACAACGTTGAAAATTAACGGGGAACCGCTTAAAATGCGGATTTGCGGTCGCTGCGCCCCGTATTGCGCGGCATCAGCTTTCGCAGTCGGGAGTGAATTAGGAATCCGCAAAGAAGATATTCTCGAACGGCTTGCCGCTTTCGAGGGTGTATCGAACAGGCTGAAAATAAAGCGTTACGGGCAAATCACGGCGCTGGTCGATGTCTATAATTCAAGCCCACTCGCGGTCGAATCCGCGCTGGAAACACTGGCAAAAATGAACGGAGAACGGAAAGTGGCTATTCTCGCGGATATGCTCGAACTCGGCAAAGACGAATTGAAATTCCATAAAGAAATGGGCAAAGCCGCTGCTGAAAAGGGTATCGACGCACTTTTTCTTTACGGAAAATTGTCGAAAGCCGCTGCCGATGGCGCTATCGAGGCTGGAATGGCGTCTGAAAACGTTTTCTGGACCGACGATTTCGAGAAGCTCGAGGCATCGGTTAAACGCGAATTGAAACCGGGAGATATTGTCCTTATCAAGGGCAGCCGCGCGATGAAAATGGAAAGGCTATTACCGATTATCGAGAATATCGAATGAAGAAAAAACTGAAAATAATCGCATACGTTCTGGGAATGCTTCTCACTGGAGCGATTCTCGCCCAAGGCGTGAACATCAGTATTAAATTAAGCATTGTGCCAGCTCATTTCGACCCTCGTTTTGTAGCAGGTAAGTTCTATACGAGGCCGGTGCATCCGGGGTTTATCACGCAAAGACATAGCCATCTTAAAACGAGGGTGGTCATCGCCAAAGGCCGTTTGGGCAGGGGATTGCCCACGGCGAGGGAATACAGAAAAAGATAATGTTATACCATCTTCTATATCCGCTGAGGGAAACCTCGATAATATTCAATCTGCTGCGGTATATTACTTTCCGCGTGGCGGCGGCGGCGGTTACCAGTTTGCTTATTTCCTTTATCATCGGCCCTACGGTCATAAATATCTTGCGCAAAAAGCATATCGGCGACCCGGTTCGCGAGGACAGCCCCGAACACCATAAAATTAAAAAGGGAACGCCGTCGATGGGCGGTATAATAATGGTTATCGCGTTCACAATCTCGACCTTGCTCTGGGCCGACCTCGGGAACCTTTACATCTGGCTGGCGTTGCTCGGGACGCTTTTCAGCGCCGCTATGGGTTTCTGGGACGACTATCTAAAAATCGTCAAAAGACATCGAAAGGGGATGCTTGGCCGCGAAAAGCTGGTCGGACAGATAATACTGGGACTCGTCGTCGGTTTTATCTTCTATCTCAATCCGCCTATGGAATCCGTCAGAACCGCGACAGAATTACCGTTTATCAAAAACATCACTATCGATTTCAGTATCTTTTATATACTCTGGATAGCTTTCGTTATCACCGGCAGCAGTAACAGCATCAACCTCACGGACGGCCTGGATGGCCTTGCGGTGGGGCTTTCTGCGATAGTGGCCGCGGTTTTCGTAATAACTGCCTATATTGTTGGCCGCTGGGATTTCAGTAATTACCTCAACATATTGTATCTTCCCGGCGCCGGAGAGCTTTCGATATTCGCCGCAGCAGTCGGCGGAGTCTGCCTCGGATTTCTGTGGTATAACTCGTTTCCGGCCTCGGTTTTTATGGGCGATACCGGCGCACTCTCTCTCGGCGCGGCTTTCGGGACGGTAGCGGTCCTTTTGAAAAAGGAATTTCTGCTTCTTATAGTGGGCGGTGTTTTCGTCGTCGAAACCCTCAGCGTGATTATTCAGGTAATCAGTTTTCAAACGACGGGCAAACGGGTATTTCGGATGACACCGATTCATCACAGTTTCGAGCTTAAAGGCGACCCCGAACCGAAAATTGTAGCGCGTTTTTGGATAATCGGGATACTATTCGCCCTTCTCGGGCTGGCAACTTTCAAGGTGCGTTAGATGGATTATCGAGGAAAAAAAATGGCTATTCTCGGTCTCGCCCGAAGCGGGATGTCCGCGGCGATACTGCTTTTAAAGCACGGCGCAAAGGTAACCGTCAGCGATGCCGTGGATAACAAGAAACTTCGCGAACGCGCCGAGCAGTTGCGTAAACTTGGAGCCGACGTCGAACTCGGTATCCACAACGAAGCCGCACTACGCGACGCCGACGAGATTATTGTCTCTCCCGGTGTGCCGACCGATATACCAGTGTTGCTTTGGGTCAAGGCCAATCGTCCAGATTTATCCATAATATCCGAGAT
>QNEE01000255.1 GCA_003645085.1 bacterium | reverse complement strand
CTAACTAATTGGGCTTGAATTAGTTATAAGAATCGTTATATCGTATGTGACGCGGTGGCGTAGCGTAAGTGTGTTTTCGGAAATTGTTTTACATTCTTACATAAATTTCGGAGGTCTATTTTGACCACGATTTATAAACGAAAGAACGGTATCTAGGCGGCCAATTTTACAATTAAAATTGCTGATTTTTGTTTTGCAAAACAGTTTCATATAATTTATATTATCCTCACAATAAATTGTGAGTGGAAAGCAATGTGAAAGCAAAACCCAAAATACAAAATTCCTTATTAAATAGCTTTATGATAGAAATCCCTGAAAACGCGTTTTTTAACCAACATAAGCAAGACTATCGTTTTCGCGTGCCCGCTCGGCTATCGAATCCAGGTTCGGCGAGATGAAAAGCTGGCATCGGCTCAGCTGTGCGATTTATCGAGGTATCGGTTGGGTCAGATGTTATGAAACGATTATCGGCGATTTCGGCTCAATCGACAGGGTAGGTCTGTTTGAGAGCGCCGGATGAGTTAATATGATTGTCATAAAACAAGAAAAATGAAGAAATATACTAGGTAAAGGCGAAAAATGAACAACCAGCAACTAAAATATAAAAAGATAAGCGGTAAAAACCGAAATTTCTTATCCGATGTTAAAGAATAAACCGTTTTTCGCCAACCTTAAATATTGCTTTATAGAATAAAATCGGTGGTTTCTAGTTATAAAAGACGGGCAATTACGCCCGTCTTTTCGTTATGGTAGCGGTACGGGGAATCGAACCCCGGTCTGATGGCTGAGAACCACCTGTCCTAACCCCTAGACGATACCGCCGTTATTTCAAAAGCGGTTCGATTATAAGGATTGCTTCTGTAAATGTCAAGCAGAAATGCCAGAGGGAACCGCGGGGATAATCGGGCTGTTCCTACGGGTTTCTTCCCTTCGTTCGGTCACACGGTTTTTACAACGTTCGGTTATGGAACATCTAACAAAGCACATCCCTTTCGATATAGTTTTTAGGAAAACTCCTCACCCGATATTCCGATTGACTTATCGGTTGTATAAAGATAGATTTGAAAAATCGTGCTTCGGACTATTGTTATATCGTCATTACTTATTATTGCGGCAATAGCGGCAGAAACCGGTCTGCAAACCGGTATCGGTTTCTCGCATCTCGCGCAGAAATACGTCCTTTTCGAGGAGGACACGCTTTCCGCCAGCAGCGAGGGTCGGTTTTTTTCCGAGGGCGAGATTGGCGAACAATTCGGCAACCATAATTTAAAAGGAAACGGGATGTTATCAATCGGGACGGAAACCTTCTGGAGCCGACTCAAAGGCAAATGGGATTGGACAGGCCCCCAGAATCTCTTTTTAATTAGCGAATTATCTGCCGATGTGCGCGAGCCGTATAGCGAGGATGCCACGCCCGGCTACTGGAAAGGCACCGGCTATCTTCGTGTCAAAAAAAGATGGACCGAGGCCAACGGTTCGGCGAAACTCTCTTTCGAAACGAAGGATTATTCCGGCCAATCGAGCTACTCCTACGACTATACGCTTTCCAAAATCAAGTTCGATTTCGGTTTCCCCTTTTTCGGCGAGGACGAGCTTTCACTGGGATACCAATTCGCTTTCCGTTATGCCCCGGACACGACCGAGGCCAACTACCAGCGTAATAATTTCTACTCGTCCTGGCATAGGTTTTCCGGTGGTAATTATATAAGGGGTGATTTCGAGGCGGAACGCAGAAACTACAATCGTGGCGACCTCACCGGCAACCACTGGAGGGTTTACATCGACATCGCACCTATGATAGCCCTGGGGAAAAAGTTCACCCTCGCTCCGGAATTTACCGCCGAGGGTTACCGTTACGATATGGCTACGGCCGTCTATCCTAACCGAGAATGGTATTCGGTTACAGGCGGAATCGAATGGTCGTTTAGCCCTTTTGTCCACAGCGGATTCGGTCCGAAATACTCGCTAAGCCACGCGGGAAGCGAGGTAGAAACGGATAATTTTCAGGAACTATCGCTCGAACTTACTTTCGACTGGCTTCGATATCGCAAGGTATGGCTCGATATACTTCTCGAGCCGGGGATACGCTTTTACGACACCGAGCCATCCGAGGATTTCGGATATTACTCGAATTTCGCATTTGTCGAGGTCAGCGCGATAGGTTCATATTGGATTATCCCCCGTATGAGAATAGATAGTATCGTCAGTTACTCGCCTGAATGGCACGATGTCGAGGACGACGATATAACGACTCTATACTTATCGATAAATCTGGAATATGAGTTTCTCCGATAGAAGAGTTCTCTTTCGGAATGCCAACGTTCTGACGATGGATAGGTCTGCACTTTCGGCGCGTGAGGTTCTAGTCGAGGGCGGGCTTATTGTCGACACTGGTTCGAGCCTGGACGTTCCGGCAGATACCGAAATCATCGACCTTCGAGGCCGGATTCTTTTACCGGCTTTCCGCGATGTTCACGTCCACTTTTTACAGACCGGAATACGCGCATTAGAGTTCGATGGCGGCGAGGCTCGCTCGGAGAAGGAGCTACTGGAGCAATTACGCGAATGGGTTCTCGATAACGGCGAGGTTAACGGATTCGGCTATTCGCCTCCCGACGACGGCAATCTACCAACCCGTGAAAGTCTCGACGGAATAAGCTCCGATATTCCAGTTTTCTTGCGCCGGATAGACGGTCATTCGAGTTGTGTCAATTCAACCGCGTTGAAGATACTCGAGGGAGTTATTAAGGATGTCGATTCTGTCGATTACGAACGCGGCTGGCTTTTTGACGAGGCCAATATCGAAGCCAACCGGTATTTTCTCGCGCGGATGTCGGACGAGAAGCTGGTTCGCGCGGCAAATAT
>QNEE01000254.1 GCA_003645085.1 bacterium | reverse complement strand
CGGTGTCCACCGGCACGCGCCGGAGACGTCTGTGCTCGACGGCTTCGCCGACTCGCCCCTTAAAGCAGGGATTTCCTCCACCAACCGCCCGTTAATATCGAATATCTCAATCTCCGCCCCATCAGGCGCATAAATAGAAACTGACGAATTAAACGGATTGGGATGGATAGAGATATAATGCGAAACCGGTAAAACACCGTTTTCCCGTATGCCGGCTGTGTCTAAAACCTCGCGGCGGACACCGAGACCATAACCGCTCTCAGAATAGCTAACCCTGCCTGCCATCACAACATCGCCATTGCTACACGGCCATATACCCCATCCTTGCTCGATAGTATCTATCGTGCCATAGGTAAACGAGTCGAGCAAATTTCCGGCGGAATCTACCAGCATATACAGGAAATCGGACCAAATACCTCCGGTTGTCCAACCTGTAAGTGCGTATTTATCCGGCGGGATAGGAACGATGGCTTTGAAGCTATTATCGAATGAATAATGCCTTTCCCATATTACAGCGCCGGTAGTATCGATTTTTATGACATAACCGAGGTCAGTGCAGACGATATACCCGCCACCGTAAGCCGGCTTGATATCCTCGAGGTAATATAGGGAGCCATAGTTCCTGGTAAGAACCGTATCTCCCAAGGCGTTTATACGAACGAATAAGTCTCCACCAAAGCCCCGGCCTACCAGGTTTGTTACGCCAGACGGGTCGCAATATAAACCAAACGGCCAGATAGCGTCGGGGACTGGAAGACTTAACTCCCAATCCGGCTCCCAATCCGGGGGGGATACCTTGATAACGTGGATATAATAGGAGGGGGGTGTAGAATCCCTGGCACAACAAGCGAAAACGAAACCGCCGTCGGGCGTGTCGGCGATAGATAACCCCTCCATATACATATCATATCGATTATATGCCCAACATATTAGAGAATCGGTAGAAGGCCAATATAGGGCGAACATCGCGTTCGACATCGCCCAATCGGCAGTTCCGGTAATCCCTATTATACTGCCAATAGTCGTGTCGGCGCGAATGGCGTAGCAAGCCTGTAACTCCGGGAAAGTCCGGTTTCTAAGGACTATCCCGAGAGAATCCGTTTCCAACAACCAAAGGGTATCAATGGAGTAACCGACGAAAACGAGTTTCCCATCGGGTATCTCAACGACGCTTAGCATATTGTTGATGGTAGAAGACGGAGCGGAATAAACGTATTCCCAGTTAAGGGCAAACGACAATGTCGCAGCAAGTAGGACTAATAACATTATGTGTTTCAATCGCAATTAGTCCTTTCATACGACCGTGTATCCGCGTCGATAGCGCCTGCGGGTCCCCCATAACCGCCCTCTACTATAACTACCAATAATGTATCATTATCGAACCAACGACCATGATACATACAATAGGGGCAACCTTTAGCCACTTTCACCTGAACGTAATATGTGCCGTCGGAGAGGCCGTAAAACCGGTATTCGAATTCGCACGAGTCGCTAATGCATACGGAATCAATAAGAGCCGTATCCGAATCGTATAAATACACTTCACCTTTATCGGTTGGTTCGTTATAACAACCCGGGCATATAGAAGTAGTAACCGTGCCTTTAATGTAGCCGGCATGCAACACAAATATACTACCAAATAATATAATGGCAATGTTAGGATAAGTAAAGCTTTTTCATCGTTTCTCCTTGTTTTTTAAATAGTCGACAGTAAAAATAAGAAATCTAATTATTCATATATGCCCGTTCCTGCGCTCCCGCGTGGGAACGCATTTCTTCGACATTCCTCGTTATTTCAAATATACCACTCTCTTCGCAATATCATTATCCCCGACTTTCGCCCTGACGAGATAAATTCCCGAGCCGAGGGATTTATCCGGTGTCCACCGGCACGCGCCGGAGACGTCTGTGCTCGACGGCTTCGCCGACTCGCGTTGGTTAGCGAGAATTCCCGTAACCTTTCGCCCGTTGATATCATATATTTCGATTTGTATGGGCAAGGTCGCCTCGCCCGAAACGGAAATTGTAATCCCAGAATTGAACGGGTTCGGTGAGACATCGAGTTTAAACTCGCTCGGCGTCGCGTTTTCATCGACATTCAAGCCTTCTATCGGTCCTTCACGCTCACTTCCGGGGATTACGCCGCCAGCGCTGGTGAAGTAAAGGCTGTATGTGGCGTCCTCGCAAGGTCCGTCGATTGTCACGCCAAACGTGCCCACCCCACCCGGTGGTATCTCGGCTCCGGGCCCGGCATCCATCTCCACAAAACTGTTTGGTAGGGCATAGCGAAGCGTCCATCCCGGAGGCGGGTCGGCGTCGACAACCTGGCACGGCATCGACACACTGAAGTGGAAATCTGTGATTTCGACCGGTGGCTCGCTATCGTTTATGACGTCGATAATAAATTGGATAGGCGGCCCACCCGGAACCCGGGTGATATTGATAGTTAGCCCGAATACGAGGTTAGCGCAGAGCAGGATTACAAAGATAATAAATGCCTTTCTCATTTTACCTCCTGAGGATATATTTTATTCTTCTTAATCCAAGATATTATTTGTGCTGCCGTAAGTCAATAGTATATTTCGTGTTTTGGTGTACAGATGGATTTTCTGCGTTCTACGGAATACTCGTTAATACCGATTTGCTCCCACAAATTGTAAATTGAGATTGCTGATTTTTATCTTGCAAAACAGTTTCATATAATTTAGATTGTCCTCACAATAAATTAGATAAGAAGGACAATGTGAAAGCAAACCCAAAAATACAAAATTCCTTATTAAACGGCTTCATGAAAGAAGTCCCTGAAAACACGTTTTTAACCAACATAAGTAAGACTATCGTTTTCGCGTGCGCGTTCGGCTATCGAATCCAAGTTCGGCGAGATGAAACGGTGGAACGGGCTCAGACGCGCTATTTATCGGGGTATCAACCGT
>QNEE01000253.1 GCA_003645085.1 bacterium | reverse complement strand
TCGGTTATCACGACGATTTCGAGAGGGAGGAAGACCTTTTTTACGGCGACGCCTATTTCGACTACTGCGACGTCCGTTTGCCTTACGGCCCGGACAACGCTATTTCGGGTTTCGGCGTGGCCGGTGTCCCCTATGACGGTTCCGCGACCTATTCCGGCCCGATGGCTGCCACTTTGACCAGTTTCGATTTCGATTTGACCGGCTGGACTACAGCGTATCTGGCTTTCTGGTATTGGCTTTCCGTGCCGCCTCTCGACCCGTTTAGCTGGACAGGCGACGGCGAGGACGGTTTCCTGCTCGAAATAAACGTCGACCACACCGGCTGGGAACAGCTCGACGAATACGGCGTAGGGATAATACTACCGCGCTACGACGCATACATCGACGAGTCGGTCGACAATCCTCTCGCCAACAAAATGACCTACTGCGAATCTACCGGTGTCTGGGTCGAGGTCGTTTCGCAGGACCTCATCGACCTCGGCATCGTCTCTCCCGGAGATATCTTGCAGGTTAGGTTCGTATTCGGAACCGACAGTTATAACCATCGCGAAGGTTTATTTATAGACGAGTTCCGTTTATCGACCATCCAATACCCGATTGGCCCGTTTATGCATACCTATTGTATCGATGTCCCCGGGGCGCACATTCCATTCGCAAATGTAGTAATGCCGCTCGACAGCACCAGTTCGAGTTGTGAATGCCAGGAAATCGTTCTGAACACCGGCGGAGAGGCCTGGCTCGACCCAGACAGAGTAGTCCTTTGGGCCGACAACACGATACGTTTCGCGGTCGATGAGGGTAATATGACCGTAACGCCGTCCTCCGGTATGATAGTCGCACAGCCATCCGAACCAGACTGCTGGCAGGAAGGCTGGCATACGCTTACTCTCGACACCTGCTATAATGTGCTCGGCTGCAATCTCTGGCCACCCCTTAGCTGGGAATTTCTGAGCGACCAATCGCCGCCAGAGGCCGTCCTACTCGACCCGTCAGACAGCACCCTATTCTGCGAAGAGTTCGCGCCCGTTACTATTAGTATCACCGATACTCTGACAGGTATCGATAATTCGACCGTTTTCGCTGTTTTTTGCGGCGCTACCTACGGCATAACTCACCCGGCGGTCCAATGGGACGGTTCACAGTTGATATTCTACCCCGAATCGACAGGAACGGGCGAAAGCTGGGCCGATTGCCCAGAAATATGCGTAATCGCCGCAGACAATCCATACTACTGCGAACCTAATATCGACACGACATGTTTCCCGATAAATGTTATTTTCTCGGCCCCGACAGGTAGTTTGATAACGCCACAAAACGGCGATGTTACCGCTTGCGAAGACCAGCAAATAGTCTTTGCGCTTGCCGATTCGCACGGCATTTCACCCGACGGCATCGTCCTCGAGGTCGAATCTGTTCGCTATACGGCTGGTATCGACCCGGAATTGATATTCGCCGGAGGGATTCTGACCTTTACACCGTCAACAGATTGGACGCACAATCAGGCCGTCGATGTGTCTCTGCTGGAATTTTACAATATATATGGTGTTCCGAACCTCGATACTATCGACCTGACATTTTATGTCGACCTGTTGCCGCCGGAGGTCCAGCCTCTCGCGCCGCAACCGGGACAACTCGTTATGGAAAACGACCCGATTATGGTTTTTCGACTTTCTGACCTGCCTGCGGGTCTCGACCTCTCGACACTTCAGATTACTTATTATGGCCGCGATTTCGATTTTTCCGACATCGACTGGACTCCCGAAACGAACGGAGGAATCGTAACCATCGACCCGGCGAGGGCCGGATTGGAATTCAACTGGGGCGATACAGTCGAAATCGAGGTCTATATCTGCGACGAACCCGACCTCTGCGAGCCGAATTGCACCACGGCCGTCTGGAGATTTTACATCGAACCGAAAACCGTTTGCAACGCAGTTCCCAATCCGTTCACTCCCGACGGCGACGGTATCAACGATGTCGTTGTGTTCGACTACCCGCACAGCTTTACCGAAAAGGCCGTTTTGCGAATTTATAATACGAGGAATATCGAAGTGTTTAAGAAGACTATCCAACCTGACGGCAACCGCAGCTGGAGCGGCATAGATGACCATGGCGAAAAAATCCGCCCCGGCCTGTATCTTTATATTATCGAAAGCGCCGGAAGAGCCGTTTGCAGCGGCACAATTTTGATTATTCGATAGTAATCTTTTATGAAATACATAACCGAAAGGAATATTATAATGAAGAAGTCCGCTTTTTTATCATTATGCGTAATACTGTTTTCCTCGGCGATTCTCGGAATTCCTGGCCCCGAGGAGTTTATCTCGTTCGGCACTGGCCAGATACCCTACTCACCCGTGGTGGGCGATATCGACGCCGATGGGCGGCCAGAGATAGTCATCGCATCCCGTTCGACATCTATGTCCGGCAACGGGCGGATTCTGGTTATCCGCAAACCGGACACCGGCGGACCATCGACAACCGTCTGGAATAACAGATTCGGCCGCGCTTGTTTTACCCCCGCTCTCGCCGACGTTAACGGCGATGGTGTTGCAGAAATATACTGTAATTGCTACCTCGATTCCCCCGGCGGTTCGGGAGTTATTTGCGTCGACGGCCCTTCAGGTGGCGTAATATGGGCGACCGACATCGGCGGCACGCCCTATACTACAACGGGGCACGAGGTCCTTCTCGCCGATTACGACGGCGGAGGCGATATCGAGGTTATATCCCAGCAAAACCGCACGAGCACATACGAAATAGTCGTGCTGGACGCTCTATCGGGTGCCGTTAAATTCACGATTACCACAAGCGGCAGAGCCTATGCATCGATGGACTGCGAGGATATAAACTACGACGGAAGAAACGAACTTATAGCGTCGGTAACCGGCGGTTCTACCGGAGACGTCCAGTTATGCTGCTGGAACGACGAGGGAACGCTGCTATGGAGTGTCGATGGTGGCCCCCCCGCTGTCGCGGATATCGAC
>QNEE01000252.1 GCA_003645085.1 bacterium | reverse complement strand
GGATTAACCTTCTCTACCGGGCAGACGCACGCTATTTTCGGGTTGTCGATGCCGAGTTTGTGAAATATCGATATCGCGTTTTCGGCTATCGCTATTTTTTCTTCGAGACCGGGGGAAATATTGATTCCGGCATCGGTGATACCGAGAAGTTTCGGATAGCGCGGTATCTCGAACAGCGCGAAATGGCTCAGTAGCTTCGCCTCGAGAAGTCCCGATTCCCTGTCCAGAATCGCCCGCATAATATCGGCCGTGGGAACAAAACCTTTCATCAGGGCGTCCGCGCGGCCTTCTTTTATAATTCTTATAGCTGTTTGGGAAACCGTCTCCTCGTTTTTTTCGCGGACTAACTCGAAGTTAGAGATGTCGATTCCCGTTTTGTCCGCGGTATGTCTAATCTTGTCGGTATTTCCAACTAAAATAGTATCCGCTAAACCCTCTACACGCGCCCTCTCGACCGCCAGTAGTGAATCGACCTCGTTCGCGCCAGCGAGCGCTATTTTCTTTTCCGGCAGCGAACGCGCAATCTCTATAAGTTCTGATAAACCCTTCATTAAACTCCCTTGAATCGAACCATATCTGGATGACGGTTATTTATAGACCCCGATTATTATGGTCTAAAGTCGCTTCCCTTTCTTCGAAATCGTAGGTTTTTGCGTTTTCTTTACCCTGAAGAACGCGCAATGCCCCTTTCGCCAGCGCGAGCATCTCGTTCTCTCCGGGGAAAACGGTTACTCCGCAACCTATTGCGGCGACACTGTTTTCTATAGTTTCCACCAAACGTTTCGAACGTGCCATCCCGCCGGTAAGCAAAATCCGGTCGACCGGTTCCCCGTCGAAAGCGGGTATGAGCGCCGCGATATTCTTCGATATCTGATACGCCATAGCCTCGAAAACCATCGCCGCTTCCTCGTCGCCGTTTTCGATACGTTTTTCGACCTCGCGCAGGTCGGATGTCCCGAGTAAATCTATCAGGCCCCCCTGTCCTTTATTGAGTTGTTTTAGTTGCTTGTGTGTATATTTGCCAGAGAAACAGAGGTCGATAAGTTGCCCGGGAGGTAACGAACCCGAACGTTCAGGCGTAAAAGGCCCCTCTCCCGTAAGTCCGTCGTTGACATCGAGATACCGCCCCTTATGGTGTGCGCCGATAGTAATTCCGCCCCCCATATGAGCGACAATCAGATTCAGATATTCGTAGAATGTCTCGTTCTCTTCGGCGTAGCGTCTCGCCGTGGCTATCTGATTAAGTGCGTGACTTATAACCTTGCGGCGGATTTCCTTAAAACCGGTTATTTTGGCACGGATAGGAACCTCGTCCACCACGACAGGGTCGACAATAAACGATGGTTTCCCCGAATCGCCGACTATTTCGCGGGCTATCAACCCGCCAAGATTGGAGGCGTGCTCGCCGCCAAAACCGCGCAGAAGGTCTTTGCACATCGCGTCGTTAACCTTGTATGTCCCGTGAGGAATCGGCCTTAACAATCCGCCGCGCGCGGAAACCGCGTCCAGGTCGTCGACAGATAACCCGTGGTTCAAAAGAGCTTTAAGAACGACCTCTTTTCGGAAGCTATACTGCTCCATAATGCTCTTGCCCTTGAATGGCGCGAGTTCTTCCGGCTCGTGTTTTAGTTCTTCCGAAAACGCTTCTATATCGCCTTCGTAGACCGAGATTTTAGTCGATGTCGAACCGGGGTTAATCGCGAGTATCCGGTAACGCTTGAAAAATGTATCTTTAGGTGTCCGTCGCCACTCACCGAAACGGTGCATCCGAAGGGTATTCGCCTTAACCGCGAGTATCGCGTCCTCCGGCGTGCAATCCATAGGCAAATCGATACCCTTGAACCTGAGACCGCATAAAACGGGGAATTTCTTGGCCTCGGGGTATCGCGTTGCGTAAAGATGGTAGAGCAGATTCCCGAGGTCGAGATTCGGACAGATAATCACGTTTACCAATCCCGCCCAATCTCTCTCTTCTCTTTTCATATAATATGCGGCCGAACGACGCGACAGCGCGACATTAACCTTAACCTCGCCCTCGATATGTATCGATTTATACCTTTCGCCCAATTTAATCCGTTTCGCAAGAACGCCCGGAACCAGTGCGGCGGCTTTCCGGACAAGCTCCGGCGAAGGTCCCTCGTCAGACCCACGATTGGAATGGGAAACGATGGCGCCGTTTATCACGGGAAGAATATCTTCAGGGAAAATGTCCCTCGCCACCGAGCAAGTGCACACGGCAATATGAGCGAGTATTTCCGGGGTCATCGTCGCGTTCACTCCGACATCGCCGAATACGACTATATTATGAGGGTATATATCGGCCGGATGTTCGTCAGGCAGGACGAAAATACCGGTCTCGCCTATTATTTTGTCTACGGCAAGGAGCTTTAGCATCGGCCTGAAAAATTGGATAGGTTCGTGAGTAACGCCTCCGACGACCGTATCGGCGTGACCCTCGCGGACAGCCATTATCCCGAAAAGTGCAGGGTCGAGCAATTTCTCGACAGCCTCGTCCAATTTTCGTGCGAAACCGAATTCCTCGGGGAGTTCGATATACGCATTAGCTAACTCTTCGAGCAAACCATCGTTTTCCTCGATATCTATGAACGTGCTTTCGGAAAGAGTGAACTCGACGCGTGCCGAGTCGATATGCTGCAGGTTCTCGGTGATATTATCCCGCACGCTATTTTCAGATGCCAGAAAAACCGGTCGGATAAACCGCGCAAGATAGCAAGCCGCTTCGATAATACGCGGGTCGTGCGCCTCGGTAAAAACAACCGTCGGGCGGTTTTCCATATGCTCGAAAAGCTGGTCGTCGAGCGCTTTCTCGATATCGAACATCGTAACCTCCGCTTGGACTCGAGCCACGCGAACAGCGCCGAATCCAAAGATGCTAAATTAAATTTGTGAAAATATACACAAATAAACCATACAAGTCAAACATAAAAAAACCGGTTGCAATCCGGTTCCACCGGAATTACACTTGCCAAAAATCTCCCTTTCGACTATATTCCAAAACG
>QNEE01000251.1 GCA_003645085.1 bacterium | reverse complement strand
TGCAGGCGACGGTCGTGTCGTAAGCGACAAAAGTAGTATCGTAGATGTCCGGCGCGCCCGTCGTCCGATAATACGAGACGGGGCCGAAAACGACAGCGCCGTAAACGCCGGTAAACGCTATGAGCAACGCGAAAAAAGTCGTGCGTATCATAATATTTCCGATTGTTGTAGTTTAATTCCCCGTTTAATATTAATTATATACATAAGTGGAGGGTATATCAAGTATTACTTATCGATAACCATCCATGCCTTTTCTCTTCTTTGTATTCCTCTCGTTTCAGGGTTATCTCGCCGTCCGGGCCGCGAAAGAGCGTCTCTAATGTCCGGTTTTCCACGCGCATCCGCTTTGCCGCATCCGCTACTAATTTAATATCTATGTTCGTTTTTTGTAGGGGCACGGCATGCCGTGCCCCTACCGAATCGTCGGGGTCTAATAATATTACCTTAAGTCTTGTCGCCGCCGAGGGTCGAGGAATCCATCGGTTCGGTAAAATAGGCGTAAAGTTTATTCCCGTCAGATGCGTCTTTTACCTCAACTTGTGATCCGAAGTTATTGATATACACGTCCACAGTTTCCGCAAATACTTCGCCGCAAAAAGTTTCTGCCCAGACCCAGACCTTGTGCGGCCCGTCGGGGAACTTGCGGGTGTCGAGGGAGCAAGGATAAGCTGTGTTTTGCCAATTAGGGTCGTCCAATCTTTGGAGGGTGTTCCAGTAATTATCGAAATCTTGAACGTCATCTAAATCTCTATCTGTCGCTTCATAGGAGCCAGCAAGATTAGAAATTATCCAGTCTTTATAACTAAACAGATTCTCTATTTTCTCTTTTTGATGTGAGGGCAGTCTTGGTAATTCGCCATCTACAGTGGCGAAACCTAACTCATTACCGTCTATACCCCATTTCATCTGATAAGGCGATGTCACTCTCGTTTGGGAATCGACATTAACGCGAATATCGAATTCTGCCTGAACGTCGATATCGCCGTATAATACTGGTGGGTTACCGATTATTCCTGAACCCATTTCGCCCTGTCCTGTGAAATGGATTTCGGCAGATGTAGAATCTATAGATTCTTTCACACAATCGCAAATATCGATATCTGATAATAATTCGTCTAACGCCGGATATGGGTTACGCCCAGCAGTATACCTTGCACCATCCTGAGAGTACCGGTCTTTCAAACGAACAAGATGAATATGAGGAGACCACCCCTCATCCGCACCCGTTTGAGTCGTTGTTAAATATCCTATTGTATCCCCAGCAGATATATCAATTTTATGTTCGATCTTATAAAGAATAAGCGGGTTTATTAACGTATCACAAATGTGTGCGTATTCCCAATCACCAACTTGAATAGAACAATCGAGTTCTCCGCCACTTGGAGAACCACCTAAATAAATAGTGCCGGGTCCGCTTTCCAAGGCAATAATGGGTTGAGACGGATTCATATGAATATCAACGGCATCGTGTATATAATTGCTTATCTTGGTGCTAACATTCGGATGGGAATAGCTTTGCCCAACATACGCGTCGCTTCCGAAAGGACAAGGAATTGCAACTATGGCAATGATTTCAAGGAGTAAAAGGGAGAGAATTAGCTTTTTCATATTACTCACCCCCTTCTATTCGAATAATAAGAAATTTAGGCTCCAATGGAGGGTTGGCTTCTGCCAAATCTTTGATTAACATGTAATTCGACTTTACAGAAGTAAAGGGAAGTCGGCGGACTACAAAAGGCGTATTTGGCCATTCCCCAATTATATTTCCGTTTAGAGCGGATAGGACGTTAAGCTGCCAAGAAAAATTAGGTTCTAGGTATTCGGTAATATCGAAACACGGATTATTATCATCAAGAATACTGAAGGATTTTTGACAACGGTTAGTTATCTCATAATCCCATATTAAAGCTAAAGAATCTGAGATATCGAAGTAATACCTATAAGCTCCACCAGTATTTATAACGCAATAAACTAAAAACAACCGGTTATTCGCAACTGCCCAATTAACGGCTATATAATTGGTATCGCTTATCGCAAACGAATCTATTTCCAAATAGTATTGCCTGAATAATTGAATTCCGTTGGAATTCCCGGAAAGATGTATGATACTCCCATTTGATAATATTTCGAATTTCATACATGCTGGTCCGCACCAGTTTAGTTCTGGAGTGCTGTATAGCAGTGCGCCCGAAGTATCATATACATTTATAGTATATATATTCCCGATTACGTTTGAAGCGAATACCGCTAATTTATTATCGTTAAGCGCAAAGTATTCGTCGTCAGGATATACTTCCCCTTCAATATCTATTTTCACATCCGGTTCTCCATTGTGAGCGATAGCGTATCTCCATCCTGGATAAACCGAATCGGCTTCGTTCGATTGAATAATTTTAACAAAAGCCCACCCGTTTCCCCTTATCGCTATAGGTTCAATAAACTTATGTATAAATTTCCAAGAAGGTCCGTTACCAAATATCGGAGTAACTGTTAAAGAGTCAAACTTCAATCTTGTGTGAACTACAGTATCTATACCATAAATAACTGTATCATCAATATTGCTGAAGTATCTATGGAGAATATGCCTATCTTTTATCCATATCGGCGCCTGCGGTATATCAACATCAGCAAATTCCAGAGAATACAAAGTATCAATATTGCCTAAAGTATCACTAATCATATAATACGCATTGCTGTCTTCCTTTGCGTATCCCAGAATCCACGGCGTTCCCTCGTCGTCGAATATCCAGTCGGTAGGGTAGAAATCTTTACCTTCCCAAACTTCTTCCGTCATTACCACATCGAAAGTATATTCTTCTTTTTTAATTATCACTTCGACACTATCCTCCGCTTCACACCCCATTTCGTCCTCAATTTTCACCTTTACCCAATAAGTATCCGCTTCTTTGTATTTATGGCAAATCGTGTTTTCGGTTGTAGTTGTGTCGTCCGTTCCGTCGCCGTCGAGGTCCCAGGAGTAGGTTAGGGCTCCCCAGCCGGAGGCTGTGGCGGTAAAGCAGGCGCTGTCGCC
>QNEE01000250.1 GCA_003645085.1 bacterium | reverse complement strand
GCCCATATCCGGGGTTATATTTATTAAATCGATATCGACTCGACCATCGCCATCGGTCGAGGGTGCAGGTTGGATATAAAAACCGGAGTCTTCGGGAGAATAGATATTTTGCGAATGGTAACCAATCTGGAACATTAGTTTGTGCGAGGGTTTCACTGTCAAACCGGCGCCGGCGAGATGCCCGGCCAGATTGCCAAGCTTTATGTCCACCGGGCCGTTGCCGTCGAGAGCGTCGTTTTCGCGGTTTCCAGCTACTACACCGCCGCTGTATGAGTAGGCAAGGTATTCCGCCCAGATGGCTAAGGCGTCGAAATTGCCCGATATATCAGCGCCGTAGAGACACTCCGAATTGCCGAGAGCGAACCAGTCGCTTTCGGAACCGGTGGAATCTATCCATTCATCGAGAGACGAGATTTCGAGATTGGAGAGAGCATCCCAGAATGTCCCGGTATCATAACGAAATAGCCCGGCAACAGAAACTGGTCCGAGCGGTCTCGAAACGCGCAACCCGAGGATATCGGTTCCGAACTCGGTATAGGCATCGGGGTCAGGTGACGGTGTAATCAATTCCTCCGTAAAAGGGCCGTATCTCGGACGACCGAGGTCGTCGAGAAGATTACCGCCCGGTGGTTCGGTTGCATAGCTTTCAAATCGGTCGCAGAATAAACCAAAGAACGAGGTCTCGAACATTTCGCCTTCGACTTTGATTCCCCCTGTTCCGAGTCCGAACGGTATTTCGAGGTCGGGTGCTCCCGCTATCGCCGACGGGGCGATTATGTCCAGTGGGTCATCGAGACCGCCGACTGGACGATTGTAGAAAACCTGCGCTAAAACGTTGTCGGTCTTCAGTTCGACTGCGGCGCTATCGAGAGATAACGGTGTCTCGTAAATACGGTCGGCGTCGCGGGTGTCGAGATTGATACTCCCCCAAGCCATAACGTCTTTATTTATTTTAACTCGAATATAGGTCTCCATTCGATGGCGCGGTTTATCGAGTCGGAAACGTCGGTCGTATTCCCGGTTCCAGCGACTCTCCGCGATACCGGTGTATTTGCCCCCTATATAAACGCGGCTGTTGACGAAGGTGTTGGAAACTCGTTCGATTATACCTTCGCCCTTCAACTCGACGAAATTGCCGTTTTTATCGATTACAGCTACCGAATTAATGCCGCCGTAACCGTCCGGTTTTGTGCGCGGATTTTCGGGGTCCGGTTGCCAGGAACCGTCAACGACGAATTTGTATTGATACTCCCCGGGGGGGAGTTCGATAACAGCCGACCAGTTGCCTTCGCCGTCGGAACGCATCGGGTTCGCAGTTGGCGACCAGCTATTGAAATCGCCCGCGATAAATACGGTGCGCGCAGAGGGATTATAATACTCGAACGTTACCCCGCCTTTCGATGTCCCGCCAGACGGGGTTATTTGCGCTTTGTCGCCGTCTTTGGGAACCGAAATTTCACCGGTTACTGTAATAATAGAATTCTCGCCGCCGTAGGGGTCTGGAGATGTTTCGGGATTGTCGGGGTCGATAACCCAATTGCCGTCGACTATAAATTTATATTCGTATGTTCCGGGTTTTAGTTTGAGGGTTATTTCCCAAAACCCCGACACATCGGATTCTTTTAGAGGGTCGGCATCGGTCGACCAATCGTTAAAATCGCCGGCGAGATAGACCTTTTTTGCGCCCGGGGCATCGAGACTGAAAACGACGCCCGAGTCGGTTATTTTTACTGCACCGAAAGCCGAAGCGGCAGAAATCAGGATTATTACTATCGCGGTTTTATTCATCGGCGTTCTCTTGCAGGTTCGGGGCTTCGCCGGTTCCGTAACTTGCGGCGGCGACTAATCGGGGGAAACTCGTGCTCGTGAACCCGAGACCGAAAATATAAGGCAGCCAATACCAGGCGTTCCAACGGATAAGCAGAAACAGCGACCATCCAAAATCCATCTGCGAGAGAATTTTCCGCCAGTAGAACATAAAGGCCAGGAACAACAGTATCAACGGTAACAGAAACGAGGCGGCGACGAAATACTGGGTCCGTTTCCGCGCACCCGTTTTTTTGAAATATACGAGGCGGAAACTTATTCGCGGGCCGGTGAGGATACTCTCCCACGAGTTTGTAATCGCCGATAGTTCCCACTTCGCAGCCGGTAACCCAACAAGCAAGCCAAGAATAAAAGCGCCGACCATAAACGCGGGGCGCGCACCGACCATCCAACCGTAGAACATAACGACAGCTATCGCCAGCAGATATACGATTATTACCGGCAGAAGCCGAAAATCGAGAGGAAGTCTGCGTTTTTGCGTTTCGGGCATATTATCTCCAATCGTGGTTCGATTTAGACCGTTGCCCATATCGAGCTACGCGACGAGATTAATAACGTTAAAAATACACCTTTACAAAAAGCGGTACTCGTTTGCTTACACCGTGGCTGGCGGATTCGCCGACAAAATCGTCGTCGTTGGTCAGGTCGTTATCGCTATCGCCGGAGTTGCCGAATTCGAGAAAAACCTCCGCCGGCTGGAATCTATCGTATCGAATCTGGATAAATGCTGTCTGGCGGCTCTCGTATTTTTCGGCGACATTCATCGCGCGCGCGTAAAGCTTTATATTCTCCGAAAGATTGACATTCAACTCCGCACCGGTGGCGACAACTTGATAAGGGGTGTCGATATCTTTCACTCGCGCCTGCGCACGGACTTTAGCCAGCCTGTTCTCTAGGCTGATTTCCGCGAAAGCCTCGGGGTAGGTGCGATACTCGCCGTAGTTGGCGTCCCAGCCGCTATAATGTTTATAATGAACCTTGCTTTTGATATCGTCAACCCACTCGATATAAATTTCACCGTAAATCTCCCTGTAATATCGTTCTGGGTTCGTTGCCGAGATATAATTCGTGCGTGTTTGCGGTGCACGGGTTTCCGAATAGCTCGCAACGAGGTTGATTGCCTTTGTCGGGAAAAAATAGACCCCGCGCAGGTAATATCCTTTCTCGTTGAATTTCTGCTCGCTGTCGAATTGCCGCGAGAGATAGCTTCGGAAATCGGGTGCGTAGTCGTGGTAACT
>QNEE01000249.1 GCA_003645085.1 bacterium | reverse complement strand
TCCGTGCTATGCCCTCATAAGGAATAATGAACACATAAATATCGGGCGCACGGACTCCCGACACCACAAAAAACACCACGCTCGCGCCAGCCTTTTCGTTACTTCCGTTCATTTTTCGAAAACCGGGATTGGGAACAGAAAAAGTCGCGTTTTTTCTCTCTAACCGACTCGCGAAAAACAAGTCTATAGACACGAGGCGGGATTAGCAGTGTATTGCACCTATTTCTGGCGGTTTGAGCGAAAAAATTATTTCGCCGAAATTATTACTTGACTATCCAAATTATATATATTAGGATTTAATAATTAGCTTCGTCATAATTGTATTCTCATACTTCCATGAATCGACCAAGGAACGCAAATGGCGCGCAATATCTTTTTTTTATTCGTTTTATCTAGTTTTATTCTAACCGCATCCATTTTTGCGAGTTGGAAACTCGATTGGACTGGAGAACCCGGGTTTGAAAACAATGGTGTTAACCCCGACCGAGGGTATAAAGACACGTCGTTCGAGTTTAGGATAAAATTCTATCCCGAAAAAAATGGCGTATATCCCGAATGGGTTAAACTATTTATCGACCTTAACGGCGACGGTAAATTCGAAAAGGAAGAAGTATTCGAGTTAGAGCCTTCGCCCGATGACGAGTATATCTGGATGTGTAACCTGGAACTCGGCACTAAAATCGGCGCCGCACCGCATATGGCTTACTATTTCCAGGCCCACGCGGATAATAAAATCCGAAGCAGTATGCTCGCTTTCGGCCCGATAGTCGAAGGTTTTACAAACTCGTTTATTATAGAAGGAACCGGGTGGTTTATAAAAGAGGCCCTCCTGCCGATGACTGTGCGAACAATGGAACAGAACGAACGAATAACCTTCATAAACACGAGCGGGTCGCCGTTGTCTATAGCATTGTCTATTCCTGCCGATACCCCCGGACCTTTCTATCCTGTCGGAGATATCAATTCTACTGAGACAAACGCCTACGTAATGAGTGCCGTTATTACGGATATCGAAACCGGTGCCGTCCGCGAAAAGGATTTTAACCAGAACGGCTCGGAAGATGTGATTACTACCGAGCCAAAACGCGCAGAAGGCCCCGTGTTCGGTATTGGGAAAAGTTCGAGAGGAAGCGAAATACCTCCCGGAGAATCAGCCGCGATATGGCTTCAGCTGAGGTCCCCGGCCACAGCATCGGGCGAAAATGCGCTGGAGAGGCAATGGGTATATATCAAGGTCGAGGTTTCCCCGACAGAATAAAAAAAGGTGGACTATGGTCCATAGGCTATTATTTCCCGAAAAATCGATTTATTCGACCGACCAGCCGCAGAATTACTTTGCATTGTAAAAAGCTTTCTTCGGTTTTGGCCTTGGTATATTTTTTTGAATCCATTAAAAACTAAAAAAACAGGAGGTCATGATGAACTCGTTCAAGATTATGTTGGTTTTCATTCTTGTTGTTAGCGCTTCTCTGATAGCTATTCCCGAACAAATCAATTATCAGGGCAAACTGACCGACGACAGCGGAGTAGCTATCGACAGCGTGTGCGAAATCACCTTCAGTATTTACGACGCCGAAACCGGCGGCTCTCTATTGTGGACAGAAACTCATCCTTCGGTCGATGTTTCCCACGGTCTTTTCGACGTCCACTTAGGCTCGATAACCTCTTTCCCGGTTACGCTCGATTTCTCCGGCGATTACTGGCTTGAGATTACCGTTGGAGCCGAAACGCTCACCCCTCGGCAGCCTCTTTTGACAGTCCCGTATAGCTTTCGCTCTAAGTTCGCCGATAGTGTCGCGGCAGCGGGGGTTATCGACCATAACGACCTTGGCGGGCTTCAGGGCGGCGCCGCCGGCGAATACTACCATCTGACCGCCGCGGAATACGCTAATCTTCACGCCCCCGGTTCTGATAACCAAAATCTCTTCGAGTCTATCACCGACGGCACGAATACCTATACCGCCGCGACTGAAACCGACCAGATAACCTTTACGGGTGTCGGCGGAGCTTCTGTCCTTGTGAATCCCGGAACTGGCGAGGTCAGAATAGACGCCTCCGGCGCCGGCGATGACTGGGGCTCACAGTTCGTAGAAACGGATGCTTCTTTAACAGGAGATGGCCGAACCGGAACCGAACTCGGTATCGCCGACGACGGCGTGCAGGATAATCATATAGATTGGGGCAATCTGGCCGGTCAGGTCGATGCTACCGATGTGCTATACTTCTCCGGCCATGACTGGAATTGGATTGACCCGGACCCGGACGATGTGGGCGAAGGATTAGATTCACTCGCCAGCAAGGTTGAATCTATCGTCGCGGGCGGCGGCGAACCGAACCAGACTATTACCACAGGCGACGGCTGCACCGGCGCGGAGGGCGGAACTACCGGAGATTTCACTATCGATATCGGCGCGGGAACAGGAATCAGTGTCGACGCTACAACGGTCAGCGCCGACGAAACCTGGTTCGACGGGCAGTATATTGAGCTTACTGACAACTTAAACGGCGATGTTGTCGGGGCATACGACGCGAACCAGATAGCCTCCGGCGTGATTGTCGAGGACGACCTCGACGCGACGAACCTGCCGACAGCGGGTTATGTCCTTTCCTACGATGCTGGCGGCGGATTCACCTGGATACCCGATAACACCGGCTCCGACGACCAGACACTCTCGCTCGTGGGTAACCAGCTCTCTATCGAGGACGGCAACACCGTAACGTTCACCGGCTGGGATACCGACGCCTCCGACGACGTCAACGTCGGGGATAATATCAGCCTACTAACCAACGACGCCGGCTATATCACAAGCCCGGACGACGCCGACGCCGACCCGACTAACGAGATTCAAACCCTCGTAGCTACGGCATCCGCGGGCGGCGCTCTCGTAGATATCTCCGGCAGCGCCTCCGATGTAGACCTCGTAGGCGGCGGATTCACCACCGTTTCGAGAACCGGCGCGAACGAAATAACTATAATCTCAACCGGCGACGGCACCGGCTCCGACGACCAGACACTCTCGCTCGTGGGTAACCAGCTCTCTATCGAGGACGGCAACACCGTAACGTTC
>QNEE01000248.1 GCA_003645085.1 bacterium | reverse complement strand
TTATTCCGCCGGTCGAGAGTTCGTTCTGTTTTTCGAGGCGGTTAAGGAAATAATCGGTTTGCTCTCCCTCAATCATAAATGGGATTTTCTCATAGCGGTTGCCGTCGATAGTGATAATCTCGTAGTCGCTTTCGGGGTAATCACCCTCCTCGGAGAGCAACGCGCCGATTATTACCGACGTTAGGCCTAGTCCTGCGGCACCGACACAAAGCCAGCCCTTTGTATCTTCGTCCCCATAAAAATGGAGCATCCCGGGAACCGGAACGGACATCATCATCAAACCGACCGAGATTCGCCGGTTGGCATCGCGGTATTCCTCGAAAGACATCCCCTGCGGGACTTTGTGGAATGGCGCCTCGTTGAGGTAGTCTCCGCCGAGTGGAACCGAGATATCCTGTCCGAGCACGGCAACGGTAATAGTAAGAATAATAATGAAGATAATAGAATATCGCATAATCCCTCCTTCATTTCTCACAATATGGTCGGTTGGTCGAGGAAAGTCAATTGGAATTAAAGGTGTTTGTGTGAACAAGCTGTCACGCTCCGTGCTACGTCCTCATAAGGATTAATGAATATATTATATCGGACGCACGGATTCCCTACCGCACCAAGAACCCTACCCTCGCGCCAGCCCTCGATTTCGCGTTATCTTCTTCGACCTACGACCTAAATCGCAGGTTATGTGTTTCTGCAAATTATTCGTTATTAGAGATAATATCCCGGAACTTCTCTCTCATATTTTCTCTTGCAAATTACGCTGAGGGCTATATATTCAAACACAATACCAAACGGGAGAATCGGAAAAATGAAAGAACATCAAAGCACAATAGGGAATACGGTTTCGCTTGAGGGCGCTGGACTGCATACGGGAAAGCCTGTCAGGATAACGTTTCGTCCTGCGGAGATAGACACCTGGGCAGTTTTTATCCGCGAGGATATCGGCCCGGATGCGCGGATAAAAGCGGTAGTCGATAACGCGACCTGCGAACATATTCGGGGAACGACGTTAGTCGGAGAGGGTTTCAAGGTTACCACAGTCGAGCATGTCCTGGCAGCGTGCGCCGGTTTGCAAATCGATAATATCGAGATAGGTCTCTCTGCAGAGGAACCGCCCGTGCTCGACGGCAGCGCGATGCCGTTTGTAGAGAAACTACTCGAGGCCGGTATTGTCGAGCAGGAGGCCGAACGGGAGTATTTCGTGGTCGACGAGGTTATCCAATATACCAATCCCGAACGTCTGGTGGACATCCATGTAATACCTTTCGACGGTTTCCGGGTTACGTTTATGGTCGATTATCGCAATCCTGCATTAGGCACACAATACACTACTTTGGTGGACCTTGAAGAGGAATTCGTCGAGGAATTCGCAGGGGCCAGGACGTTTTGTTTTCTTTCCGAGGTAGAGGAACTGCTCGAACAAGGATTAATAAAGGGCGGAAATCCGGAGAACGCACTGGTGATTATCGATAAAGAATACACCGACGAGGACGACCGTTTTCTCAGGGAGAATTTCAATATCCCGCCGGATATGAAACTGTATCTGCCAGATAGTCCGCTACTGGCTGGTGTCGAACAGAAATTCTATAACGAACCGGTTCGTCACAAGGTTATCGACCTGCTCGGCGACCTGCATCTACTGGGATTCCCGATTAAAGGATTTGTGCTCGGCGCGAGGTCGGGGCACGCCGCAAATGTAGAATTGGTCAAACTTATAAAGAAACAGAAAGAAAAACGAGAGATAGCCGGCCAGTTCGGGCCGTCGAAAAGGAATGCGATACTGGATGCCTCCGGCATAATGAAGATTCTCCCCCATCGGTATCCGTTCTTAATGGTCGATGAAGTTGTGGATTTCGAACAGGGGAAATGGGCGGTAGCGCGCAAGAACGTTACGTTTAACGAGTTCTTTTTCCAGGGACATTTTCCCGGGCACCCGATTATGCCGGGTGTGCTGATAATCGAGGCACTCGCCCAAACCGGCGGGTTTTTGCTAATGAACTCGTTCGAGGACCCGGACAAACACGTAACTTATTTTATGGGTTTAGATAAACTCCGTTTCCGCAAACCGGTTACACCCGGAGACGTTCTGACGCTTCGCGTCGATATGGTCAGTTTCAAGCGCGGGCTTTGCAAATTCAAGGGGCAGGCGTTTGTTCACGATGATATAGTCTGCGAAGGTGAGTTTATGGCCACGGCGGTGGAAAAATAAAGGTGTTATGTATAGGTCTTAAGTATGGCTTTCAGTCTCTACAGTTTAGCCCATAAAAAAGAAACCTGTATAGTGTATTAACAGGCAAGCGCGGGCTGTTACGGTTTTTGTTATATTCGGTAAGGTTTCGGAATATATTATTTCCGAACGCAAAAACTCGTCCGCCCGCCGGCGGGTGCCGACCCCGCGCTAGCCCTGGACTCGATTTATTTCATATAACCCACGATTGAAATCGAAGGCGAAAGACGATATCTAAAGTGTAAACACCAATTAGGGTCCCTGCAATTTAATAAAAGGTGCCGGAGCAAAGCCAAATATACGAAGTATATTTCATAATAGATTAGAATTCATTCTTTGCAGCAATTACTGCGAAAAATCGGAGAGGTGCCGGAGCAAAGCCAAATATACGAAGTATATTTCATAATAAATTAGAGTTCATCCTTTGCAGCAATTACTGCGAAAAAATCGGAGAGGTGCCGGAGCAAAGTCAAATATACGAAGTATATTTCATAATAGATTAGAGTTCATCCTTTGCAGCAATTACTGCGAAAAATCGGAGAGGTGCCGGAGCAAAGCCAAATATACGAAGTATATTTCATAATAAATTAGAATTCATCCTTTGCAGCAATTACTGCGAAAAATCGGAGAGGTGCCGGAGTGGTCGAACGGGACGGTCTTGAAAACCGTTGTGCCCTTTGGGCACCCAGGGTTCGAATCCCTGCCTCTCCGTTATAAATTCCAGGCCCGGTCTAACTAATTGGGCTTGAATTAGTTATAAGAATCGTTATATCGTATGTGACGCGGTGGCGTAGCGTAAGTGTGTTTTCGGAAATTGTTTTACATTCTTACATAAATTTCGGAGGTC
>QNEE01000247.1 GCA_003645085.1 bacterium | reverse complement strand
TTCCCCGGCGCGACGACGATTTTTTCCGGGCCGTCGTAGCCGATAAGCACCGGCACGCTAAACGACTGCATCTTGAGAAGATGGTTGAGCTGAACCAGCTTCAGGTTGATTGCATCCTGGACGACCGTTAGGTCCTCGCCGGCATCGACGAAAAATCCGGACAACGGGAGCGTCTCCATAAACCTGACGAACGGCAAGACCCGATACGGGTTGATGCCTTTCGGGTTGCCCGGTATCCGGATAATTTCGCCGTCGGCGGTGAACCGGCGGTAGCTCGCGGAATCCCAATAATGATAGACAAGGGCGTCCGCCGCGACAGTGTCCGCGCGAGGGCGCGTGTAGATTATCGCTTTCGCCTCGGTCGGGTCGTCCTCGCTCTGGATGACGTCTATCTGGTCGGGTGTCAGAATATCGAGGCGTATCTCGCCGCCGCGAAACGACGGCTTGACGAGCACTGTGCGGCAAAGCTTTACCATGCGGTGAACGGTCTTCATAGTTGCTTCGAGCCTCGATGTCGCCATTATCCATTCCCAGAGGCGCTTTTCATTGGGCGCAACTTCGCCGTCCGCCGAGACGAGTGTCCGCGCGGCTCCGCTTCGATAGACAAGCGCGGTGCCATCGACGATTGTCTTTATTACATTGATGAACTCCGGTTCGAGACCTAGCGCTTTTGTGTCCTCGAATCGGTCGTCGAGAAGCTCCAGCAGATAAGGCAGCTGGCGGTCGTGGTAATAATCGATGCGCTTCTCCATCTCCGCCTTGAAACCGAGGCGTGTAGCGAGTTTGGCCTCGAGGAGCGTCCGTTCGACCCATTGTGCCGTTCGTGATTTTGTGCTCATAGTTCTCCTTTCGAATTCTTTAGAATATTTGTAAAATCGTTAAAATTAGCGTGTCCCTTATTTACGTTCCATTTGACAAACTCCCTTCGACAGGCTCGGGGAGTGGACGCCACGCGGCGACCGCCCTTTTTTATTTCCCATCACCCTCGGTCCCTCTCCCGCTGAACAGGAAAGGGGGAGAGGGCATTTTTAGGGGATGATGTGGCCGTAGACCCTAGACCCTAGACCCTAGACCCTATACCCTTTTCTTCCTTTTGGCCTCGTTTTTGCTGATGTTCGCCTCGATAATCCCCTGGAAATCCAATTTGAACGAACAGAAGAAAATACTCGCGTCGGCGTTTTGGGTCGGCCTCGGCACGCTGATAACACGCATCTTCGGGCTTCTCCGCGAAATCGGTATGGCCGCGCTTTTCGGCACCGGCGTCGCCGCAGACGCTTTCGTTGTAGCGCTCAGGTTTCCCGCGCTGCTGAGGCTTCTCGTCGGCGAGGGCGCATTTTCGGCGGCGTTTTTGCCAAAATTCGCCGAGGTTACGCACAAAGAGGGCAAAGAAGCCGGTTTCCGGATGGCCTCCGCAGTGCTGGCAGCGCTCCTTTTCCTGCTGATTTTCCTCTGCGCGTTGGGTTTCGTATTCGCCCCGCAGATAATCAAGGTAATCGTTATCGGCTGGCACGACGACCCCGTCAGACAGGCCCTGGCGGTCAAGCTCGTGAGGATACTATTCGGCTTCGTCGCGTTTATCGGCCTGGCATCGTATTGTCAGGCTATCCTGAACTACTACCGGAAATTTTTCGTAAGCTCCGTCGCGCCGGCGCTGATGAACCTCGGATGGCTTATCGGCGTCGGAGTCGCCGCCTACGCCTTCTCCACAGAAGAATCGCGCATCACGACGGTCGCGTTTTTCGTCGTCTTCGGGACATTTCTGCAATTCGCGTGGCAGTTGCCGTGGCTTGTCAAAATCGGCTGGCGGCTGAAACCGACAATCAGAGAGCGCACGAGAGATCTCGCCGAAATCGGGATTCTACTTCTCCCAAGCCTTTTAGCGCTGGCGACAAGCGAGCTTTACTATCTCTCCGATGTTATACTGGCTTCGTTTCTCCCCGGCGGGAGTGTGAGTTCTCTCGGCTACGGTATGAAACTGCTGCTCTTACCGCTTGGGCTAATCGGCTATTCGATTGCGACGGCGTCGCTGCCTAAACTCTCCGACCTTGCCGCGCAAAATAGACGCGATGAACTCGCAGAGACGCTTTCCTACACCGCCCGTTCGATTTTCACGCTGCTTATGCCGATAGGATTTGCGGCGATTACCTTACGCTACGAGGTCGTGCGGTTGCTTTTCGAGCGTGGCAGCTTCGATGCAGCGTCGTCGACTCCTATGGTCGTTACCGCGCTGCAGTTCTATATGGTCGGCCTGCCGTTCTGGGGTCTGCAACGCGCGATTACACAGGGTTATTACGCTATCAAAGATACGAGAACGCCGGTTTTTCTGACCGCAATAGGCGTTATAATAAATATCGAACTAAACGCGATTCTTATGGCTGACTTGGTTCACGGCGGTATCGCGCTCGGCTCGAGCATCGGGGCTTTCGCTATCACCGTGATGCTGTTCTATAGCCTGAAACCGAAACTGCCGGAACTCAGGGTTTCGCCGATAGTCGTCAATATGGTCAAGGTGATTGTCGCCAGCGCATTTGCTGCCGCCGGAACGTGGTTGATAAATATGCAATTAGGGCCGGTATTAGATACCGGAGTTCGATTCCTCACGCGGCTCTTACAGCTAATAGTCCCGTCAATTGTGTTTTTTGCGCTGTTTCTGGTTTTCTCGAAGTTGCTTAAAATTCGCGAGGTCAAATCGGCATACCGGAGCCTTATCGGGAGCGTTAAGCGCCGATTCACGTAGATGGGCTTTATCCGATTCTCCATTGCCGCTTTTCGAGCGGCGTTATCCGCGAAACCATATACCGCAACGCGTCCATCGTGTGGTCGTGGATGCCGTCCTTGTCGGGAAGCTCGCCCGAGGGAGAGCCATCTGCATCGGACGGATACTGATATCCTAAAAAATCGTCGATTAGTCGTTTGCAGCGAGGGTCGATTTTCAGTTTGATGTCCCCGTTCGCCGAGCGCAATTTCGCACGCAGCGTGTGGATACCGTCCGCGATGCGGCCGATTGCGACCGCGGTTCGGGTGATGCCCATCCCGGCGAGGAACGAGAGAGCGCTTTCGCCTCCCGATTCCTGACGGGATTGTCTCCCCTCCGCGC
>QNEE01000246.1 GCA_003645085.1 bacterium | reverse complement strand
TCGGCGACCTCATAGGGCCGATTGTTCGCGGAAACGGGCTGCGACGGGTCGGGGAGTCCGGTAACCTTAATCCCTCCGCCGCCTGCATAAAGTAGGCCAATAGCGAATTTACCCGGTCCCCCGATATCCAGAGCGACACCGGCGGCGTCGGAAATCAAAAGCCCCTGGTAAAGTTGTTCATGACTCGCATAGGCCAATACCGAACCGTTACCGATTCTCGCCGGATTCCCGGCCAGCGCGGCGGGACCGCTGGACGAGATTCTACAACCCCCCATAGACGAAACTCGGATATCGTTATCAAAATAGAGAAGGTCATTAACGAAGCTATCGGCAAAAACCGCCGAGAGTAAAAAAGCCACTAAAATTATGTGAATATAAAACCTGTTCATTTTAATATCGGTATAGTAATCTATGCAAACCTACTTATGAAACTGCAACAACGATTAGAAAGCGCGATGTAACACTATCGTTCAATGTTCACTATTGTTGTTTAACCAACGATTCTATTCGAAGGTCATAAATCATAGCGAAATCTCCGGGCTGGCACGTGGGTGCAGAGGTGCTTCGGGGGGATTTTTGCGTCCGGAATAGCATATCTACAATACCTTACCGGGCGTAGCAAAAATCGTGACAGCCCGGGTTTCACCAAACAGATTAAAACCTCGGTAATCGACACGGCTTGAGTTACCGCAAACAGCGTGCCAGCTAAAAATAAAACGGGCGACTATAAAAGTCACCCTCGGGGATAAAAGTCTGAGTTATCCTATCCGCACTTGCTAAAGCCGCAACTATGACATTTCTGGCAACCCTCTTCATAAAACAGCCTCGCGCCGCAATCGGGGCATATAGTCCCCGTTTCGCCGTTCTGAATCGAATTCGAGGGTTCGGCCAGTTCGAACTTCGCAGAACGCTCGATATGCGCGTTAAGAACTACCGAGGCCATCTCCGATTCCTCGGTGGTGTCGGAGTTCTCGGTCTTTTTACTCGCTTCGACATACCAGTTGAGAGCCTTAGATATACCGTCGGCGCAAGATTTTATCATCTCCCCGCGGTCCCACACCGGACTTGGACAGGCGATACCCTTAAGCTGGTCGACTATTTCCTCTGGTGCAATCCCACTGCGCAAACCGAGACTAGCCAGTCGGCTGATAGCTTCTGACCAGCTCTGCGCGCAGCCGCCGGATTTACCGAGGTGCGTAAACAGTTCGAACGGACCATCGTCGTCTTCATTTATTGTAATATAGAGATTCCCGCAACCGGCGGCGACCTTGTAAGTCGCCCCACGTGTAACTACCGGCCTCGGCCTTTTCGTAAGATGTTCCGGTTTAGCTATTTTTTCGGCCTTAATCTCCGTTTTGTCCTCTTTCTTGATGCTCATTACCTGCTCGTTGCGACTGCCGTCGCGGTAGATTGTAACTCCTTTGCAACCCTCGTGATAGGCGAGCATATAAACCTCGCGGACGTCCTCCTCCGTCGCCTCGTTCGGAAAATTAACCGTTTTAGAAACCGCGTTATCTGTATATTTCTGGAACGCGCCCTGAAGTTTGATATGCCATTCCGGTGTAATATCGTGGCTCGTAACGAAGACTCGCCGAATATCCTTAGGTATCTCTTCGATTTTCGCTATACTCCCCTCTTCGATAATGCGCCGCATGAGGTCCTCGGAATATATACCGGCCTTTTTAAGCGCGGCCTCGAACACCGGGTTTATTTCGAGCATCCGTGTCCCGCTCATAACATTGCGTTCATACGCGAGAGCGAATACCGGCTCGATTCCGCCCGAACAACCGGAGATTATACTTATCGTCCCTGTCGGCGCGATTGTCGTTACAGTCGCGTTACGGACGCGAACGCTATCCGGATGGTCGAAAACGCTACCCTCGAAATTCGGGAAAACCCCACGCTCAGCCGCGAGTTCGGCGGACTTTGCATAACCCTCGTTCTGAATGAATGCCATTATATTTTCGGCAACATCGATAGCCTCGACCGAATTATAAGGAATGCCCATCGTAAAAAGCATATCCGCAAAACCCATAACGCCGAGGCCTATCTTCCGATTCCCAAGCGTATTTTTCTCGATTTCCGGTAGCGGGTAGTTGTTTGCGTCGATTACGTTATCGAGAAAATGCACAGCGTTACGGATAATCCTTCGAAGATTTATATAATCTACTTCACCGCCGTCGGTAACAAACCGCGAAAGGTTGATACTGCCGAGATTACAGCTTTCGTAAGGGAGCAGCGGCTGTTCACCGCATGGATTGGTGCTCTCGATTTCGCCGATGTGGGGCGTCGGATTATCGCGGTTAATCCGGTCGAGGAAAACTATTCCCGGTTCGCCGGTAGCCCACGCTTGATGGACTATCTTATCGAAAACCTCGCGCGCGTTCAGTTTTTCTACTACGCTGCCGTTACGCGGGTTGCGCAGCGAATATTCCTCGTCGGCCTCGACCGCGTTCATAAAATCCTCCGTAAGCGCGACCGAAATATTGAAGTTGTTGAGCTTGTTCAAATCGGCCTTGCAAGAAATAAAATCGAGTATATCGGGATGGTCGATTCTCAGAATACCCATATTAGCGCCGCGGCGGGTTCCACCCTGTTTTACCGTTTCCGTCGCAGCGTCGTAGACCTTCATAAAACTGATAGGGCCGCTCGATATTCCCACAGTGCTGTGAACAACGTCGTTCGCGGGGCGAATCCGAGAGAAAGAGAAACCGGTGCCTCCACCCGATTTGTGGATGAGCGCGGTGTTTTTAAGTGTTTCGAAAATATTCTCCATCGAGTCCTCGACCGGAAGAACGAAACATGCAGAAAGTTGCCCGAGGTAGCGCCCGGCGTTCATCAAAGTAGGCGAGTTAGGCATAAATTCGCATCCGACCATCATCTCATAAAATATACGCGCGGTGGCAGATATGTCGGCGTGTGGGTCATAGCGCCGGTCGACCTCCGCGATAGTTTTCGCTACCCGGGAAAACATATCCTCCGGTTCCTCGATAACCTTGCCGTCGAGGTCGCGGCGTAGGTAGCGTTTTCGCAATACGGTCAGTGCGTTTTCGGAAAGGCAGGCTTTTTTTTGAAAAATATTGTCTTCGTCGGGAAAGTGAATCGAAAGGTCGAGCATGCCCTGGGGG
>QNEE01000245.1 GCA_003645085.1 bacterium | reverse complement strand
GTATAGGCGTAACATCGCTTTGCACCCGTGCGCTTTTGACTGTCGAAACACAGGGCGGCAAAACCGCCGTCGTTAGCGGTATTGGAGAACCCGTTGCGGAGATACTCATACCGTATATTTCTGAGGAATTCGGGCCGATTTTACGCAAGCATCTGCCCGGGCTTCTTCATTCTATCGGCGAGTATTTACCGAAACCGTTTCTGACCGAACTGGCTATCGAGCCTTCGTCACCGCCCGAAAACAGGCAGGAGCTACTCGCCCGCACTGTGGACCTTCTCGAGGAACTTACCGCACAAACGCCGTTGATGCTCCATGTTACGGGAAACACCGATAATCCTATCTGGGAAACGATTTCGGATTCGAATGCTAAAGCGGTCGTTCTACTCGAGCGCGGTAAAAAGGGCGAAGATATCGAACTGAGAGAATTACCCGGCGAGGCGATAACCGCTTATACTCACGGTATATTCGGCGAGGTCGATAACGACCCGGAACTACACTCGGTTATAACCGAAGATATCGGCGGCAATCCCTCGGAATTCCGTCGTTTTCTGCGCGATTGCGTGCTTTCGGGCGCTTTGCACCCCGGAACGGAAAAATGGGAGTTCAAAAAAGAGTTTCTTCCGGCGGAAACACCACTGAAAGAACGCTGGGCAACGTTGACCAAACCCGCGCAATTTCTGGCTTCGGCGGTAGCCCTTGCCGGCGAACTTCGCGCCGACCTCGCCGAGACTTTGCTCGAGGGGGATTATTTTATCGCGAGCCACAAACTCCTTGCGGCGGGTTTCATTATCGAAAATGCGCGAGAAGGCGACCTCGGTTACGCACCGTCCCCGGAAATCCGCAAAGGAATCGGCGACCTGCTATCTACCAAAGAAAGCGAGTCCGTTCACCGTGCCCTCGCGGAAACCTATCTCGCCGCGGAGCCGGGTCCCGGCTATATGATTGCCGGCGCGCATCATCTCGAGCTTGCCGGCGACCCGAAAGCCGCGTTCAAGAGCTATTTCGATGCCGGCACCGAGTTTAAGAAGACACACCGTTACGAGAAAGGCGAAACCGCACTGTCATCGGCGATAAGGCTGTTGGATTTCTCTCCGGATACGAAGACCTCTATTACCGCCCTCAAACGACTGGCAATTTGCAAAAAATACCTTGGCGATTTCGAACAAGCGCGCGAGGCCTACTACCGTGCGTTGGCTTTGGCCGAAACCACCGGAGACAAACAGCAAGCAGCGACAATTCTCGGAGATATAGGGGTAACTTTTTTCGAAGGCGGAGATATACAGCGCGCTATCGAACTCTACGAGCGTTCGCTGAAACTGCACCGCGAAATGGCTAACGATAAAGGGGAACTTTTCGACCTGGTCAACCTTGCCGGCGCTTATCAAGCCGACAGGGATTTCGAGCGCGCCCGTGCAGCCTACGATAAGGCCACTCCGATAGCCGATAAACTCGACAACTCGCTCGCAAGATGCGCGATAACTCTTAATCTGGCCGAACTCGACATGAGCGAGGGAAACCTCTCGGAAGCTCTTCCGAGAATCCTGCGGGCGGCAGCGATAGCGCGCGACAATAGATACGACCAATACCTTTTCGAGGCGTTATTAAAACTCGCCGAATTGCACCGCCGACAGGGGAAACCGACTCTCGCAGAGAAAGCGCTTTCGGAAGCGTCGGAGATAGCGGTAACTCTTGGAAAACGCGCCGAGGCGAAAGTAGCTATCGAAAGGGCTGGGCAATCCAGGATATCGGGACTTTTGCCCGACGCCGCCATAGCGGTTGCCGAGGCTAACTCTATGTTCCGCCATCTGGGAAAGGAAGAGATTAGCAGATTGCTTATCGAGACGGCTCTTCTTGCCGCCGTTACAGATGAAATTCCAAAAATCGGCCTGAAAATACCTCATAGACCTGAAGCCGAACTCTCCAGAGATTTTATCGATGCCTTAAAGGCTTTCCGCGATAACGATTCGGCCGCCGCAAAATCCGCCCTAACGGGCATTTTCGAGAAATCTAAAGAAATAAATCTGGAGGAAATCGCGGTGGAAGCCTCTGTTTTACTTTCGGCAATCGCGCTTAGAAACGAGGGTATCGAAACTGCTTTACGGGAGCTCGATGCGGGCGATGCGGTCATTCTCGGCGGGAACCCGTATCCGCGGGCAAGGCTTGCCGAAACCCGGGCAAAATACCTGATGGATGCCGGTGAGACGGGCGCCGCTCGAAGCGCTCTTTCCGCCGCGAAAGCCGCCTATACCGAACTTGGAAACCGTGCGGCTTTGGATTTGGTAAAGGAACTCGAATCGAGGCTCGAAACACCATCGCAAGCAACGCCCGGTCTGGAGCAACTTCTGCCTATAATAAAGGCGTTGAATTCTACACTCGATACGCGAGAACTGCTTTCCCGTATCGTCGATGCTGTGCTGGAGACGACATCCGCCGAACGAGGTCTTTTATTCATAGTCGAGGGCCGCGCACTCGATTTGATAATCGCCCGTAACGCCGGAGGGAAAGAGCTTTCCCTCGAGGAAACGAAGTATTCCCACGGATTAGTCGAGCAAGTGCTCGAAACACAGAAACCCCACTTATCGGATAGCGTTGCCGAGGACGGCGAGTTGTCGTCGCGCAAATCGGTAATCGACCTCGACCTTTCTATGGCGCTCTGTGTTCCGATTATCGGGCGGGACGGCAAACCGCGCGGTATAATCTACGCAGACTCACGGATAGGTCGCGGGAGTTTCGATAGACAGACGCTCGAGGTTCTCACGGCCCTCGCCGACCAGGCCGCGGTAGCTCTCCATAACGCCGAACGTTTCGACGCTATCCGTTTCGAGCGGGATAGAATGGCGCGTGAACTTGCTGGCAGATTCGGCGAGGGGAGCATTATCGGCGAGACGCCGCAGATTCAGCAATTACGCGAGAGGCTTGCCGCGCTGGCGGCGCAGGATATATCGGTTTTAATACCCGGCGAGACCGGCACCGGTAAAGACCTTGTGGCTCGCTCTATTCACGCCGAAAGCACGCGAAAGGAGAAACCGTTCATCGCGGTGAACTGCGCAGCATTGCCGGAAACACTATTGGAGAGCGAGCTTTTCGGCCACGAGCGTGGCGCGTTTACCGGTGCGGACAAGCGGCATATCGGAAAATTCGAGCAGGCGGACGGCGGTGTTATTT
>QNEE01000244.1 GCA_003645085.1 bacterium | reverse complement strand
CCGCCGATTGGGAAGGGAATTCCACTGAATAAAACAATTCAAAAAGTTTTTATTACCGGGAGAATAATAGTCCTGAGCGCTGCCGGGTTTTATATTCTCTTGCTGATGTATTTTAGTATCGGGCAGTCGCGGTTTATCTACGAACCGGACCGCGAGATGCTCGGGACGCCCGAGAAAATTGCCCTCCAATACGAGAATATCTCGTTTTCCGCCGCCGACGGAACCAGGTTATGCGCGTGGTTTGTGCCCGCGGACTCGTCGCGAGGGACAATTCTATTTTGTCACGGCAATGCCGGGAATATCTCGCATCTGCTCGGAACTATCGAGATACTCAATCGCCTTCGGATGGATGTCTTTGTTTTCGACTACCGCGGTTATGGCGAAAGCGGAGGCGAACCGTCGGAACAGGGGACCTATCTCGATGCCGAGGCGGCGTGGAAATTTCTTGTCGATGAACGCGGTATCGAGGCCTCGGAAATAGTCGTCCATGGTCGCTCGCTCGGCGGCGCAATCGCAACATATCTGGCACGAGAGCATTCCCCAAAAGCGCTTATTGTCGAGTCGGCGTTCACCTCGATAGACGATATAGCCGCGAAGATGTATCCTTTTTTACCGGTTAGACTTCTATGTCAATTCGATTACAGGACGGTCGACAACATCTCGGGTGTGGAATGCCCTGTTCTCATCATTCATAGCCCCGACGATGATTTAGTCCCGTTTTCGCAAGGGGAGAAGCTGTTCGGTTTCGCCAACGAACCTAAAATGTTTCTCGAGATATCCGGCACGCATAACGACGGCTATATAACATCTGGAAAGACCTACCAAACCGGCCTGGATTCGTTTCTGACAATCTACCTTGAAAGCGGCGGAGAATAACGTTTTCAAACTAATTGCCCATCTTCGTTTTTTGCCTTCCCAAAAAAGTTGATTTTTTTCTTGCATTTCTAATTTTTATAAATAGAGTTTTTTGTAGGATATATAAGAACAGTTAGACAAGGAAGTTAACTATGAAAACAAAAATATTTTGGATTTTTGGGATACTTCAAAGTCTTTCTTTAGGAATCATTATATTTCTCTTATTTAGGTCTTTAAATCTGATAAAAGGAGATAGCATTATTGGGCTGGATACTCGGATACTTTTGAGTGTCGCTTTCCCATTGTTCTTATTACTTGTAGAATATATCGTATATACGAAAGAATAGTTCGTAGGTTAGATTGAAGAACGAAACCCAACAACAGAATCTTGTCTAACCAAGCGTTGCAGTTGACGGCGGCGGGCGATAGGGTTTTTTAAGTGTCAATAGGCAAACGACGGTTTTCGGTTTAGCGAACGGTTTTCCACAACCCCCGCCGCAACTGAACTCGGTCGTTATAAGTTATAATATAAAAACTAAAAATGTGTTTAAAAAAGATTTGTCTCGGTCTCGGTAAGATATGGGTTACTTTATTTGTTTAGACAGGGACATTCTGGCCGACCTCAACGACCAACTGAATAGCTATCTTCCTCAAAACAACAGGAACATACTAAACACGATTGCCCACCCCGGGAAAACGGTATCGAGCCGAATGGATATCGATGTGAACCGCCTGAACAGGATAATGACCGAAGCCGGCAAATATTCGGGGAAAGAGGTTATTTTACAGGTTTTCGGAAACCCCATTCCCGGTTGTAGATTGGCGGAATTTGCCGAGTGCCGGTTCGATACGGAGAGCTATCCTTATATGCGACTTACCCTTAACAGAGTCTCGAAAGACGGTAAACTCCATTTCTTGACAATGTGCCATAGTATAAATATATGCGGGCAAGAATACGCGATAGTCATCGAAGAAACCGAAAGAACCGCTGAAGCCAGCCGTTTCCAATTTTTCCTTTATTTCTGCGACGAAATTAAATATAATGCTACCCGCGTAGTCCCGTCCGACACACGGTTGAGAGTTTTTAAGCTATCCAGAGATATAAGAGATTATTTTCTTGCTCAAAAAAGGGACCTCGAAGAAGCGGCTATTTTCCTCGACGAAAGGGTATTGCTTCTGCCGGAACTGACCTGAAAACCGGATTAATGATTACCCTCCATAGCCCCCGACCGATATCGGGGGTTATTTTTATCGGATTTTACGATTTTACAGAACACTCATTATGAAACCTGTTGACGTTCTCGTGGTTATAGTATAGATTACAAACACGGACTTTGATTTCGAAAAATATGAAAAAAATACTTATATACTTCACGTTGGCATTTGTTTTTATACTCGGTTGCTCGAATGGAGACTCCGACATTGTGGCTCCATTTGTCGAGATAACATCGCCCCGAGATGGCGAGGGGGTAACGCCTCCGATAACCGTTACAGCTTCCGCTACCGACGACGAAGAGGTCATCTGGGTGGAGTTCTTTATCGATGGCATTGCGGTTTTTTCTGATAGCGACCCGCCGTATTCGTATATCTGGGAGGCTTCGGAACTCGACGACCTCAGCGGACATACTATCTATGCGAAAGCGGCGGACGGTTCCGATAACACGGCAGTTAGCGACGAAATCGCTATCTGGATAAACATGACCGGCTGGGATTTCAGCATCCGGGAGACCGCGCACACGTCGTCTTCGGCGAGCCTCGCATGGACGCCGTATCCTGCTGGAGGAGGCGCATACAGCGCACATTATTCGACTACTGTTGGAGTGGACACAACCGACCCGGCAGGTATCTCGGTCGGCCTGACCGATTCTTCGACAACCATCGGCGGTCTTTCGCCATCGACAACATATTATTTTCGTGTCTTTTTCAGAAAAGAGAGTAATCTGGTCGGCAGCGACGAAATAAGCGTTACTACCGACGAGGCCGGTTCGATTAACTGGATTTCCGTTAGCGGCGGCGGTTTCTCGCGCGGCGCGCTCGATGGCTCGTCCGGCCTCGAGGGTGCTTTGCCCGTTCGCTGGATTACGGTCGGAGATTTTTGTATTTCCGAAACCGAAATAACCTGCGCGCAATTTGGCGAGTTTATAGCCGCAGGAGGCTACAACGACTCTACTTTTTGGAGCGCCGAGGGTTGGGCGAAACGTATAGACAAGGACTGGACAGCTCCGGAAAAATGGAACGAAGGAACGGTGGGTTGGCTCAATGGCGTAGACTACCCGAACAATCCTGTTGTCGGGGTTAGTTTTTACGAGGCCGAGGCATTCGCAAACTGGGCGGGTGGAAGACTTCCAACCGAGGCGGAATGGGAAT
>QNEE01000243.1 GCA_003645085.1 bacterium | reverse complement strand
GACAATCTCTCTTTTCGAGAGCGTCGGTTACATCGGCGGTTTCGCGTTCCGCTATTCTGTCCGCCCCGGAACACCTGCGGCAAAAATGAAAGACAGCGTCCCAGAAACCGAGAAAATACGCCGCCTGAAGATAATCATCGAGATGATACAGGTATCTGCCGAACGATTCAGCGAATCGCTTATCGGTAAAACGCGAGAGGTCCTTGTCGAGGGTGAATCGCCGAGAAACCCAGGCTTACTTTTTGGTTTCGACCTCGCCGGTCGACGAGTTCTATTTCCCGGAAATAAGGATTTGCGCGGAAAGCTCGTGGACATTATAATAGAGAACGCCAACAGGTGGTTGCTCAAAGGAAAAATTAAGTAGCCCGTAATTTATGGTCTCTAACATATATCTCTAGTTGGGTTGAGCTTCTCGCTCGATATTAGTTATTCTTTGCAAGAAGCGAATCGGCTAAGCTGTTGAGCAAGTCGGCTACGATACAATCGGGCTGGCGCGAGGGTGGTGTAGTCTTTGAGATGGGTGTTTTTGCGTCCGAAAATAATATATTCCGAAAACCTATCGGACATTGCAAAAACCGTGACAGCCCGTATCCGCGAACCAAACTCGAAATAGTTTATATGCAAAATGGCAAAGAAAAAATAATTATCGTCGGACTCCGAATACTCGGCGAATCGATAGAGTTCTACGAAGAGTCTATGGCCGAACTCGGGAGATTGGTCGAATCCGCCGGAGGGGAAGTAATTGCGCGTCTCGACCAGAGCAGGGAAAAACCGGTTCCTGCGACATTTATCGGGAAAGGCAAGCTCGACGAACTTAAAAGCATCGTCGAAATGGAAAAATGCTATTCGGTAATATTCGACGACGATTTGAAACCCAATCAAAAGCGGAATATCGAATATGCGCTCGGCGGAGAGGTTAAGGTTATCGACAGAAGCGGTCTTATACTCGACATTTTCGCTTCACGCGCCAAAACCGCGGAAGCTAAAATACAGGTCGAACTGGCTCAACTGGAATACCTCCGCCCGCGTTTGACCGGTATGTGGGAACACCTGTCGCGACAGTATGGGGGAAGTATCGGTGCACGTGGCCCCGGCGAAAAACAGCTCGAAACCGACCGACGAGTGCTCGATAAAAGAATATCGGTATTGAGACGCAAATTGGGGCAAATCGAGAAACAACGAAGGGTTCGCCGGCAGCATAGAAAAGGAGTTTTTCGGGTCGCGCTGCTCGGCTATACGAACGCCGGAAAATCCACATTGCTCAACGCGATAACTAATGCCCGCGCATTTGCGGGTAACAAGCTATTCGCGACGCTCGACCCTCGCACACGAGTATATCGCTACACAACCGGCCGAAAGGTGCTATTTACCGATACCGTGGGGTTTATCCGTAAACTCCCACACCACCTGGTCGAGAGTTTTCGCAGCACACTTGCCGAGGCCGGCGAAGCCGATATTATTATCATTGTAGCGGACGCAAGCCATCCAGCTCTTCGGGACCATCTCGAGGTCGTCTCCGCAGAGCTCGAAAGAATGGAAATCGATGGTCGCAGACGATTGCTTGTTCTGAATAAAACCGACCTGATAGACGATACTGCTTATGCCGAATTAACCCGTAGATATTCCGGGCCAGAGGTCGTTTTTGTCAGCGCAAAAATCGGCACGGGAATCGATAGACTTCTCGATAAGATATTAGAATATATTCCAACGCTCTCCGTTTCAGAGAATCCTATTTGAATAGCCATTTATCCTATAGACTCGTTTTATAAAAGTAAAACCCGCCAGACGACGGGTTTTCGAGAACATATATTTTATTTTCCTAGCCTTGAGTATCGGGCGGTGCTTGCTGCTCCTCGGTAGAGGGCGGTGGAGGTGGTGGCGGCGGTTCTTGCCGAGTTCCAGTCTGAGGCGGCGCCGGCGGAGTCGGTTGAGTTTGCGATTGTTGTGCCGAACGAGTATCGTCGGGCTCTAGAATATTGAACTTAAACCCGATAGGACCGATAAGAAATAGAGGTTTCGCATTCCCGCTGAAACCATTAATTAACCCCATAACCCAGAGCACGAGGCAGAATATACCCCATATCCAACCGATAACCGGAATGGGAACCAGCAAGAAAGCGATTAATAAAACCAACGCTTGCTGAATGTGATATCTGGTAAATCTGTTTTCCTTTCCAACAAGAAAGGCGATTAGTAACCCTATCCAGGTTATATAAGCCAGACCGGCTAACCCTTTACCATCGTCGATTTCCTGCTGGGTGAACGTATATTGCTCGTCCATTTCCCTCCTTTCGTCGCTATCTTTATTTCTATCAAAATAATATACCTCGAAAATAAGTCAAGCTAAATAATCTAGATTTACCAAAAAACGCACTATAAATACACAATTTAAATGATAACACTATCCTGTGCTAAAACGCAAATTATAGCCCTTCCAACTGTTCTTTACCCGCCTTATGTTCTGGCAATCCAAAACGGCTGGCGCGATGGAAAGGTCCCGGCGGGGTGAGGAATCCGTGCGTCCGATATGGCGTTTCCGATATTCCTTATGAGGACCTCGCACGGAGCGTGCCAGCCGGACAGCACAACCAACTCATTTCTTCACTTGACAAATGTTCTTATCGCTTTATATTTGCGCTTTCTCGATACTGTTCAGGATAGTTTAACCCTGAAAAGGGTAGGTTTATACCCCGCTATGCCAAAAATACGGGTAGCTATCGATGGCCCCGCGGGAGCGGGAAAATCAACAATAGCGCGGCTCCTCGCCGAGCGATTGGGATATATATATATCGATACCGGCGCGATGTATCGGGCTTTAACGCTTGTTAGTATCGAAGAAAATATCGCGCCGGATGACGCAAACGCACTGGCAGCACGGCTCGGCGATTTGGATATACGACTGGCAAACGGGAAAACCTATATCGGGCACCGTAACATCTCGACCGATATTCGCGCACCGGAGGTCGATGCTCGCGTTTCGGAGGTCTGTGCACACCCGGAAGTTCGCCGCGAGATGGTTAAACGGCAACGGGAAATGGCCGCAGGCGGAGGAGTTGTAATGGAAGGCCGCGATATCGGCACAGTCGTGCTGCCCGATGCCGAATTGAAGATTTTCCTTACGGCGAGTTCGAGAGTCCGCGCAGAAAGGCGCGCCGGACAACTCCGAAACGCTAAAATCGAATACGATATCGACGCTCTCGAAAAAGAAATCGAACGCCGGGACCGAATGGATTCGACGCGCGAGGACAGCCCGCTCAAGCCGGCGGAAGACGCCGTTTTGATAGATAATTCGAAAGACTCGGTCGAAGAGACTATCGAAAGGGTCATAAAAATAGCGCGAAAGCGAATGT
>QNEE01000242.1 GCA_003645085.1 bacterium | reverse complement strand
ATCTTCAACAAACCTTCGCCCTCCTGAAGGCCGGAGTTTCCGCAACCGATTACCGCGACATCGAGGCCCTCGAAAAAAAGCCCGTCGCAAACCGCGCAATAAGAAACACCTCTGCCTCGGAGTTCCTTTTCGCCCGGGATACCGAGGATTTTTGGAACGCTACCGGTGGCAAGAATAATCGTTGGGGCAGAGTATTCTGCGCTTACGGTTCGGACCATAAAATCGCCGTTTTCTGAGAGTCCGATTTCCGTAACCTCCTCGAACCTGTGTTCCTCTGCGCCGAACCTTTTAGCCTGTTTGGAGAATTTCTCCATCAACTCGGCGCCCCCGACGCCGTCGGGGAAACCGGGGAAATTCTCGATAAGATGGGTTGTAGCGACCAGCCCGCCGCAGATGCCTTTTTCTAGTATCAACGTTTTGAGTTTCTCTCTCGCGGAGTAAATAGCGGCGGTCATCCCGCCGGGGCCGGCGCCGATTATTATTGTATCGTATCTGTTGTCGTTCATACAAAGCCTTATTTGTTAAAAGGTTGTTCGCAGATTGGCTTTATCAAGATTCATGAGGCAATCCGAGTTTTTCCCGAATAGTGGCTCGAAACGCATTTTCTTCGTGGTTCGGCGCGCCTACGATTCGTTTAACCTCGAACCCATCGAGTAGGAGGATTCTCGTCGGGATAGCGTCTATTTCTAGCGCCGCGAACATCGAGCTATCGGCGTGGATGACCGGTATATTGATTTTAAGCGAATCCTTAATCGCGTCGAATTTGCCGGGGTCCTCGTAGGTAAATATAATTACGGGCAGTTCTTTCGACTCGAATTCCTCGCGGATTTCCTCGAGCGCTACAAGCTCGTATCCGCAGGTTAGACACCAGCTAACCAGAAACGAAACAACCGCGGGACCTCTCGATATTTCTTTCCGCGAGTATTTCTTGCCGTCGATAGTCTCGTTTTTGAAATCCGGGAAGGCCCTAACATTATCGTTATTTTCCCGATGTGTTCGCGAGCCACATCCGGCGAAAATAAGAACAAAAAGGACAAATATCCAGGAGCGATATTTCATCTATATGATTAGCGAGAGTTTGGAGAGTATTTCTTTTTCACCCACATTGCCTATAGCCTGAGCTACGACCCTGTCGCCGCTGAAAAACAGCAATGTCGGGATACTGCGCACCCCGAACCGTAGCGCCAGGTCCCGCGATTTTTGAACATTGACAGATACGATTTTAACGCTGCCCTCGTATTTAGAACCGACGGATGTCAGCACCGGTTCTATCATCAGGCAGGGCGCGCAGTCCGGTGCCCAGAAGTCCACAACCACCGGGCAGTCGGCGCCGGTAACCTCGTTTTCAAAATCTGACGAATCCACTTCTTTTCCGACTGGCATATCGCTTCTCCATATCAGTATTTTAATGTTAATTGTCGACTATATATATCTATACGTTCTTTCGCAACTGCGCAATATTCTTCTGAAATATCTATGCCTATATATCGTCTGCCGAGTTTATGGCTGACTAAAGTCGTTGTCCCAACACCGTTAAAGGGGTCAAGAACAATATCGGTTTTATAGCTGAAGAGTTTCAAAAGCCTCTTTACTAATTCTTCAGGAAACATCGCTGGATGATTGTATTTTTTCATATTTCTCTCAGGAGCGATAGACCATTTAGCGTAAACCCATTCTTTAAACTCATCTCCGCTTATATCGATATTTTCCTTCTTACCTGCTTTTTTATGAGAGCCTTTACAAAAAATTTCGACAAATTCCCATGTATACTTCAAATATGGCATACTCGGGCTTTTCCAGCTACCCCACGCAGTATATTTACAATTATAGTTATGCTTCTCCCATAAAATTTCGCCTTTCCAGAGAAATCCAATATCCAACAACTGCCTGGAGATGATATGATGAGTAGGTATATAATCGGAAAAAAGAGGTTGGACGTTAACACAAATCCGCCCGCCGGGTTTTAACACTCGGTAAGATAGCTCCCAGACCTTCTTTAATTTCAAGAAGTATTCATCCCAATTAACCGCGTCGTTTTTATCATCATCTCTATAATCCAAACCGAAATTATAAGGGGGCGAAGTAATAATTATATCTATGGAATTATCGGGTATCTTTTGTAAAATATCGAAACAATCGCCGCAAATAATAGTATCGGTCAATCCGCCTAAATCGGGTTCTTGCTCTAATTCGATATCTTCTTTAGCAAATTTAGTCCCGCCGCGTAAAAGTTCCTTTTTCTTCCTATCTTTAACCTTACGTTCTTTATTTAAGTCTATTTTAGCGAGTCTTGAAACCATGTTTTCTTGCCCCCGATTTACAGCGTTCTTATTTACATTTTATAATTCAATAAACGACCCGGGAGTTTTATTTCCTCTTTTATTATTGCCCCCTTAATAGCTTTATGCACTTCTTTAAAAAAGTCATAAACAACAGATTCGTCAATCTTTTCACCATCCTGCCGAATAATGAAGATTTCATCCACAGGAGATCGAGTCGGCAACTTATCTAATCCGACTTCGTTTCTCTCTGCCAAAATATATACCTTAACACCCGGCGTTCCGCTTTTCAATTTCTGTGCCGAAAACTGGGCTTCGTTAAACATCGTATTATCCAGATATGTTTTACATTCGATTGCGGCTATCGGTATTATTAACTCGTTTTTTTCGCCGTTAATCTTTATAGCAAATTTTTTCCCGATACAAAAATCGACATCTTTGGTTTGGATTATTATATGTCCGGTCGAATCGATTTTTAATCCCGCAAAAACGTTTTTATTGAAAAAACCCAAGCCAAGCTTATCCAACTCCGGTATATCTTTGAATAAATATCCAACGAATTCTTCTAAAACCGTCGGCCGGAATTTAGATTGAGAAGTGATATTATGACCGGATACGAAACTATCAACCTCCTTATAATACCTGTTCAAAACTCTTACTTTTTTTGCACAAGCATTTTCAGTTTTCCCTTTTATATTTAATAATTCTTGTTTAAAACGGTCGTATTCGCCCCTTTTGAATTCAGAGATTTCTTTATTGAGATTATGATAATTGGTTCTAATTTTATTTAATAAATTATGCTCGTGATAAAACCAGTACATTGGATTATTCCTTATTCTAAATTTATTCTTTCTACCTTAATCTCCCCCCGCGAGATATTCGCCAGTTGCTCTTCGAGTATTGCTTTTTGGGCAACTGGAGTATCATAGACCAGCTCGACTTTATCGCCGTATTCGGCGGTTATTATCTCTCCACCCGCTTTGCGCAACTCCCTCTCGAAATCGCTGTGAATACTGTATGGCAGAACCACGCGAAACCGTTCGGTTATGGGCTTTTCAGCTATTTTTGCTTTTTTCAGCGCCT
>QNEE01000241.1 GCA_003645085.1 bacterium | reverse complement strand
TAAACGCTTTTTCATCGAATAATAAACGGTTTGGTAAGACGTAATAGCGTAACTCTATCTTAATAAAGAACTTATAGCCTATAACCAAGAATTAGAAACCCCGTCTCTTTCTAAACGGGGTTCAGTTTATTCCTCGAAGGCCCTAAAAAACTATTTTACCAGCACCATCCGCTTCGTTTCCTCGAAATCCCCTGCAATCAGGCGATAGAGGTAAACTCCACTCGGAATCTCACAGCAACGGGCGTCCCAGAGAGCGGTCTTGTAACCGGCGGACTGCTCCTCATCGATAATAATGTTCACCCGGTGGCCGAGAATGTCGAAAACTTCGAGCTTGACATGGCAGTCCGTCGGGAGGTCGTATTCGATTGCGGTCACCGGATTGAACGGGTTCGGGTGGCACTGGTGGAGCGCGAACTCGTCGGGCAAACGTTCGGACTCGACGAGCCGTTTCGCCAATCCGAGAGCGATATAAAGCTCTTCGGCAATCGGGTATGTAGCTGCCTGGCCTTCGACGGTCACTATCCAATCGTTGCCGGAACTGCCGCCGTAAAACCCGTCTAACCGTTTCATTACGTTGTTCTGGAGCTTGTTGCGCGCCTGAGTGTAATTCGAGGACTGGATTTTATCGAGGACCTTTTCCATCTCGTCTATCAGATCGCGCTTGCGTTTCGCGGGATTCTTATCGAAGTCGGGCCATGTCCTTGCGACGATGGAATCGGCGAGTTCGGCGCACCCAACCTCGAGCGGTTCGGTTACATCCGCAAAAGGTATAAGTAGAATGTTGCCGTAAAAGCCCATCGTCTGCTCCCACAGAGAAAGTGCGGTAGTCGTATCGACCACCCAATCGTTGCCTTCCGGTCTTCCGACTGGGCCGTCGCAACGCTTGAGAACCTCTTCGAGCTTATTTAGCGCTTGATTGGTATTGTCGGTGTCGAGTTTTTTAGTCGTCTTGACAAGCTCGTCCACCAAATCGCGCTTCCGGTCGAGGGATTTTCTGTCGAATAACGACCAATCCATATCGATAATTGTCTGCGCAATCGATAGGGCTTCATCATCATACCAGCTATCGGGCGATGTCAGCGGAGACAGTATCCAGCGCCCGGCGAGAGCGTCGAGCGGGTGATATACCGCGTCCTGGCCTTCAGCCGTAACTATCCAATCGTTCGTTTCAGAGCCGCCGTCGGCGATGCCGTCGGTGCGCTTGATAACTTCGTCCAACTTGTTTAGAGCGCTGTTCAGATTGCCGGAGAGATAGCGGTCGAGAGCCTTTTCCAGGTCGTCGAGCATCGTCCGCGTTCTGTCGATGGGCTTCCGGTCGAAATCGGCGGGCGAAAGTTCCGTGATTGCGTAAGCTATCTCATAGACCAGTTCGCCGTCGACTGTCGCGGGGTCGGCGAGCGGTTCCAGAAGAAGCAAGCTATAAACCCGCAGCAAACGGGCATAAACCCCGGCGGCTTCGTCCGGGTCGACTATCCAGTCGTTGTCCGGGTTGCCCTCGAAACCGCCGTCCACGCGCTTCAGGACGTCGTCGAGCTTGTTCAGAGCGCCGTTAGTGTTGCCGGATTCGTAGCGGTTTCGAGCCTGATCGACGTAGTCGAGCAGATTGTTGCGCCGTGTTGTCGGGTTGCCGGTGAACGCCGCGTCCGGGACGTTCTCGATAGTGATATAGAGCGAATCGAAGGCATCTAAAGCCGCGCCGGTTATGTTTATCCGGGCGTTGAACTCGCCCAAAATCGGCGTTGCAAGTAGGTTACCCCAGACATCTTCGGCAGCGGTCAGTTCATAGCCGACTCGGAGGTCGCGGTAGGGCGGGTCGGGCGTGAAAACGAGCTGCGCCGAGTCGGGAACGTAACTCAACTGTGGCTCCGAAGTTGTATAATCGACCTCGTCGACTCGGAGAATAATACTCGAAACGTCGATATTCCACGGGTCGAGCCAGTTCTCGGCGCAGCCCGGCACATAGTCCGAAAGGCCGATAACTATCGGCTCGGTCGTATCGACCCACGCTTCGGTCGGCGACAATAGCGCGGCTTCCGGCCCCGCGAAATCTATCACGGCGTCGAAGCTGCCCGAAAGCGGTGTTTCGATTGGGTTGCCCCAGTCGTCCTCGGCTGAGAGAAGCTCGAACTCCACGGGGGATTTAATCCAGCGCGGGTCGGCGGTGAATGTCAGTTTGCCGTGAACATTATCGAAACCGAGCAGAGGGGACGACAAATCGTAAGGGATTCCGTCGACCTCGAGTTCGATTGTCGATGGCACAATTTTCTCCGGGTCGGTATAATCCCCCTCGCACGTGCTAACCGAATCGTAGAGTGCTATCGAGATATAATAAGTCGTATCGACACACAGGCTTTCCGGCCAAATCAGCGATGCCACTGGGCCGATAGAATCTATCGAGACATCGAACCAGCCGGAAATCGAATACGGTAAGACATTGCCCCATTTGTCGCGCACGTCGACAAGAGAATACGATACACCGCTGTGTATCCAGCGGGGAATCGGCGCGAAGGTCAACGTCCCGGTGAATGAGTCCCAGGTTAACTCGGGGTCGCCGAGCGTGTAATCCAGACCATCGACGGTTATAGCTATCGTGCTTTCTTCGAGTTCGGTTGGGTCGACGCGGTCGCCAAAACACGATGAGACAGAGTCCGAAAGCGAGATAACGATTGCTTGAGAAGTGTCCGCACAGAAACCGTCAGGCGGCTCAACGACAGATGCGAACGGTGGTAAGCTGTCAATATCGACATAGAAATACCCCGTAACTGGTTCGAGGATGGTGTTGCCCCAATCGTCGATTACTCCCGAAAGCTCGTATTCCACAAAGCCGTGTAGCCAGCGAGGTTCGGGCGAGAAAGTTAAAACGCCGGAAATGGCGTTCCATTCGAGTTCCGGGTCGGTCGGGTCGTAGTTCTCGCCGTCGATTACAAGCGTGATGCTGCTTTCGACTATGCTTGCCGGGTCGGTCCTGTCGCCGAAGCAAGACGATACCGAATCCGAAAGCGAGATTACGATAGGCTGCGACGTATCCGCGCAGAAGCCGACAGGCGGCTCTATGAGACGCGCAACCGGGCCGAGAGTATCTCTATCTATCTCGAACGAACCGGAAAGCGGCTCGTCGAGCGGGTTGCCAGCCGTATCCGAGGCGTTTAGCGTCCAGTTTATAATATTATCCTTCCAACTCGGTTCGGGAGTGAACGTAAGCAAACCCGAATCCGTGTCGAATGTAAGAGGGCCGATTAGACTTATGTTATAGATAGAATCGTTCACTTCGAGTTCGACGCTGCTAATATCGATAGTGTTCGCGGATAGTAGCGCCTCGCCGAGCGGAGATAATATTCTATCCAACAGGCTTATCTCAATCGGGAC
>QNEE01000240.1 GCA_003645085.1 bacterium | reverse complement strand
TTATCTATGCAGGACGATAGTTCCGTTGCACACTATTTCGCCGTCTTTTTTGATGATGTATAGATATAGTCCCGGTCTGAGTTTATTGCCTTCGTTGTCTGTTCCGTGCCATTTGCGGCTGTCGATATCGGTGAAATCGCTTACCGGTCCGATAACGTTCTGATAGACCAGTCTATTTCGGACATCGAACACCATCAGTTCGGCTTCGCCAGAGAACATCAGCGGGTAGTCGAAAACCGCGAAATCGTTGATATCGTCGCCGTTGGGTGTGAATGGGTTCGGGTATTCGTAGCAGGTTATTTTCGGTTCCATCAGGAAACACCACTCGAACTCGCTTCGGTTCGGCTCGCACAAATCGGGGTTATCGCCGGCGTAAACGGTTGCGCAGACGGTATCTCCGGCGGTGAACTCGATATTCGCGGCACTCGGGTAGAACGTCAGAACGCCGCTGTTGAAATCGAGCGCGGACGAGCTTAAATCGTAGCTTTCCCCGTAGATGTCCATTCTGACTTCGCTATTGCGCACCCCCGCGAGGTTGTCCGTTATTTCCACATAGACTTCAGTCTGGGTATTGCGTATCATAGCCCAGTCCGGCGGGTAGTTGTTCGCGTAAGCCGGGGGTTCCAAATCCGCCCGGAAGCTGTATTCGAGCGTATCCCACATCGGGTTGCCGAGGCTGTCCTCGGCCAGAGTTAAAAATACCGTAATTGTCTGCTCGTTCGTCCAGATATCCGCACCGGGGTCGAATGTCAACTCGCCCGCGACAGGGTCGTAGGAGAGTCGGCTGTCCGGCCAGGTTATAGTCTGACCGCCGATTACCAGAACCATCGGCGCCGGGTCGACACCGTCCGGGTCGGTCAGGCTGATAATTACTATCTGGTCGGCGCAGGCGGTTATCTCTCCCGGCTGTGGAGTAACGTAGGTCGCCACAGGCCCGCCGAGAACCGGGCAGACACTGTCCGCGCTGGAGACAGTCCGGTCGCCCTCGCGGAGAAAATCGTAATCGGCGTCGTAGGCGGTTACACGATAGTAGATATTTTCCGGGCTGGTGAAGTTCCCGACCGGAACCGTCGTCCGCCAGAGCCAGCTGTTGTCGCCGGCTTCGTAGGTAGTCGGAACGCTGTCCATCGGGACAATCGCTTCGTAGTCGGTATCGACCTCGCCGTCGTCGTCCCAGATAACCTCTGCGGAGTGAACCCCGCTGGGGTCGCCAATCCGCGCCTCGAGATAGACATCGGTCTGAGTGCTCTCGTAGTCCGGCCCGAACCCGTAGATAGTCGGCCCGAGCGTGTCGTCATCGGGGATAAAGAAGCTCCAGCTCGAATCCGAGCCGTTCGCGTCGCAGTAATCCGGTTCGTTGTCGAAAGCGGAGACGGTTATCTCTACTATCTCCAACTCTGGGAAATAGACACCCGGCCCGGACACATCCCCCGGCGGGTATGTAATCCCGAGCGCCGTTTCATCGACCGATGCCGGGTCGAAACTAAACACAGGTGCTGTCCAATCGACCCCCGCGTCCGAGATATCGAATATCAGCGGCCCGGAAGACCGGTAAATCCCGTCGATAGTGAACCCGAGCGTGGCGGCATCCACTCCGAGAATGTCGTCGAAAACCTCCGCCGAAACCGGCTGCTGCCAGTCTAAAGTCGAATCGCCGTCGCCCGGAACAAAACTCGCGTAGTAAGGCGGCGTCAAATCGATAGTGAACGTCCACACAATCGGCGAACCTTCGAGAGCGTTGCCAAGAACGTCGCTCGCGGAGATAAGCCTAACCGTTATCGGGCCGTCGTTCCACACCGTGTCCGGAGTGAATGTCAGCCTCGGTTCGGCCCAGCTCAATCGGCTATCCGGCAATGTGAAACTAACGCCGTCAATCTCTATCTCGATAGTGGTGCTGTCGACCCCGTTGCTGTCGGCTATATCCACAATTATCTGCTGCAGGCTGCACGCGCTGACAGTGCCATCCAGAGGCTCGATTATCGTCGCCACAGGGCCGCCGGTCGCCACAGAAAAACTCCAGCAGAAAAGAGACTCGTTCGGAGGACAATAATCCGGGGCGTCGCAAGCATGAACACAGACATCGACAACGTCCCCACCCACAAACGAAAGTCCGGCGTCTTCGGTAGAGAACTCCCACAACTCGCTGTCCCAACCTATGCCCGGGTCGCCTACCTCGTAATAGAGCGTGTCGTCGAGCGTCATCCAGAGACAGCTGTCCGCGAGACCGGCGAGGGTGTCGGCGATACGCACCGAGATATCCGGCGTCGGGTCGTCGATTACAGCGCCGTCGCCGGGAATCTCACCCCAGAAATAAGGCGGCTCGAGGTCCATAACGAACCACCAGTCGAGCGGGTTCTCGAGTGCATTGCCGAGACTGTCGTCCGCCGAAATAAGCTCGATATGAACAGGCCCGCTCGCCCAGACGGTATCCGGCGTCCACTCCAGAGTCGGCTCGGTCCAGCTCAGTTCCGGCGCACCGACAGTGTAGGAAACACCGTTCACAAGAAGCTCGATAGTGGCGTCGTCGATGCCGTTCGTGTCCGTGATAGTTATGATTATGCTCTGCAAACTGCAGGCGCTGTATGTGTCTTCCAGCGGCTCGATTATATTCGCTATCGGGCCGCCGCTGGATATTATAAGAAGCCAGCAATAACTGCTATCGTTGGCGGCGCAATAACCGGCGGTATCCGGCAAATCGGCGAGAGCGAGGCAGAGAAGCGTCGTGTCGCCGCCAGACCAGGTTATACCCGCGCTGTCAGGGTCGAAATAGAGAATGTCCCCTATCCAGTAAAGCGCCGGGTCGGTCGGCACAAAAGCGCCGTAGCCGGGAACATCCAGAACAGCGCTGTTGAAATCGACCCCCGCCGGAACGTCGGTGGCAGTAAGCGAAATAAGCGGGCTCGTATCGTCCACCGGAACACCGTCGGGCGGAGTTATCCCCGTTACATCCGGCGGCTCGTAATCCACAACGAAGCTCCACGAAAGCGGCGTCGAAAGCGGATTGCCGAGAAGGTCGTCTGCGGAAGTCAACTCGACCGTAACAGTCGAACCGTGCGCGAAAAACCCCGCGCCACCGCTAAAGGTCAATGTCGGCGCCGACCACGAAAGCTCCGCAGCGGTTAAATCGTAAGCCGTCCCGTTCACGACAAGCTCGATGGTCGACTCGTCGACTCCGTTGCTGTCTGTTATCGAAAGAACTATATCCTGAGGGTCGCAGCTCGTGATTATCCCCTCGGCCGGACGAATAATCTCAGCCACAGGTCCGCCTGCCTCGATACTGAAACTCCAGCAGCTGTCGAGAACGTTCGGGGCGCAATAATCAGGCATATCCTCAGAATGAACGCAGATGTCAACTATATCTCCGCCCGATACTGTTATTATATCACATAAATCGAACGTGAAGGTC
>QNEE01000239.1 GCA_003645085.1 bacterium | reverse complement strand
GGATATAGCCGCGCTATATCCGTCGATACACGACGGTGTGGTTATAGGTTCTGTGGCGAGCGGGTGTCATGCTACAAATGTCCCGTTCGCACTGCCGCTGAAGCGACATATAGCGCTGTTCGGCAAGAACGGAACCGGAAAGACGAATTTATTAAAAGAACTCGTCGCGGCGAATCTCGAGCGCGAGAAGCCCATCCCCATGCTCGTCTTCGGCCACCCCGATTTGGGACTCGATAACCCGAACGACGGCGGGACGAAGGGACTGCTCGCATTGGCAGACGAGAGAGTCGTCGCTTACGGCTACGACAAGAGGCTCGAGCTTTCCCCCGAAGAATTGACGCTCACGGACATAGCCGACCAGTTCGAGCTTTCGACCGCTATGCGAGACCTATGGCGCTACGTGATAAACCGAAAACCGAAGAGATATATCGAGATACTCGCCGGTTACGACCTGAACTCCGATATTCTCAAACTGCGCAGGCGAAAAATCAAAGACCCCAAAGACCCAAAGAAATCCATTACGAAGGGTATCGCGGGGGACGCCACCATAGACGCCGTATCCAGACAGGCGAGAATACTGGCGCGTTATGTGGACAGCTCCGCACCACCCCTGATTGGGAGACTCTTAACCGATATGACGCTCGGAAAGACCGTGTTAGTCAACACGTTCGACATGAGCGACTACTATCAGGGGCTGTTCGTCAGGATGATATTGGAGAGACTCCAGAAACTCGGAAAACGCGCCGCGCACCAGAAGAGGGAACGAAGGTTCTGCGTCATCATAGACGAGGCGCAGCACTTCATAAGAACCACCGGAGACCGTGTGGCGCACTTTATCCAAGAATGCCGAAAGTTCGGTGTTACGCTGTTTCTGGCGACTCAATCCCCATCCTACCTGCCCCCCGGCGTGTTCGGTCAGGTTCACACCGTATTCAGCTTTCACCTGAACAGACCGGATATGAGAATACTCGCGGAGCAAGCGCCATTACTTGCCGACTGCCGCTCTATTATCCTGCGACCGCCTCTCAAGAAGACCCTCGGTCTCGGAATAGTCCAAGCTTATGGCTATCCGTATCCCGCCGTGGTGAAGATACCGAGGTTCGAGCGGAGGCTATCACAGAAATCGGGAGGTGATAGAGATGACTGACGAGCAACTCAAGGCGGTCGTCCTGCCGAGAGCGAACGTGACTCTAACCGGACAGGATTACGCCGTTACGGTGGAGTTTCACTTTCAGCTGGACGGAAGCGATATCTGGTATCTCTGGGGGTGTATCGAGAACGTCGAAGATAAGTTCTGCTCACGCGAGCTTTTGCCGCAGGAGGAAATCAGCGATATTCTGGAGGACGTTATAGAGGTCGACCAGTATTGCCAGACGGAAGAGTTCCGCGAAAAGCTCGAAAAGCTGGCGTTAAGGGTCGCGGAGGAACCGATAGAGCCGAAGCTGGAACACACGCAGCCACCTCTCGTCGTCGAACTCGAACCGTATATGTTACAGCAGCACGCCGTTACACCCAAAGGGAAAGCGTTGTTTCTGAAACTCGCTCCGGGGAGTGATAATACTGAAATTCCAGCGGAATTTATTATTAAGCCGCCGGAGAACTTCATCCCCGACGAAATTGTTTATGAAAGTCTGCTCCAGAGGATATACGAGGGTGTCCCCGCGATTGCCCTCGTCGGCCCGACCGGTTCCGGTAAGTCCGCATTAGCGAAATACGTTGGTGCGAAGCTCGTTGAGAAAGGCTGGGGAACATTCGTAATCGACGCCTCCGCGAGACTCGGCGGAGATAGATTATTCGAGCGCGACGACTTCGACCCGTCGGGGACGTTTCTGCTCGAGGGGTTCTTACTCAAAGCCGTCAGAAAGGCAAAAGATACTAATATCAGGCTTCTCGTAGTCATCGAAGAATACAATACTCTGTCAGACGAAACCAGACGCGAGTTTTACAGGATATTCACCGACGACAACAGGGTCTATCATATCCAGAGTCCGCAGCCGATTATGACCGACGACGGCGAAGAGATAAGAGACGTAGACTTCTCGGAGACGTGTTTTATTCTGACGATGAACCCGATTCAGGAGCGCTACCTGACCGACGACGTGAAGAGGCTCTCCAACGCGGAGACGAGACGGATGGCAACAGTATATCTCGGCTACGAGAGAGACCGAAACAAGATAGAGAAAATCCTCCGAGCGATAGTCACGGCGAAACCCGCGTATAAAGAACTCTCCGGGAACGGGAATATATTGGACGATTGCGTGTCTTATAAGCTCGGAACGGATTTGTTTCTCGCTCTGTCGGACGGCAAAGACCCGTTGGGTTACGATGTCGGATATTCCTCGGTAGCCGATGCCATCTGGACGGCGGCGCTGCGAGCGCACAGGCGTGAGAGATATTCGATAGGCATCGAGGAACATATTCTCAATGCCATCCCAGACCCGCAGACCAGAGAACTGGCTGCAAAGAGAATCCAGCAAGCCACCGGCATCGTGGTGAAAATCAAAACATGAGGGCGGGACAACGTTCCCGCCCTTTCTCAAAAAGGAGGTGATCGATATGAAAGAAGATGTCGACTTTATGGAAGTTATAAGATATTACGTCCATAGGGTCATCGGTCTCGATGTTCCACTCGCCGATTCCCCGAGACCGGCGTTCGCTTACGAACCGGAGAGGGAGATGCATTTGCCTATGACACACTGGTCGTTATCGGAGTTTTTAGGCGAAGTGTTCGTCAAAAAAGCGCCGGAAGAACTCGTCTTCTCTATACTGCTCGGTCTCGCCTATCACGAGGCGGGACACGCTTTAAGCGGTGAAGATAATAACACGAAGCCGCACGTTCTAAATAACATCATCTGCGACGCCAATGATATATCATTCGTGCCGAAGCGGTTCCCCGGTTCGATTCCGTTCACCTTGACGCTGTTCGACGTTTCGCTCAAGTCGTGTGAGGATATCGCGAAGTTAGAATTAAGCTCAAAGAAGGAGCAACTCATAGCGTTGCTGAATATAGCCGTGATGTATATGAGGCATCTGAAGTTCCCGTTCGATAACAAGCTCGTCAGGAACTTGCCGGATGACCATCAACTAAAAAATAGGTTCGATAAGCTCGTCCCGATTTTACGGCAGGCGAGAAAGGCCAAAATAACCGAGAGGCCGGAACTCGTGCGAGAGTTCTACGAGATTATAAAAGACCTCTGGGATGACAATATAGAGCCGCAAATCTACACGCTCATCCTGAAGCCGTTATCCGGCGGAGATGCCGGAAAGATGACCCAGGCCGCTGCTGCAAAGGGCGTGCTGAAAAGCGCGGGACGGGAACTGAAGCGGATAAAGAAAGCGATAGAAGAGAATCCCCACTGGCACGAGCCAAAAGGCGACGAGGTCATTGCTGTAACCGAGATGTCCGC
>QNEE01000238.1 GCA_003645085.1 bacterium | reverse complement strand
GATTCGATAAAACCGCGTCTTCGCAATCTTGCTGTGGCACCACCGAATAATCCCAATCTCATAGTTTCGACGATAGGGTTTCTGGCCGGCGAAATACGCTGGCCGTAATGGACTGCAACGGTCTGGGTTGCCAGCATTTCCGAGCCAAAATAACCGAACGAAATTCCCAGTCCGCGGTTAATGAAATGGTGGGCATACAGGAAACTGCTCGAATAAAGCGGGTCGCCGATACCCCAGAAAAACCTCTGGTGGTCGAACGCGATTTGTGTTTGTGGCACCGCGGGAATCGCGGCGGGATTCAGTAATACCGGCTTTTGCGGCGAGGCAAACGACCCGACACCGCTTATCGGGAAACCGTCGAGTAGAATAGCGCTTTCTTCAGGGTAGGCGCGGGTATCCAGTTTCGATACCGATTCCTCGTCCTGTCCGTGAATCAAAGAAACACAGGTTATTAATATAAAAAAAAGTGTAACGGACCGGAGGTTCATCAAGAGGCGGTTTCAGTAGATGTAGTCCCGGCGGTTATATTCGCATTGACAGGGGCAATTTTAGGAAGGTTGTAGATTCTGAAAATAAGTCCCATTTTAATTCTATTCTCTTCGATAGGGCCGCCGGAAACGCCATCGAGCGAAAAATTACTTATCTCTAACATCCAGCCGCTATTCTCCGCTTCGGAAACAAAACGCGAGACCTTCACGAGTTCGCCCACTCCTCTTATGGCAATAAGATATCTGCTTCCGCCCGATATCTCTTCGCTGCCTACAGCTTCGGTTTCTACTTCGGTCAATCCGGAGGATATCGCCATCGAATCGAGTTCGCGAAGAACCTGTCCACGGCTGTATGGAGGCACCGGTTCCGGGTCGAAATCGATTTTTTTTATCGGAATTAACTCCCCGGTGGCTACATATTTTACGCCGCCCGTAACCGGCTTTACCGACAACACCTTAATGTTCTTCAGGTTTGCATCCGGGAAAAGGGTCTCTCCGGCATTGACATCTGTATTCTCGCCGGGGACGACTCCGCTGAAAATGACGACACCTTCGGGTCCGGTAGCGATAGAATAAAGCTCCCCTTTGACTTTCGGTATTTTACTGAGCAATTCGCCGACAGCGCCTATCCAAGGTATCTGTTTCAAACCTGTCGAGACAACCGGTTTTCGGGGTGTAGGAGTTGGTGGTCTAGGTTTAGTTGTATCGGCAGGTCTCGGTTCTACGGGGGTAGCCGGTTTATTCGGTCTGGCAACTAATTCGGGTTCCTTAATCACGAATTTGGTTAATATGACATATCCACCCAACGTCATCGCAATAACCAGTAAAGCCATAGCTACAGCGACATAGAGTTTTTTACCCCTTCCGCGAGCCTTGACGACCTCCGCGACCGGTTCGGCGGCCAAAAATTCTTCTCTTATAAGATTTGTAACTAAAAATTTAGACATTGGGCGCCCTCAACGCGAGACCTAACGGTTTAACCAATCTCTGCCACGGTATACCGGTGTTTTTGAGTTTCGACTTAACTAATCCCCCGGCGAATAGGTCGCCTTTAAAAACGGGTATACCCGATACTGCAGCCAATTTATCGGCTACATTCGCATCCGCGAACCGCCCGGCGACAACCATCAACCCGGGTCTGCGTCCGGTCATAGAATAACCTTCGATAGCGTAGAAAGAATTAAACGACGCTTCCAGGTCCTGGGCGAGTTCCTGTATTGCGTTTTCCGGGTGCCCGGAAACCAAATCGTGTGGTGTATAGAAAACTCCTCCCGGCATAAATACACCGTTAATCAGAAGCGCAAACGTGCAATACGGGGCGGATATATCTACTAATAGAACTCTCTCATCGGGCAAATCGCCGAAAGCCGCTGCCAATCCGTTATTGATGGATAAAATTCCCGGTTCGACGGCATATACAGAAAGGCCAAAATTCAACAATAATCCGGCTCTTTCGTCCAATGGTGCCAGACGAGCGGCAACCACCACGTTATTTTCCCCCTTTTCCCCCTGCCCTGCAACGACGTGAGAAATACAATAGTCGGATATTGAGCCGGTAAGATGTTGTTGCATTTCCCAATCGAGGTTTCCGTTTTCGTTCGAGAAATATCCCGGAGGTGTTTCGAATTTCTTAAGTGTATAAAAGTGTCCCGGCAAGTTGATTGCAGCGCCCTCTGCCGATAGTTTGGCCCGTTTTTTCAATTCGCGGAAAGAATCGACCACGCCAGCGAGGTCTTTCACGACACCTTCGGCCAGAGCGCCCGGGGGCAAGATCTGCTCATCGACGACCTCGACTAATACGCCTTTCGGGGAGATATCCGCCTGGAGCGCGATAATACGGTCGTGTTCGATACTAATGCCGAGGCCTACCCTTTTGGGGGTTAGCGACATCCCTTCGGGAACCGTCAATCCCGGTTGGGTTTCCGAACCCTCTTTTTTAGGTTTTTTAATGCTCGAAATTAGTTTTTTCGGGTCGAATTTGGCCGTGATATTCCCCCTTTATTCATTCCAGGTTGCCTGCCCCTTAATAACCTGTCCGTGTTCCCCGTTAGGACAGGATATAGAATAGAATATCGAATCGCGAACTATAATGACGTATGGGTCGCCGTCGAGAGGACAGGTAAAGGAATATTCCTCAGGAAGATATGGTCTCAACAAGGTAGTATCGTCCGTGAAAAGGTGCGGTTTTAGTTCTTCCTTTGTCGAAGTAGTTTCCGCTTCGGCGCCGGCGGTTGTATCCTCCGATTCACCGGTTTCACCGATATTTAGAAGAGAGGTATCTCCTCTCGTAGTATAGAATTTGAGCATAGCATCGGAGATGGCCATCATTTGCGCCCTGCATTTGACCAGTGATTGTTCGGCTTTTTGCAGGCGAGTTTTCGGGATAAGTATAGCCGCAATAATTCCAACTATCAGAATAAGAATGACCACATCCAGTAGCGAAATGCCAGACCTACGGTTCACTTTTTCCTCCAATCTATCTCGGTTTTTTCTAATTTTCAGTTATCGCCGAATCTTTTATTTTGGCAACGGTTGCCGGACCGATACCTTTAACCCTTTGTAAATCGTCTACGGTTCTATATAAACCGTTTTTTTCGCGGTCCTCTACTATTCTCGCGGCTATAACCGGCCCTATACCGCGAAGCCGGGTTAATTCCTTTTCACCGGCAGTATTGATATTTACCGGTCCGGCCGGTTCAGGCGCGGTTCTTCGCTCGGTCCGGTCTGTAGTAGCATAAGTTTTTTCTCTGCTCGAATCGCCGGCAACTACGTCTTTGGATATTACCAAAGTAGGTTCCGGGCCGATATCGGGTAACCGCGAATTATCCGGGGTTGCAAAGAGCCAAAGACCTGTGCCGCCTATTGCGCCGGCGAGTATAACTGCCAGTAAAACCAGCTCGCTTTTCGTAAACGGCAATTGCATTCGCATAATC
>QNEE01000237.1 GCA_003645085.1 bacterium | reverse complement strand
GACGCCGATATAACCACCTTCGCCGATGACGCCGATTCCGTAATAATCTATAGGAACGCTCACGGCGTAGATACCTATTCCGTCCTCTGTGCCGACATAGTTATTTTGGAAATAACCGACGGCTTCCCAGTCTTCCGGTTCGCCTTCGACATGGAGTTTGTAGTTCGGTGTAGTCGTCCCGATGCCGACGCTATCGGCGAGGAAGTTCGGGTAGAGAAGATTGCCGACCCGTGTCCAGTCGTTGTCGCCGCCGACAATGAAATCGGTAGTTCCATCGTAATAATGTAATTGTTGACCCACGTCATCGACCCAGGTGCCGGGCATTCCGGCAGATAGTGGATTCACGGTTTGCGGAGTATAGCTGTAGCCGGTCGGGTCCACGAGGCCTGTAACGGTCAGTTTCCCGTCGATGTAGACATCGCCGTCGAGATAGGCCGATAAAACGCCGGCGCCGGTATTAGTGGCGTAAATTCCTGCGGAATCCCCCTCGAACCATCCACCAACCATCCCGCCGAGACCGATTAAACCTGCGGAATCGCCGTAAGCCGCTAACCCGAGGTCGGAATTATTCCACATACTCGCGAGCGTGTCCAGCGGGTATTCGGTAACGAGACTATCTATATACCAATTTATTATGGAATCCGCATTAAGCGCTCGTAAGCTGTCGAGATAATCGAAAAACGCCCAGAGAGAGTCTTCTGTCCAGTGGTAACGCGAGTAGATACTGTCGGTTAATTCTATCGCCTTATCGAAGTAATAAACGAACTTATTTAATGTGTCGATATTCCAGCCGCGAGCCATTACTTCATCGTGAAGATATCCCAGAAAATCGGCCCAGCTATACAGGGTATCTTCGGATATGGCGTAACTCCATAAAATCGAGCGCAGCGAGTCCGTCATCTGTGTCCAGGCTAGAGCGCTATCGATTGGATATCCTCGAGCGGCGAGGTATTTGAGCATCGAATCCGCATACCATGCCATATCGCAGATGTTATAACCGCAGAGGCTGTCCGCATTACCGGCAGTAAAAGAATATGCGACAGTAGAAAGCGGTTCGCGCGGAGAAAGAACATCGGTTCCGATTGTAATTTCCATCCAGTATTGTCTATCGAACGGGATATCGAGAGGTGTCCCGGCATCACCGAGCCGCACCGAGAAAAAACCGTCGACAATATTCACACTGTAATGGGTTTCGGACCAGATAGCCGAACCGGGTGGTGTGGCAGATTCATAGATACTGAACGTGATGTCGCGTGTGCCGTCAATCGGGACTCCTGCGATATCCGTTACGCGGGCTTGATAGTTCATTGTGGTGGGAACTGCGAATGTAGTGATTGTGAGAAGAGCAAAGACCGAATAAACCAGAACTTTCCTTAACATCTGTCCTCCTTTTCGCTGTTTATTTTATTTAATAGCCTTTATTGGTTATCAGCAACTTTAAATAATACTTATTATTAATATGTAATGCAAGCAGTTTTATCCCACTGGTAAATTACCTTACTGTCGGTCGGGCGAGAACGTTGAATATTATAGTTTTCTCTCCGTAAGCCGTATCGCTCGCTGTTGGTGCCCAGAACTGAAGCCACATATTGACAGTGTCCGGCGGGGAAAATCCCATATCGAAACCCTCCGGGCCGAATTTTGTGGCCGATGACCATATATGAGGGGCATAATCGAGAATATCGTTACTCGGCGAGAACGTTACCGGTTGGCTCTCTTGAAACCGTGCACGGAGAGAAAACCTATCGAATCCCTGGTAATTTGTCGCCAGCCAGTCGGCGGATTCTATTATTGCCAGTCCGAGGTCGATATAGGTATTCGATAAATTTGCCACGCGGATAAGTTCTCCGGGTGTCATAGTGCGGACTTCGGCTATCTCCAAAGTGTCGATATCCCAAATCGTATCCGAAACCCAGATAGAGATAATTGACGACTCGCCCACATAAAAAGCGATAAAAGTTGTGTCCCCCTGTATATTGACAATGAAACTGGTGTCCATAATAGGTTCCGACCAGCCTGTAAAATTATATATGGAATCGACACACAAATCCGGTGTTGAGATAGCGAGATTATGCAGACTTCCATATTCCCACCATCTTGTTTGGAAAACAGACTCGGCGCCCCACAGCGTGTCGGAATCGAGCGCGAGCCAGCCGCAGCTGTCGGCCACCGGTTCTTTCTGTATTATCACCCTGAATTTGTGTTTGTAGTATGCGGTCAGAGTGCAAGGTGTATCTATCGCCGCGGTTGTGTGGCTCGGTGGAAGACCATCCGACCAGATATCGAACTCGTAAATCTCGACCGAATCGACCGTATCTGGAGTCGATGCTGTTACATCGTGCGAGCTGCCGTGACCCCACCAGCGGGCCTGTTCTACGCTCGCTGCGCCTAATACGGTGTCGCCGTCTATAACCATAAAACCGTAGGTATTTAGCGACGGCGATTTTCGGATAGCGCAGCGATGATAACGTCTATAATTGGCGATATAATCGGTCGGTCCGATAAGAGGGGCGGTTATATGCGCCGTATCGAAACCATCGGAGTAATTTATAAGCTCGTATCGATTAAAAAGGTCGATAGTATCTATCTCGCTGGCCATAAGACCGTGGAAACTCGCCGAATCCCACCAGAACCTCTGGAAAGTAGAAGCGGTCGTTCGGAAGGTATCTACATCGACCACAAAAAACCCAAAAGTATCCGCCGGTTCGCTTTTTTGCACCGTAACCGGGAATTGGGCGATATAATATGCCGTGAACGTCTCCGGTGCAGTGATAGGGGCCGTCGTATGGTTCCGCGTGCCGCCGTCGGACCAGTTGTTAAAATGCCATTTGCGTGTGTTATCTACGGAGTCGACTTCGCTGGCGGATAGGTCGTGAACCGAACCTTCGTCCCACCAGAAGCTCTGGGAATCGGATTCGGCTCCGGTATAATCGAAGCCATCGACGGCAAGTGTCCCGACGGTATCCACGATTGGGTCCTTTTTTACCACACAGAAAAACTGGCGACTATAGGTATAGTGTGCGATAAAAGTAGTATCGTCGGTAACGGGATGAACCCAATGGGCGCTATCGCCGCCATCGTCCCAGCTTAAGAACAGGAGGTGGTATTTTGTGTCATCTATAGTATATGGATTCGGCGGATAACCGGCCGCTATCAATATGGAATCGCCGGGTATAACGGATATTTGATACGGCGCGGCGCGTTTTATTTCATTAACCCATATCGAGTCGGGTATTTCCGGCGGAAGGTCTGTAGTAACGACCATAGCGCCGATTTCTCTCTGGCTATAGGTTCCGGGCGACCCGTTGCAACCGGGTGAACCGTCAGAGCCGTCGCCATTGCTATCTCCTCCAGCCCCTCCATTTCCACCTTCTATGTTTATAGCGGCATTATTCGTATAACTGTCGCTACTGTAAAATATCTTAATTC
>QNEE01000236.1 GCA_003645085.1 bacterium | reverse complement strand
TAACTCGACCTGCAGGATTATCTCGGATAGTCCCGTAGAAATTTATAGCATTTCCGGGAAATTGATAGAAGCGTTAGACGGTTCCGATGGATGGACACCAGGTATTAATTTGCCTTCGGGTATTTACTTAGTTAGGACTAAGGACGGCAAACAATGCCGAAAAGCCGTATTATTGCGATAGGATTATGCTTATACGCTTTAAACACTCTCGCCCAGCCCGCCGAGGGGGACACGTTCTGGACGTTTAAAGGTGGCGCTGGTTTTAGCGGCGGCCCTGCTCTCGGTTACGACGGCACGATTTACGCCATTTGCGGCGACGGTTATTTATACGCCATAAACCCTGACGGCACCGAGAAATGGCACAGGGAGATTATAAACCCGTCTGGAACCGGTTCTTATCCCGACCCCAATTCGCCGTCAGTGGGCCCGGACGGCACTATATATGTTCCGGGTATGCACAATCTATTCGCCTTTAACCCGGACGGCACCGAGAAATGGCATTTTAGCCGACCTGTTGAATTCGTTGGTAGTGCATCGATAGGCCCGGACAGTTCGATTTACATTAGCACGCACGGGCCTGATAAAAGATTATACTGCATTGACAAGAACGGTTCGGAACTATGGAATAGTAGGCACTATTCGTTAAAGGTGCCGATATTTAAAGATAGGTTTCTATATGCAGGAGTTCATGCCGTAGATACAGTATATAAAATAGGCCTTGACGGAACGGAAATATTATCGTTTAATTCTATATGCGGTGTTTCTCACGGAGCGGTCGGTTCTTCAGGGGAATTTTACTATTGTTGTTTCGCTGGTTCTACAAGAGTATTTGATTCGACTGGGGTGGAGCTGTGGTCCTTTGATGCGAGGGCTCACTGGGCAATTTGCCCTTCTATAGGATCGGACGGCACGATTTACATCAGGCAAGGCGGGGTCGATATAGATACTTTAAGGGCTATAAACCCAGATGGGACAGAAAGCTGGGGTTGTGAAATACCATTCCATATCCGCAATACTGCTACGGTCGGTTCAGACGGGGTTATCTATGTTGCAGGAGATGAGGGTAGTATCTTTGGCAGATTAGCCGCAGTGAATCCTGAAGGTTCTATTCGGTGGATGATGAATTTACCAGGTCATATACCGCATTACAATAATCCGGTGATAGGGGAGGGCATTTTGTATATGGTTTACGGCACGCGTGTATATGCGATCCGTTGTAGTAGTTCGGGTCTAGCTCGAAGCCCTTGGCCCAAGTATGGCGCCGATAATCAGAACAGCGGATATGTAAACCATTAATATCCTGAGGAGTAAAGATGAAGACAAGAATGATAATTCTTTCCATTGCGATATTCGTCGGTAGTATATACGGGGGGCATTGGAGGTTCTATAGCGATTCTATTCGGGCAAGAATAGACACAATGAAATCTTGTCAACCGTGCGATTGGGGTGTGGAAGAAGATAGTATCCCGATACTCATAAACCATTGGTGCAATTGTCCGTCGTGCGGAACCACGCCAGAGGACCACTATTTCAGGAAATTATTCGAAGTCTGGTCAAATCATTCGATATGGGCATATAAAGGTGATTGCATAGCTGATACAGCCGTTAACCTCGGCAGTCCGTTTTGGAGCGATTTATGCGATTCAGGTAACTGGGTTCATGTATACGATACTTTTAGCTTGCCCATTGGGTGGGAAAGTGAACAATGTAAGAAAGCCGTATTGTGCGTTTCGTCAGCATATCATAATTTAGTTCAAATCCGAATCAACGGAAACGAGGTTTTCTCTTATCATTTTACGCAAGATTGTCCGTGGAAATGCGTTAAGGGTTATGAATGGGGTTCAAGCGATAGCGCTTATTTGTTTTTGCATGATAGCCTAAATGTATTGGAGACTTGCGTGCGGATTGTGCATTGCGGGGATCATTGCGGCTCGCTTACATATTTATTAGACATATTCTCGGATGACGGAGGTTTCGGAGATTCTTTAGTTAACAAGATTCCCGATGATGGTGTTGTAGTATCTTATGAACACGGTGATTCAGTTTTTACAATCGAATTAGATACAACGGTTAATCCCTATGAAACCGAGATATATGTTTCGCGTATACCGGGATATTCCACGTTAGGCCCTTCGACAGATATCGTTGACTTCGAGGACGAAACTATATTTCCTATATCAAAGAATATTATTGGATATTTCCCGGATTTAACTGTATCATGCGATAGCGGGTGGGGTATGAGTATAGATTCCATTGAGGTTTGGAGTATTTGCGGCGACGAAAGTACTACTTTTATATTCGATACGTCCGGTGTAGGTGAATGGGACCATTACACCGATAGGTGTAAAGCCAAAACCTTCAATATGTTTGCTAACCCGCCAAACGGAAGCGATATTCGCCTGTCTCCTTTTAGTCTTGTCCTTGTGAAGGAATTAAAACTGCCTTTTATCGATAAACCGGTTTACTTGATACCCGCATGGTTTAAACCGCCAAGAGCTGGAATAGAAGATAGTTTGATTACAGGCTTTGCTACACCCCCGATTAAATTATTTTCGGAATGTAACGAATGCGACGGTGGCGCTTCGAGAGTCGATACATTCGAAATAGATTCAACAGATGTAGCTGCTAGCGGTAACGACAACCTCCGGTATCCCTCGTGGGCGGATACCAGTTGGGGTGACCGTGTATTGTGGGTGCCATACCCCAGAATACACCTTATATATCCGAATCCTTTCCACACCTATCGAGATACGATTTCCTATTGGTTATCCGGCATTTACGACGACCCCGATTTCGGCGACCCCAACGGTTTCGATGGAAGCACGATGACTTTTTACGTCAAAAAGAACGACTGGAGTCCCTTTCTTCTAAACCGTATGTCCGCGCTTTGCACTTATGTTTCCCCCGGCGATACATCCATATTTACAGGCGATATATTGACGCCTTCCTCCGACCTTTCGCGCAATGATCTTATAACCGAAGACCTTTTGCGAATGGAACGCATCGATACAAGCGGCACCGATTGGGCTTTCCGAATATTAAATCAAGCGAATTGTAATACATTTATCGACAAGGTCGATTGTTACAAAGTAGAACACCCTGAATCCCTTATGTCCGTGATAGCCAATGACGAATTCTATTCGATAAACGGAATTACCGGCCTCGAGTTCCCCGGCGACGCCTGCGACACCTGTGATTGGGTTGTTGACAGCGCAGGGAGTTTAATTGTCGAATTTACGGATATCGATACTACTTGCACGCTTCTTTTATCCATTCCCGCAATAGCTTCCTTTTATGAGGGCTACGAAAACACGCCGGATTCGAGCCGAATGCTAACGGTAACCGCTTACGACCCGAACGATCAGGAATACGATACGCTGGAGACGGTTCCGCCCCGTATGATGTCCGACTTCGCTTATATTTACCTTTCACAGGACTATAACAACAGCGGC
>QNEE01000235.1 GCA_003645085.1 bacterium | reverse complement strand
GTGACAATATATGTCGGCGACAAAATAACGACCGACCACATTATGCCCGCCGGACCGAGGCTCAAGTATCGCTCGAACACCGAGAAATACTCGTCGTTCGTTTTCGAGCCGGTCGATGAGACATTTTCCGCGCGCGCCGCGCAAAACCGAGATGCCGGAAAACATAATTTCATAGTCGGAGGGTTGTCTTACGGTCAAGGCTCCTCGCGGGAACACGCCGCGCTCTGCCCGATGTTCCTCGGCGTAAAAGCGGTAATCGCGAAATCGCTCGAACGGATACATTCCGCAAATCTCGTGAATTTCGGTATTCTCCCGCTGATGTTCGCCGAAGAAGCCGATTACGATAAACTCGAAAAGGGGGACGAACTCGAAATCCCGAACGTCCGCGAGAAGCTCGAGAAGAACGAACCGCTCGTTGTCAAGAATAAAACGAAAGGTTTCGACATCGCGGTCGAGCACGCTCTCTCCGAAAGGCAGAGAGAGATAATCCTCGCCGGCGGAACGCTGAATTATATAAAGGAGAGAGGGTAAGAGCGAGACGGGCGAGGCGTGTGACCGAAGGGAACCCTACGGACGACCAACGGAAACCCGTAGGGTCTCGACCGGTGGCGCGCCCGCAAAAAATCTGACAACTGCCACTTTACTCTGTATATTCTTTATTGAATTTAACCGATGGAGGATTACGGGATGATTTACAGGATAATAATCGAAAAGGGCGAGGATTTCGGTTTTGTCGTGCATTGCCCCGCGATACCGGGTTGCCACTCGCAGGGCGGCAGCATCGAAGAGGCTGTCGAGAATATTAAAGACGCCATCCGCGGCTGCCTTTCTGTGATGGACTCCGAAGAAAATCCGCCTCGCTATGTCGGCGCGATGGAAATAGCCGTCTAAGTTACGGTGCCGAAACTGCCGGTCATATCGGGGCGCGAAGCTATCAAAGCGTTTGAGCGTGACGGCTGGGTCGTCCAAAGAAGGGCTAAAAGCGCGCATATCATAATGAAAAGGTAAGGTATGATAACGACGCTTTCCATACCCGAACACAAGGTGCTCGACCGCGGTTTGCTGAGGGCACTCATACGCGATTCCGGACTGACGGTTGGGGAATTTGCCGAATTACTCAAGAAATGACGAGATAAGATAATGACAACACGGCGCGCCCACAAAAATCCCTTGACGGCGGCTGACTGGCCGCTTACATTATTTTTTGAATCTAATCGATGGAGGATTACGGGGTGATTACGTCGGGCGCCGAAAAAAGTGGGGTTCGGAGATAGCCGCGAAGGATAATATGGAACTCGTAATGGACGATAAAAAAATAAAGGAGATGTCGAGCGAAGCTCTCGTCGAGATAATCGTGAAGAAACCGGAGCTTTTGCGACGGTTAATCATCGACGCTATCGAGGAAATCGGCCTTATTACCGCTATTCGAGAGGGCAGGCGCGACGATTTCGTCGGCGAAGAAACGATTATGGAGCTTCTCGGAAGCTGATTGTGGAAACCTATTTTGAGAAATCTTTCGAGCGCGATTTAAGGAAAATAAGCAGGAGTCATAAGCATGATAAGTAATTATACGGCCAAATATACGAAGATAGGCTCGGGATATATGGGGCAATTAGTCGAGTGGCCGGAGGTGGTTACCGAGGGAGAGTCACTGGAAGAATGCAGAAGAATGCTTGCCGACGCCATATCCGAAATGATAAAGGCGTATCGGCAGCAAAGTAAGGAAATCCCCGTTGGGAGAGCGTTGCTGGAGCAAATACCCGTAGAGGTATAGGATGTCGGTAAAACGCCGCAATCTGATTAAATATTTGGAGGAAAACGGGTTTTATCTGCTTCGAGAAGGGAAAAGACACTCTATTTATACGAATAACAAAAAAACGATACCGGTTAAAAGGCATCGCACTTTAGATAGAATAACGGCCAACGAGTTATGTAAGCAAGCGGGATTGAAGCCTAAATTTTGATGGTGGTAGGGTCGAGGGTTGTTTTGACCGCCGGTTGCGTGGGTGTTGTGGTCGGGTTACACGACGCCGGGTGCGGAAACCGCGCCCCTACTAATCGATGGATACGCCGGCCGGTGTTTTTTACAAAAAAGGCTTGCGCCGGAGAGAATAAAACCTTATCTTTTTTATTGATTTTAACCCAACGGAGATAAGATAATGACAACACGGCGCGCCAAAAAACGTGGGGGAGTGACTCTTTGTAACGCAACTGGTTACGCCGACAACGAAATTGCACACCGCTCTTGTTCTGGTTAATTAACCGGCAAGGGTGGCTTTTTTATGCGCGAAAAAGGAGGAATAAGATGGAAAGATTAGCTATTGTTTCGATGATTATATGCTTCCTCGGTTCTATGCTTTTTATCGGATGCGGAAAGGACGATGACGATAACGGCACAGGCCCAAGTAGTGACACCGAAGCACCAACCGTAACAATAACAAGCCCCGCAAGCGGCTATACAACTTCCGGTTCGGTAATTATTAGCGTAGAGGCAACAGACAACGAAGAGGTTTCTAAAGTAGAGTTACTCGTCGATGGTTCAGTAAAATCAACCGATACTACCTCTCCTTATTCGTTTAATATCGATTTTTCTTCTTATTCTGAAGGGGCGCATAGTGTTGTTGCTAAAGCATATGACAGTAGCGACAACACCGCTGTTTCCGACGCAATCATAATTAATTACGAATACGATTTCGCACCGTCTGGCGACGGATATATCAAAGCGGAGATAATACATTATATAGAGGACGGAACGCTTGACGCTCTCAGCGACGGCGACCCCTATTTTATATTTAAAATCGTAGCCGGTAACGATTCGACCACCGTTTATAGCGAAACATTCGACGGGCGATTCGAACTATGGAATCCGTATTTTTACGAATACAACGTAGACGATAACACAAAAGATTTTTCGGTATCCGTTTGGGTATACGACGAAGACACAACAGTCGATGAATGGGTAGATTATACGCCAGATTCGGGGTTCGCTTATCGCTTCAACCTTAATACGCAAACACTACCATTCGAACAGACATATAATGGTAGCGATGACGGTATTCCCTCCGAACCAGATTGCGAATTGCAGTTAAGAGTATCAATAACAACCCATTGATAACCCATTTCGCCGCAAATCGTTGCTCTTTAATAAGTTCGCTCGCGTGGTCGGGCAAAAAGAGCCGGTGGTGAGCCGTTCCGCGTCGGTGGGCTGGCGTTCCGGGCGAGTATTGAATCGAAAAGCGCGGGTGGGCAGGCTTACCGAGTCGGTGGTCGGCCTCGCCGCGTCGGTGGTGGGTCGTTCCGCGCCCGCGCAGGATGACCGACCACCATCGCATCGCAACAGACCACTCGCGAAACGCAAAAAAACACGAAGGAGATGCTATGATAAAAGAAATCGGTGACAGCTCTGGGTCGAACAGATATATTTTGATAATGGCCTGGAGTAGATAGGCTATAGGCTTTATTTTAACTTGGGGCATAGACCCTGTGAAG
>QNEE01000234.1 GCA_003645085.1 bacterium | reverse complement strand
GGTTGAATATTACGACGTCGTCGCGGGTTTCGCGAAGTTCCCAGCATTTGTCGAAAATCTCCTTAACGTTGGACTCGCATCCCGGTGTTGCGATAACCTCGCCCGCCACCTTTGCAAGCCAATCGAACCGCTCGCGGGACATCTCCTCGGGGAGTATCGCTACAGATTCACAGGCGAGCAAATTGGCGACATACGCGCCACCTCGGCAGTAGTTCCCGGTGGACGGCCAAACGGCTTTCTGGGTTGTCGGGTCGAACTGCCCCGTGATAAGCCTCGGCGCGATACATCCGAATGTCGCGCCGACCTTGTGCGCACCCGTCGGAAACCATTTGCCGACCAGCGCGATAATTTTAGCTCGGACACCGGTTAACTCCTTCGGTATAATCATATAATTAACTCCGCCGTAGCCGCCGCCGGACGCGACAGGCTCGTTTTTCCATGTTATGCGGAAAAGGTTGCGTGGGTGGATATCCCACAGACCGATATTTCCGAGTTCGGATTTTATCGAATCCGGCACCAGCAACGGGTTTTTCATCTGCGCGAATGTAGGGATGATTATCCCGCGGTCGCGGCATCGCTCGACAGTGCGTTTTATCTGCTTTTCGTCGACACTAAGGTCTATCATAATTATACTCCCGGGTATCTATTTCCTTTTAATCTAAATACCGCAAAATTGCGATTAACCATCGAAGGGATTGAAATCGCTTTTTCTCGGTAAAACCACTAAAGTGGTTAACTAGTTATCCATAAACTTTTAGCAGCCCACGATTAAATTCGTAGGCTGACACATCGAATTTTAAAATACAAATTTCATGTTTTTCACAGCTTTCATTATAAAGTTTAGAAAGAAAAATAAACAAGAATTTCTAAGCTTAAATTAAACAGGCAAACCAGACGGCCATACATTTTTTAATCCAATACCTTTTATAGAGCCTTTTTACTTGTTATCTTTATTTTGTAATCCTATCGTCTTGCGGACGGCGTCTATTTCTTCTCGCATACATTCGTCGGGGAATTTCTTTTCGAGCCGGTCGAGATAGCGAGCTTGTCTTTCAGGCTCCGCGCATCGCTGGATAATTCCGCCGGTGGCACGCATTATGCCGGGATAGCCGATATATCTATATCGGATTTCTGGCCCGCCAAAACTCTCCCAGAAAAGCGAATCGAGCGCCATCGCCTCCTCGCAGGCATACTGATTCCACGCGATACCGCGTCCTAGAATAAGACATCGCGCGGTGAACGGTGATTCCGGTGCGGTCTCGTTTAGCCAGAATGCCGTCTTTATTGCGTCCTCGTATCTGCCAACCTGAAAAGCAATAAACGCAAGAGCGAGAGAATCGAGAAGCGTTTTCTCGTCGCTTTCGGGCAATATCATCTTGAAATCGAGAGAATCGCCACGGTCCCAGCGGCGACGGAATTTCAGCTTGTATTCACCCGGGGGCAAACACGGCAACCCGACTTCGTCTTTGTAAGAACGAACGGATTTCAACGGGTCGTATAGCCACTGGGAATCGTCGACGAGAACGTAATAATAGGTTGCAGTTCCGCCGGGGGGAAGTGTATCGCTCACATATTTATCGACCGGCTTTACGACCAGAAACGGTTCCAGGCTGTCGCCGTGTATCTCGGCGGCGTCGAGGGCATAACATATAGCGGTATCGGAAGCGGTGTTCCTACCGATAACAGTGAAATGTAGTATTTCGCCCATTTTAAACGGTTGCTCTGGCGCGAGCCACTCGAATTCGATAGCTTTTCGTAGAGATTCGACCGGAGGAATAACCTCACAAACCAGAGATAGCGGCGAAATCAGAAAGATAAATATAGATGCGATATACCTCAAAGACCGGCCTCCTCGACAAAATCATCAAACTTGGATTGGGCTTTTTTTGATAGATTTTTAGGCAGGTCGACATTGACAACGATAAATAAATCGCCGCTTTTGCCGTTTCTGCGGACACCTTTGCCTCTTATTTTGAGTTTCGTTCCCGGTTGAGTTCCTGCCGGAATATTGATTTCCGCCTTCTCTCCACCGGGGATTCGAATCCGTATTTTCGACCCTCGAATCGCCTGCTTCAGATTAATATGGACATCCGCGTAAATATCGTCACCGATTCTGCGGAAAAACCGGTGCTTACTAATATAGACTGTTAGTATTAAATCTCCCGGAGGCGCTCCACTCTGTCCAGACTCGCCGAGGCCTCGCAGGCGGATTTTACCACCATTAGTTATTCCGGCGGGTATTTTCACACTAATCTTTCTTTCCCCCTGGGTAGTTGACCGGAAGCTGAAATCCGTTTTTCCTCCCGTAATCGACAACTCGAAAGGAATCTCGATACGTGCTTGAAGGTCTGCCCCGCGCGATGGCACGTTTCTCGATTCCCCTCCGATATTAAAAAATTGGTTTAGAATTTCGCTTATATTGCCAAAACGGCTTCTTCGCCCTCCAATAAAACTTTCCTCCCAACCTATATCGGGACCGCTTACACCACCGGGATACCGGCGACCACCGGTAAAAAACGGTCCTCCACCAGCACCATATTTTCGTAATTCATCGTATTCGGCTTTTTTCTTCGGGTCGGAGAGGATTTCGTGAGCCTCGCTTATTTCCTTAAACCTCGCCTCGGCGTTTTTATCGTCTGGGTGAAGGTCTGGGTGATATTTTTTCGCAAGGCGGTGGAAAGCCCTTTTTATATCGGCCTCTGAAGCGTCATTATTAAGGCCTAGAACCTTATAATAATCTTTATTCGGGTCCATTGAATTTGCCTGCCAACCGATTTACACAGTAAAAAAAGTCGGGACCAAACCATTTTATATGGATATAATAATTAAAAGCAAGTAAAAAAGCTCCATTAATAACTGACTATTTCCGAAAAACCGGCTGTCACGGTTTTTGCTACATTCGGTAAGGTTTTTCTTATACAATTTCCGAATGCAAAAACTCCCCACCAATACCCCAAAGACCACCTCCGCGCCAGCCGTTTTTTTATTCGATATTACCGTGTTCAGGATTTTGAACTAATAACAAAAAAGCGCCGTTATATAACGGCGCTCTGGTTGGTATCCGGAAACCGGGGTGATTCCCGGGGCAGCCGTCGGAGAGGGGGATATCGCTGGGGAAAGGAGGGGAAATGCAACGACTATCCCCCTTATTCGGCACTCACACATCCCGCGTAAATGTCGCCCCAACGGCTTGATAGCGCTGGGGTGCGCTAAACAAAAACGAGATTAATAAAGAACATTTTCTTCAAACGTCTTTATAATATATAAATAATCGTGTAAATTTCAGTTTAAATTACGTTTTTTTGTATTGACTCAACAAGATGAAATTCACCGCCTTATATGTTTTCATAGTCCCTTTAAGTAAAAACCGCGTTTCTTATAATCTTTTTTTTGTAAAGTTTCTGCCCTTTATCTGAAATACCGAAACATAGTTAGACTCGGGTAACTAAAATTATTATTTCTCCCTGTTTTGGTTTTCGGGCGGGCACTAACCCGCCCGTTTATTTTATTCGACTACCTCGTAAT
>QNEE01000233.1 GCA_003645085.1 bacterium | reverse complement strand
TATATAGACGAAGAAGGTGAGGAAACCGCCGGGAATATGGCTTTCCATAAAACGCCCGAAAATCCGGCTACCGAGACCGCTATGGATTCCGCGCTATTTTCCGCGCTGGCGAAACTCGGCGCGCCAAAAGGGAAACTCCGCATACGTAACCTGGGTAAAATCGAAGGAATCGGCGGAGAAATCGTCGAAATAACCGCGAACATTTCTAAAGCCTTTCCTATGGCGATGGCCAACCACACCGTGCAGTCGGCCTGGAAATCCGCCGGAGGAGAGATAATCGACGCTATAGAAACCGCCTATGGAAGGCGCGTTGTTGTCGAGGCAGGGGTGGGGGGAATCGTTACCCGAAAGATTATCATAAGAAGGGAATACTCCGGTAAACCGCCGACAGGAACGGTTGCTCTGATGATTGACGATTTCGGTATACATCCTTTCGACGAGATAAATGGCTTCCTGGAAATCGATATTCCGTTTACCGCAACTGTTATACCTTTTGAAGACTACACAGAGGAGACCGTCGATATTCTATCCAAGAACGGGGTCGAGCTTATGGTCCATATGCCGATGGAGCCCGAAAGCTACCCTCGAAACGACCCCGGCAAACACGCCATATATATCAAATTGCCTCCAGACGAGATAAAAAAACGTATTCGAGCAGCTATTGAAAATATCCCTTTGGCGGTCGGCATGAACAATCATATGGGCAGCAAAGCCACCGCTCACAAGCGAACGATGGAGATAGTAGCCGGCGCACTCGTCGAATCTGGCCTATTCTTTGTCGATAGTAGAACATCGCTCTATTCATGTGCCGAGCAGGAGGTAGCTAAACGCGGCATTCCAACCACGCATCAGGACGGGAACATCGATGTCGAATCCGATACATCCGCAATCGCCCGAAGATTTATCGAACTCGCCCTATCGAGCCGTGAAAACGATAACGGTGCCCTGATAGTCGGCCACGCCCGCCCCAATACTCTCATAGCTATAAAAAGAGTGTTGCCCACTCTAGAAAAATGGGGAATAGAATTTATAACTGTGAGCGAAATGGTCTCCCGAAGACAAAAGGAGAATTGATGGCCCGCGAGGGCAAGCTTTCCCGAATAATAACGACCGAGACTATAAGATTGGAACTGAACACTCCGCTCGAGTGGCTGCGTAAAATCGAAGAGGCCGAAAACGGGGCTGGAACCGAATTGCCATCCCCTCGGGAAATGCGCGAGCAAATTATCGGAGAGCTTGTCGAAATTCTGCTGCCCTCCGGCGCAATACGTCATCAGGGACGCGTTTTTACCGCTCTGGTCAATAGAGAGCGCAAGGCCTCGACAGCGCTTGGACACGGTATAGCGATACCGCACGTTCGCACAGGACACGCTCGTAAGCTCGCGATTGGATTCGCCCGAACAAACTACCCTATTCACTGGGACGCGCCGGACAAACGACCGGTCGACCTGTTTTTTGTGATGGTCGCGCCGCCATACGACGACGCACTCTACCACCGCCTTTGGCCGAAATTGGCTGGACTGCTTCAATACGAACAGACCCGCGAGGCCCTCCGAAGCGCGACCGAACCCGGCGAAATAATCAGAATAATTAAAACAGGAGAATCTTGATTCTGATGAGTAAAACATCTTTTATCAGCCGTATAGACGACCGAAAAAGTTTCATCTTGATTTTTGTAAAAAGGGAAAATGAAATACGGGATTGGATAGGGGGCTTCCTCACTACGCTTACCTACGGGTCGTATGACTCGCAATAACGTTCTACTAACCTATTTCCCAAAACACACAGTATTACCTAAAAGAATAGAAATAATTCCGCAACTAAGAGATAATATTTACGGGAAAGGGATATTTCGATGGGAATAAACGAATTACGCTACGAAAACGGCATCATTTCTTTGTCACGCGTTCTACTATTAGATATAATGATATCTCTAAATAATGCCTCCCCGATAGTCAAATAGGGATTGCTGAAAAACGAGTATATACTTTACAGGGGGAGCGCGGAGAGCGGGGTGCCGAGCGCTCTCTGCTCTCTGCCCTCTGCGCCTCGCAATGACATGTTAATTTCCTGTTTTCGGTAAAAATCAGCTATCTCAAATAATATATAAAAGCCGGAGTCCGGGAAGAATAGGATAGTAAGAGAGTTAATCTCTTTCCACACCCTCTTAAGTGAAAAATGCGAAAGCTCCAATTATCTCATCGCAGCTTCGATGTCTTTTAAACCGCTGCCGGTTACCAAGAGAACAACCGAGGCGTCGCGCGGAACATCCGCCGCAATTTTAAGAAAACCCGCGAACGACGCCGCCGCAGCGGGCTCGGCAAAAAGGCCGGTGGTCGACGAAAGTTCTTTTTGCGCAGAGAGAATAGCATCGTCGGTAACCGTCACGCAGCGCCCCTTATACTCGGTTAGCAGTTTCAGCGCGTAATAGCCACATTTAGGGACATCGACCGAAATAGAATCCGCGACAGTTTCGGACGGCTCGTAATCCCCAAAAACTCCGGATTCGACCGCGCGGCACAGATTGGGGCTGCCCGTCGATTGGACCGCGACGATTTTCGGGATATTTTCGATAACACCGTTTTTTTTAAGGTCGAGGAACCCGCGGTAGATACCGGCGAGAATCACCCCGTCCCCTGTCGGCACTAAAACGTAATCAGGCGCTTTGCCTAATTGTTTGAATATTTCGAGAGCGGCGGTTTTTTTCCCCTCGATAGTCAGCGGATTATATGCCGTGTTGCGGTTAAAACCGCCGTGTTTAGTGGTATATTCGAGCGAAAGCTCGAACGCGCGGTTGTAGTCGCCTTCCACGCGGACGACCTCTGCGCCGTATTGAAGGCATTGTGCGAGTTTCGCTTTCGGTGCTTTTTCAGGGACGAATACTCTCACGTCGAGTCCAGCAGCCGCGCCGATACCGGCCATCGACGACGCCGCGTTGCCGGTCGATGCGACAACGACATTGCGGATACCCGACTTAACGGCGAACGCCGCCACCAGAAACGACGCGCGGTCTTTGAACGAGAACGTCGGCTCGCGGGTGTCGTCTTTTAGATAGAGATTCGGATATCCGAGTTCCTCGCGTAGTCTTCGCGGCGCCCACAACGGAGTGTTGCCGACCGGGATATCAGGGAAATACTCCCTCTCGACCGGAAGCAGGTCGAATATATCCCAATCGGCAGGAAGTTCTCCCTCGGTTTCGATAATGAGAATCCCGCGAATTGGCTTGTCGGATTCCTGCATTTTTGCACATTCCGGGCAAAGCATCAAGTCCGGCGTAATTGCGAATTCGTGGCCGCATTCGGTGCAGATGTAATGGAATTTCATTGGCGATTTGGATTACACGGGCAACCGCTCTTGCAAAGTGGTTACATTTCTCCCCGTAGTCTGGCGTCGATTTCCTCTGCCGCCTTTTTCCCGGAGAGCAGCATTCCGCCGAAAATCGGCCCCATCCGATGCGAGCCCATCGCTGCGTTCGCGGCCATCCCGGCGACGAAAAGCCCCGGTGCGATTTCGATTGTGTTATCC
>QNEE01000232.1 GCA_003645085.1 bacterium | reverse complement strand
GTCGTATATCTTGATGACGGCGTCGTTCTGTGACTGGCCGGGATAGTTGAAAAGCGCGACATCGTTGACGAGGTCGCCGTTCGGCGAGAACGGGTTCGGATGAACTTCGCAGCCAGCGCCGAGAACGCTCAGCGGAGCGCACCCAATATTGTTAGTCTCGTCGGACTCGGCTACCCAATCGCCGACATCCAACCGGAAGCAGACCAGGTAATCCCCCGGTTCAATCTCGGCTAATCCGGGAATAAGGTATAAATGTTCATAGACACTGTCGGCTACGAATGCAGGGGCGCGATATATTAATGTATCGCCGTCGGACCTCGTTCCAATCGTTATTGCCCAATCGAAATCGTGTTCGCCGAGAGGGTCGTCGATATAACCCACTCCCTTGAAGAAAAGTGAATCCCCTTCGAGAATTTCGGGTGGAGAAAGGCTAATCAGGCTGTCGTCGGTCCAGATATCGGGCGGCGATTCGACATAGTATCGCCAGCAGGTGTCGAGGATGTTCGGGCCGCAGAGGTCGGGCGAGTCGAGAATCGAATCGAGGCATATTGTCACGGTTTCGCCGGGCGCGAACGACCCGGCCATCAGCAATATCCGTAAGAATTCGCCGTCCCACGTGATTTCGATATCGGACGTATCGTAAGAAATGGTGTTGACGGTCAATACTATCGAGGATTCGTCGATACCGGAGCCGCTATCGGCGAGGCAGACGTTCATATTCAGGCTTGTGCTTATCGTGCTGCCCGAAGGCGGATTTATGCCCCAGAATACTGGCGGTTCGAGGTCGATGAAGTATGTTATGCAACTCCAGTCGGCGGGCGGATTGCCGAGGACATCCTCGGCCCAGACGCAAACCGTAACACTGTCGCCATCGGAAAAGCCTGTCGAGGGAGTGTAGATTAGCGTGTCGTCCGCAAAAACCCAATCGGTGGTCGTATCGCCATCGACGGTTACGATTATCGACGATATGTCGATGCCGTCCGAGTCGATAACGGTGAATATCGCGCCCTGGTCGAAGCATGCCGACCAGAGAGAATCATCGGGCGGGAATATCGGAGTGATTAGCGGTTCGCCGGGGGCGATTACGAAGAACCAGCAGATAGAGTCGGCGTTTGCGCCGCAGATTTGGGCGAGGTCTGCCGCGCCGACGCAGACTGTTATCGTGTCGCCGCCCGTCCATTCCCATAGGCTGTCCGCCGGGTCGAAAACGAGCGTGTCGCCGTGGGAAACCGGCTCGCACAGGGTGCCGTTGATGGTCATCCAGGTAGAGTCCGGGTCGACGCCCGCAATCAAATCCCAAACGCGGACGGAGATAAGCGGCGATATTTCAGAGACGATTCCGCCTATCGGCGGAACGAAATCGCCGAACAGAGGCGGGTCGAGGTCGATTATGAAATGTGCGCAGACCGTATCGGCGAGGTGGACGCCGAAGCTGTCCGTGGCGTCGACGAGGCAGATAGTCAGCGTATCGCCGTTCAACCACGAATGGTCTGGAGTGAAAGCGAGAGAGTCGTCGAGGAACCAGACCTCGGTGCTTTCTGCGGTATAGATGCCGGTGTCGTCGACGGTTATTACGATATTATCGTCGGTAACCGAACCGTGGAAAAGCCACGAGACGGATTGCAGTGAGCAACTGGTTATTATATCGAGCGGCGGTTCGAGAAGCTCGGCCCATAGCTCGGATATTTCGACATAGAACTCGCAGCAGAGGGTGGTATCGTTCTCGCCGGTGCAATAGTCGGCGGAATCGGCGTCGGAGACGCAATACGATATTGTATCGCCGTCGTGCCAGATAACGCCGTGTGCCGCCGGGTCGAAAGTTGCGGTGTCGCCGCCGATGTCGAGGTCATCGACATAGAATGTGTCGGTTTCGAGGACGAATAGGAGGGAATCCCACCAGACGCCCGCGGGGTAGTCGGTTATCGTAAAGATAATTTCGGCAAGCGTGTCGTGGACGACGGTCGAGCACGGCGGTTCGATGAATACTATCTCCGGCGGCGAGAGGTCGATATAAAAATTGACGCATATCGGGACGCCCGAAAGCGGATTGCCGAAGATATCGTATGCGCTGTCGAGGCAGGCGGTATGGGAGCCCTCGACCCAGGTTAGAGGGGAATACGTCAATATCGAATCGACGCTTGAATAGTAAAGCTCGGCAGAAGAAAGGCTTATGGGCGTTCCGTCGAGGCTTATCCAGACACGGGCGGTGTCGATGCCTATCATCGTGTCGGCAAGATGCCAGACGACCTGCTGGTCTATGCACGCGGAAACGGCGCCGTCGAACGGCTCTATAAGCGCGGCCTCGGGCGCGACGGTATCGGCGATAACGACCTCCCACGATGTATTGATGCTGTGCGGTTCGCAATGGTCAACAATGTCGTAAGCGGCAATGGATACCGTAATCATATCGCCCCAATTAAAACTTTCTGGGAAGGAACTATAATCCGCTAAAAGCGTGTCGTCCGACCACGAGGTATAACCGGATGCCATATCGAATGAGTCGCTGCCAATTATCACTATGAAGTCGCTATGGTTGACGTCATAGACGGAATCTATTAGAGCGAATCCGAAATCGGGGTCGAGTTCATAGGAATAAGGATATGGCCATGAACCATATAATACAGGACTCGATAAATCGACGAGGAACGTATCGCCGACGGTTTCTGCGAGGTAGCCGCCGGTGATGTCGATTACTTCGACTAATTCAAAACCGACGAGGGCGGAATCGGTAAAGCAAATCGAGTCGGCGGGGTTCCAGATAAGGGTGTCGTCGCGGAATTCGAGTAGGCCGCTCGGCCAGTCGTAGATGATGCCGTCGACCTCGACGAGAGTGGATTCGGGGACGATGTCGTAGCTTGAGGATATTAGCCAGCGGATTTCGGTGCATTCGCAGGCGGTAACGATTGTGCCGTCGCCGTCGGCGTCGTCGGGATAGATGTATATCGCGGTTACCGTTCCGAGAGCCACCGTGAAACTCCAGCACGTATCGGAGTAGTTAGAGCCGCAGTAGTCGGCGCAGTCGTCGTGGGCGAACGCGCAGACGGTTACGGAGTCGCTATCGGAGAGAGCGGTTATGTCGAGGTCAGTCGAGCCGTAGGACGAGGCTATACCGCTACCGCCGATGTAGGCGACCATCGAATCGGGCAGAATATCGAGGCAGAAATCGTCCACCGGATAGACGTAGGCCACAATGGAGTCCGAACTAACCACACCGGTCGGCGTTATGCCGGTAAAGTCGGGGCCTTCGAGGTCCACTAAAAAACTATCGGTAACCGGACTTACGAGATGCCCGCCGGTGCTATCGACGAGGTCGTGCAATTGAACTACGACAGTCTCGCCGTGTGACCAGCAGCCGATTCCCGCCGGGTCGATAATCAGGCTGTCGTGGTCGGCAGAGAAAAACATCCACGAAGGGTCGTAAAGATACTCGATGCCGTTAATCCAGACGATTGTCGAATCGGGATAGAGTCCGAATGTCGTGGTTATGCCAAAGATTACGGTCTGGCAGGAGCAGGCGGAGATAGTGCGAGTATCGAGATTCAGGTCGATGGGGGAGAGCCACACGGCGGACGGT
>QNEE01000231.1 GCA_003645085.1 bacterium | reverse complement strand
TATACAGGCTCTCCGCCGGATTCGCAAGCCCCGTTCCTGATATGGGACAACGATACCGAACTAATTTTAGATTGCGATACCGCCTGGCTCGATTATGAATCCGAAATCGCCGGAACGGTAACTTTCGTTTCCGCGACATTTCTTTATTCCGCCGACGCCGACAGCGATATTATACTGATAGCATCCTGTTGGGACGACGATTTCGATTTCGCGGCGGCAAGCGACCGCACACGCGGCGATTCTCCGCTCTGGTTTATCGAGATAGTCGAGCGCGCGAATATCCTTATGACGCTGCCCGAACCCGGATGGGTAACCTCCTGCCGCGACCAGACGATTCGTTTTTCCGTTTCGGGCGAGGTCGAACTTAATTTCGCAAGTTGCATCTTTGTGATTTACGGCGATACGATGGATATCTCGCATCCCGACCTCGAGTCGGAGGGGGATAGCGTCTTTATATACACTCCGCCGGGGGATATTTTCGACGACGGCGCGGTAGTATGCCGCCTTATCGAAGCCGAGGACGTGCTTGGAAATCCGTTATATACGCCGCTCGAATGGGTTTTCTATGTCGACACCGAGCCCCCTATTTTCACAATAATAGACCCCGAAGAGGGCGAGATGGTTTCCGAGAACGACTACGGTTTCAGTATGGGAATCGCCGACGCCGGTTGCGGTGTCGACCCGGATTATATCGTCATCGAAATAGTCATCGAAAGCGATACCTTTGTTTTCATCACCGACTCGACTGGCGTATATTGGGATAGTCTCGGCGGAACACTCGTATTCGAGCCGCAAAGTGCCGGTCTGCCCGCTCGCGACGGCGATTCGCTCGAACTCGAGGTTTGCGCGGGCGATGCTCCCGACCTCTGTCCGCCGAATATCGGTTGTATCGATTTCTCCTACTGGATAGAACCCCATGTCGAGTGCAGCACGAGCACCGACCCTTTCACGCCGAACCTCGATGGGTTCAACGACGAGGTAACGTTTTTCTGGCCGCATTTTTTCCGTGACGGCGCCCGAGTCGAAATCTACGATATGCGCGGCGTGCCGGTGCGAGATTACCGCGTTCCTCCCGGCGATTTCAAGGCCGCATCGTGGGATGGTATCGACAATAACGGACGCAAATGTCCCGGCGGCGTATATGTTTATGTTATCGAAGTTAACGGGAAACGTTTGTGCTCCGGAACAATAACATTGGCCCGTTAAGCCGTTTTCGACGAGGAGACTTGGATAATGAAGACTACAATTATCGTTTTTTTCTTAATTGCACTCTCGGCTATGGCAGGAATCGACCGGGGGCCTGTTCTCTCTGCCGAAGAACCGCACAGAGAAATGGTCGCTAATTTCCGAACGGAGAATCTCTGTTTCGGCGAGGTTCATTATCGCGAACTGCCCGATGGTGGTTGGAGAATCGCTACCGATACCTGCGCCGACACGCTGCATTACTTGCGAATGCTCATACATCCTTATATCCAGTGCGAATACTTCGTCCGCGCCGACGGCGACAGCCTCGGCCCATATACATATTGGACTGCCCCGGCACCCGGAGAAGCTGTCGATTTCAATTTTTGCGCTTACGGCGACACCAGAACCGGGCTTATCGAACACTGGGTGGTTATAGACCATATAATGGGTTGCGACCCGATGTTCGTGCTCGCTACAGGCGATATGGTCGAAGACGGCGAGGATACGGACGATTGGGACTTATACTTTGCCGAGCTTTGCGATTGGCATAATATTGCGCAATCTGTCCCGTATTTCTATGCTATGGGAAACCACGACGACGAAGCACAGCATTTCTATAACGCTGTTACGCTTCCGCAAAATACAGAGGGAAACGAGGCTTATTACAGTTTCGATTGGGGAAGAATCCATTTTGTAGTGATAAATTCCGAGATAGCCTACGACGACTTGAGCCCGCAATACGCGTTTTTAAGCGGCGACCTCGCCGCGGCTTCGGTCAACCCGGACTATGATTTCATTATTCCAATGGTGCACAGGCCGTTCTACTCCAGCGGATATCACGGGCGCGAAGAAGAAATGGCCGGCTATCTCGAACCCTTACTCGTAGCCAACCGCGTCGACCTCGTTTTGCAGGGACACGACCATATGTATGAACGCACATATCCTCAGGACGGAGTCCGATATATAGTAACCGGCGGCGGTGGCGCTCCACCGAGTCCGGTTTTTTACTGGTATGACTGGACGGCTTACGGTTATAATCTATATCACCATCTCGATTTCCGTTACGACGCATCGGAAGCTAAGCTCTCGATGTATATGCACAACTACTCGGACGATATCGTCGACTCGCTCATCCTGTATTCCACCGCAGTCGGTGCGCGTGAAAGTTCGCTCCCCGAAGAGATAACAATATCAGCTTATCCGAACCCCTTTAACTCGAGTTGTAGCATAATCGTAAGAGGCAGCGACGCTATCAACAGAATAAGGATATACGATATTTCAGGTAATTTTGTCAAAGAATTGCCGTTAAACCCTGGCCCCGGTGCTACGGGGCACATTTTCGGCAGAGGTTTTCTCGGTCAGCCTCCCGCCGCAATGAGAACTCTCCGAGCGGACTGGGATGCCTCCGACACATTCGGCAACCCGGTTTCTGCCGGGATATATTTGATTCGCATTTCGAACGGCACGGTCGCTGCTTATAAACTTGTTTTGTTAAAATAGTTCGAATAAATCGACAATATCCCCATTCTATTTGGTATTCCGTATTCGATAATTGTGCTGCAAAGGATAGTGCTCATTTTCTACAATAATTATATCTGATTAAGGCAATTTTGGAAATTTCGTTTTCCTATTCTAACCGAAAATGGATACGAACAGGAAGGAGTAACGGATATGATAGAACGTTATAGCAGGAAAAAAATGGCCAAGATATGGAGTTTGGAAAACCGATTCCAGAAGTGGCTCGACATCGAACTTGCCGTCTGTGAGGTTCAACAGGAAATCGGAATTGTTCCTGAAAAAGCGTTTAAGAAAATCAAGGAAAAGGCGAGTTTTACAATCAAGGATATTCTTAAAAAAGAGGAGGAAACGCACCACGAAATGGTCGCTTTCCTCAATACTCTCCAGAAAAATATCGGGAAAGAAAGCCGTTTTATACATCTCGGGCTGACATCGAGCGACGTAATGGACACCGCTACCAGCCTGCAACTCGTCGAGGCTTTCGATATTCTGACTGCCGAACTTAAAAAGCTGCTGGCTACTCTGAAACGTCTGGCGAATAAATACAAATACGAGCCTATAATCGGACGAACTCACGGTATGCACGCCGAACCTACTACTTTCGGCCTGAAAATCGCTGTCCTGTATTCCGAATTCAGCCGGCATATGGAGCGGTTGCAGGAGCTTAAGCCCAGAATCTCTGTCGGGAAAATATCTGGCGCGGTTGGCAATTACGCTCAGGTCGGCCCCGAGGTCGAGGAAAAAGCGCTGGAGAAACTCGGACTAGCTCCCGCTCCGGCGAGCACGCAGATACTCCAGAGAGACCGCTACGCGGAATTCGTCTTTGTTTGCGCGCTGATTGCTGCCAGTTGCGAAAAAGTGGCTACCGAAATAC
>QNEE01000230.1 GCA_003645085.1 bacterium | reverse complement strand
ACTTACAAATTTAGGAAAAATGTCGATTCGCCCACAATCGAGTCGAGGCGCGACACCGAGCTTTCCGAACTCTGGCGCAGAGCGCGCAGATACGACGGCAAGGGTTGCCTCAACGCAGTGAACAATGTCGAGAAACTCATCGCACCGCTTTTCGTCGGGAAAACTCTCGCGGAGATAGGAACGCTTCTGGACATAGATAAAAAGCTACTCGCTCTGGAAGCCCAATTAGCCATCGAACGCGGGAAACTCGCACCGGACGCCAATCAGGACGAACGCACGAGCGCGATGCAACTCAAAGCGAACCTCGGGATGAACGCGATACTATCCGTCTCGCTGGCATTGGGCCGCGTAATCGCCCGCCGCGACGGCGTCGAATTGTCCGACTTATTGCGAGACCTCGAGGGCAATATCGACCGGGAGGAATTCTATTCTGCGAGTTTGGACGGTTAGAATTCCCGCTGAACGAGCGCAATAACGGTTTCCCAACAACCGGCTATTTCTATGCCGATTTATCTTATTAACGCGATTCGTGCAGTAGTTGTGCGGTCTCTTATCGAAATTCTTGCGAAATAAATCCCCGAAGGTAAACTTTCGCCAGAATCGTCCGTGCCGTCCCAGATTATCGAATTATTATCGGCCTCGATTTCCCTGACTGTTCTGCCACCGATATCGAAAATCTCGATTTGCAGGGGCGATTGGCTGTTCGCCTCTACGGAAATACTCACAGCCGCGTTGAACGGATTCGGATAAACTCGAACGGATAATTTATCCGGAGTTTCTACCGTCTCGGCAATGTTGTTAATAAGGTTGACACCGATGAACCGGAGTTCGACAATCTGGTCGTTTTCGAGGGCTTCTTCGTTCGATAAAATGAAAGTATATTTCCCGCTATCCGGGAAAAAGAAACTGGCGGTATCGGCGGAAACGCGTTTACGATATAACCAGCCGTATGAAGGCAGCGAGGCCTCCCAGTTGGCGGCTTGAGCCGAATCGAACAACGCGCTGGTAATTCGGCCGGTTTCGCGCAGGTCGGCGCAGGTTAATCCCTGACTCGTGTTGATATTCACGCCCCGCGCTATCTCGCCGACAACCTCCCACTCGACGATAATCCCGCAATCGGTGGTATCGGAAGGTTCTGGCGCATGTTCTATGTTTAATTGCGGGAGCGAGCCGGGGAGATTCAGCGTTATCGAATAAACCCCTCCAGCATCCGCGCTGTCGACCACCAAATAGACGCTACTACCCACCGGGTCCTCGCCTATCGAGCTTACACCCTTGACGTAATACGGATTGTCCTCGCCTGCCGCGAAACGCGCGTAGCCGTCCGAGCCGGTAACCGCCGAGCATCCAAGATAGATTCCCGTGCCGTATGGGCTGTCGGAACAGAGCCATATAGTCGCGCCGTCGACCGGGTCGTTGTATATATCACGGACGTAAATAAGAAGGGAGCAACTGTGACTGTATTGGTCGATGCGGTTATAAATTTTGCCGTCCCCCCGGTAATCGTAGACGAACGAAACGTCCTTACTGCCGCCTCGTTGCCGGTCGTAACCCGCCCAGTGCGGCGCGAGATAGGTATGCCCGTCGTAATCCCATCTGTTGACCTGTGACGGCGGAAGACCGTCCCAGCCGAGGGAATCGTCCGGGTCGGAATAGACGTCGTCGAAAAACTCATTCCAAACGTGGTCTTCGAGAGGGTCGACCGTCCCCGGCGAGGGTATCAGCGCGGTTCGTCCGGCAGCCATAAAAAGGTCCTATATCTCGCCGCAGTTGCCGCCGTGGTTGAAAGCAATCTGGTTAGGTTGAATCCCTCGCGGCGAAACGGGCGGGTTCGGCACAACGCGGAATGTCCAGTTGCCGAGAGCGTTCAATGCACCGTCGTCGTCGGTTCGTGTTCGCATACCCGTGAACATAGTGTCGCGCCTTAACCAGAGAAAACGGCACGGTTTCATATAATCCGCGAGAAGTGGGTATCCGCCGGCGGTATAAGGAAAACCGGGATGCGGGTCGGTCCACAGGTATTCCCGCCAGAAATAGCCATAAGTGCATTGCTGGGTTTCGGTGCCATCGTCGCGCTTCTTAACCGCTTCATCGGTCAAAACCGGGTGAACGACCCACCAGTAATAGGCTTCGTGTGGTATTTCCATCCAGACCGTATCCGGCGGAACGCTCGAAAGGTCCACACAGCGATAGCGCGCGGTCGTTCGCTCGTTGCCGGGCGTCGCGTCTTCGACCAATTCGACATAAGCGAGTGAATCAGCGAGTCGATATATCCATTCTGCGTTCTCGGTTACCAGTTCGGCGTCGAAACGGTCGTCGAGAACCGCTTCGGGAGCGAGAGTCGCCACGACGAACGCGACCTCGTCGACTATGTCAGGCGGCGCGTCGATTATCTCCTGCGCCATCGAATCGGCTTTTGCCCCGAAATGGGGAAGCTGGAGCGCGAGCCTCTCCCTAATCCATTCGGGGGACGCGCTCACTGCGAGAGAGCAAATCGGAGAGAGACCGTCGTCGGGGTAGTTAATAAAGAAACGCCCGACCGAAGGGTCGATTTCGACCGTCAGCGCTTGACCGGGGCGGATAGCGACTCGGATATCGGTTGTATCGGCGGCTTCCATCGGCGTGAGGACTTTCTCGAATACGTGCGATGGTCGAGGTCGCGGCGCCGGTCGAAACGGCGCTTCGACTGATTGCACCTCGAGAACGGGCGCCGTAGAGCCATCGCCGAGATTTGTCCACTCTCCCGGTTGTCCTGCCAATAAAACCGAGAAAAACAATAGAATAAACAAAGCAGTCCTTATCGAATTCATTTCCACCTCCCATAAATCGGTATTTAATATATCCTGCAAAATTGTCCGTAAATGTCATTTCGAGGGGTGAAGCAACGAGAAATCTTTTGAATGACAACAACTCGAGATTTCTCCCCTACGGGTCGAAATGACAAATTTCTCTAATTTTGCAGGGTTCATTTGGGACCCAGATAATAATATATACCAGGTTCTACTTTCTGCAACTGTAAATATAGAAGATAAAATTATAAAACCAACAATAGCCAATAATCACACAAATTATCATTTAACGCACGTTTCCGTAAATATCCCAAATAAATTAGTTTTTTGGGGATTAATACCAAAATGTATTTGCAGTAATCGGTTTAATCATTTACTATCCAATAAATTAGCAAAAAGGCATACAAATTGCTCCTTTACGAATGAATCCTCTTACAGTTTGTTGACAACTATCATTCTACTGTTGCATTTCGTTCAATTATTCTTATTATGTAATAAATAAGCTTCGTTTAGTGCTAAAAACAGGTAAGATGAATCCTGCAAAATAGACAATTTTGTCATTTCGAGCGTAAGCGAGAAATCTTAAATCTTTGCATTCAGAAAATTTCTCGTCCCTTCGCTCTCGAAATGACACTTGCGAGCAATTCTGCAGGAGTAATACAGGTAAGGTGTAAGGAGGTATAAAATGATAAGCTTAAAAAATTTAATTGTCCTCTTGTTTCTCTTTGCCTTTGTTTTCGCGGCGTTTGGGGATGTTCCGCTTCTGATGAACTATCAGGGCAAACTCACGGACGCCGCCGGTGTTCCGGAGGAATCTCCTGTTTCGATGACTTTCTCGCTGT
>QNEE01000229.1 GCA_003645085.1 bacterium | reverse complement strand
TTCTCTTTGCCTTTGTTTTCGCGGCGTTTGGGGATGTTCCGCTTCTGATGAACTATCAGGGCAAACTCACGGACGCCGCCGGTGTTCCGGAGGAATCTCCTGTTTCGATGACTTTCTCGCTGTGGGATGCGTCATCCGGTGGGAACAAGGTCTGGGAGCAGACTATCGCTTCTGTCGACCCGACACACGGCCTTTTCGCGGTCGAGCTCGATTTCTCCGCCGGCTGGGAACCCGGCCACAATATAAACGATTTCGACGCCGGAGACCTGTATCTACAGATAGTTGTCGGCGCGACCACACTGAGCCCGCGCGAGCGGATAACATCGGTGGCGCACGCTTTCAATATAAGCGATACTGCGGTAACGACCGATAAAATCCGCGACGACGCAGTAACCACCGCCAAACTTGCCGACGGGACATCCGCCGGCCAGATACTTCAATACGACGGTTCGGCGTGGCAGCTTGTCGACGGCAGCGGTGTCGGGAATGTTCAGGCCGGCACTGCCGATAACCAGACGCTTCGCTGGAACAACGCCGCGGGCCAGTGGCAATTCTCGAATGCGCTCCAGAACGACGATACCGATGTCAAAGCGACCGGCAATCTGACTGTGGAAGGCAATCACGTTTACGGCGACGCTTCCGGGGACGCGGGGTTCTATATTCACAGCACCGGCAATATTCGGATGGACCTCGACGACGACAGCGACGGCGGGAATACATTCGCGATTCGCGACGGCGGCAACGGCCTTGTTTTCGAGGTCGACGAGAACGGTAATGTCGATGCCGACGGGAGCGGCGATTTCGGTGGAAACCTGACCTTGTCGGGTTCTTCGGGCAGTCATCTCGATTTTGCCGGCGGCGCGGGTAATATATTCAGCCCGACCGGTGTCGATATTTATATCGACGACGACGACGACGGCACCGGCAGCGAGTTTTATGTCAAAACCAAAAGCGGTGCCGCGGATGTTCTGCTTTTCCGCGTCGACGAACAAGGTGACGCTACGGTGTATCGGAAGATATTGCTAACGCCTCAAAGCAGCGAACCGGGCGGTTCTGCTGGAGAATTATATTACAGGTCTTACAGTGGGACGGATAGCCTTTATGTCAATATCGACGGCACCTGGCGGGCTATAGCGACTGCTAATATGATAAGCGGGAGCTTTATCGAGAATCGTCCTCCCGACGGTGTTTTCGGCACAGGACAGACAGCAGATTTCGATATTACCGGAACCGGCGAGATGGGTGGGAATCTCTATGTGTCGGGCGATGTCGGTGTGGGAATGACAAGCCCGGCGGCGAAATTACACGTCGACGGCGATATTCGGTTAAACGCTGGTGATGACGAAATCCTTATTTACGATGCCAACGGCACCCAGCACGTTCTCGGCGACGACGCCAGCGGCGAAACCGACGGCATCGTTCTGCGCACCACCGTAAATCCCGCTTCGGGCGAGCCGATTTTCGTTGTGGAGTCTTCGGGATATTCCCAGCGGTTGAGAGTCGAGCACGACGGATATGTCAAAACCTCGAACAATCTGGCTGTGGATGGAACCGGCGATAGCTATATTCAAGGTAATTTAGGTATCGGCACGGCAGCGCCGAGCACGAATCTCGATATCGACGGAACCATTAGAATCCGCGGCGGCGGCCCTGCAGCAGGCGAAGTCCTGACCGCTACTGATGGAACGGGTATTGCAACCTGGGAGCCGATACCTCCTGCAACCAATTATTGGCAGCGCGTCGGGACTACTCTTTCGCCCGCTACCGCGAACGACAACGTCGATATGACATCTACAGGTGGCAACGGAGCGATTGCCGGTCGTTACGATAGCGATAGATTCGGTATACTCGGTGTCGATTCCTGCGGCGTTTATGGCCAGAGAAGCAGTAATAATTACGGCTTTTTAGGGATTTACTCAACTGCATTTCACGGTAGTAACTGGAAAGGGGTTTTCGGTCACGGGCTTAACGGTGTTTATGGAGAAAGCGGCAGCGGCAGTCGTTGGGGTATCCTCGGTGAAGCTGGATTCGGTGCAGGCGGCTTTGCCAGCGATTCGGCACGCGGGTATTTGGGGCGTAATTTTACTCCTCCCGGTATGACCACCGATACGTATGGTGCAGTGGGCGAGGATGACGACGTAGGCGATAATTACAATGTAGGTGTTATCGGTTTAGCGGAGCACGGCACGCAGAATATCGGCGGATATTTTTCCCCGATGATGGCTGTCGAACCGCAAACGGCTGCACCGACAGGTTTCGAGGGCGGTCTTTACTATAATGATACCGATAATAAATACTACTATCATAATGGAACCAGTTGGCTCGAAGTCGGCGGCGGCGACAACGACTGGGCCTATACGGGCGGTAGTGACCTCACGGGACAAATTTACCATACGGGCGAGGTCGGTATTGGCGGAACGTATTATCCTAACAAGCGACTAGAAGTATATCAGGGGGCACTCGATGCCGCGATAGATATATCGGCAGTCGATACGGACATAAAACTCAGTTTCAGACACGCCGGTGGAGCCGACGAGACCTCTTACATAAGACAGACTTTTCCGGGGTATGACCTAATCCTCGAACCTCACAGCGGCCAAGTCGGCATCGGGACGACGGCACCGGCAACGAAACTCCATGTTTTAGGAACAAGCGCCGGAGACGGAACGTGGATAGAGGGTATCCGTATAGAAAACAACAACGCTACTTTGGGTGAAGCCGCGATTTCTTATAGGCTTAACACGGGTTCGAACTATTGGATAGTCGGTATGAACCAGAACGACCATTATTCCATCGCAAACGGCCCGTCTTTTACCGACGCTAATACTAAACTGAGAATACTACCATCCGGCAATGTCGGCATCGGGACAACGACACCGACTAATCTTTTGGAGGTTGACGGAGAAGCGAGTTATCAGGCCGCATCCGATATGGGCAGCGACGACGCCGACTTCGCATGCAAACAATACGTAGATAATTTGACTGGACCGAACAATTATATCCTGAATCTCGACTACGGCGACGCCTATCAGAATGATGCCGGATGGCGGATAACAAAGAACCCTGTCGCTGCGACCCCCGAAACGATATCTATTATCGACGTTACCCCGGCATCCTGGCCGAGCGATGCTGTAATTTATGGCAATGTTATCAATGTCGCAACCGTCGAGGACGGTCACGCTACCGCTTATCGCGCCGGTATCGATGTAGATTACAATACTTTTACAGGCACTACTTATTTCGACGGCGGATATGCCAGTTCGTGGGATGCTCACGGTAACGTAATCGGCGCGCGCGGTAATATTTCGGCGAGCAGACTCGGCACAAATTTCGCGGACTATAACGTGCAGGCCGTAGGATTATCAGGATTAGCGACCGGTAATGCTCTAACTCCCTTTGCAGTCGCAGGAACAGACAGGCTTGTAATCGCCGGCGTCCAATCGGAATTAAGTGGGACTATCAATAACCCGGCAACTATGCCGGACACCTTCCGTGTAGCGGCTCTATGGGCTGTCGATAACGCATCTGGGACAGCAAACCATTATGCCGGTTACTTCGATGGGAGCGTTTATGTCGAGAGCGGCGCGAACGATGTAATTTATTTCGGTGGCACAGGTAACGGTATCCGATGGGATGGGGGAGATATGCAATACGGTGAG
>QNEE01000228.1 GCA_003645085.1 bacterium | reverse complement strand
CCTGAATCTCGACAGGGCCGAGCTTCAATTGTCGGATTTCGGCGGCCCATGCGATATCGTCGACCGAGTCCGATTCGCCGGGGACGCGACTGGTCGCAATCTGGCCGGTAATGTCGATATTGCCGAAACCCTCAGCGGTTGGCAATATTCTCCCAGCAGAGACGCCGATATCGCCGCTGATAACCGAGTTGTAATCCGATGTCGATTCGCCCCAATCCTTGCGGCCGGCGGTCGCGCCGAGCCTGATTCTGTCCCCGAAGCACGGCGCGTTGAGCCTAAATACCAGAGCGTCCTCGCCCCCGGAACCCGACCAGTCGGAATAATAAGCGAGGCCCGAAATACCGTAGAATCCCCAATAGTCGAAACGTGCGCCCTGCGAATTGCCGCCGTCGGTGAGCTGGTCGGCATTAACAAGCTCGAAAAGCCCCTGCGGAAACCAGTAACGGTTTTCACGCGTGAAAGCGAGTATCTCGAAATGCCGCGGCCAGCGGTATTTGAGATGCCCCTCCAAAAGAGTGTATTCGTGAAGTTGCCGCTCCGGGTCGTTGTCCTGCATACGGGAAAGTTCTGCGTAAAATTTAGTAAAAGCCTCCGTGTCCCGCCACGGCGACGCATTCAGCCGTAGCTCGAACCTGTGCGACGGCTCGAAAAGTTGCCAGGCACCATCCTCCGCGAACCGCGTCTGAACCTCGTAGTATCCGCCGAGACCGACGGCAAAAGCGGACGAAGTAAGAAAACCGATTGTAATTATTGCGCGGAATTTCATTTTGAACGTTCTGAAACTCGTATTCTCCGAAACCGACAAAGAATATCAAAATAAAAACAAAATAAACCTAATAAAAAACTCGCGCCGGCGCAATAACAAAAACCGTAAGAAGCTATTATAAAGATAGTGCATAAGAAATTACCAGTCCCGAAAATGTCCAACCCCCAACTTCGACCTAATTTAACGTATAAGATGCCGACTGCAAGAAACGAGTCGGCGAAATTGCCGTGTAAGTTGTCTGCGCTTCCGGCAGCTGGCGCGAGGGCGGTCTTCGAGGTGTTAGCGGGGAGTCCTTGCGCCCGATAGTAATGTGTTCAAAAAACCTTAAGAGGGCGTAGCAAGGAGCGTGACAGCCAGCGGGCAACAAACCAATCGCTGTGTAGTGTAAAGCTAAAGATATATGTTATTATTCGAGAGAAAATATCAGGATAAGAACCCTTTTATCGCCGAAACGATACTCTCTGGGTCGAGGCCGAGTTGAACAAGGAGTTCCTCCCGAGTCGCGTGTTCGACAAATCTCTCGGGTATGCCCAACCTGAGCACTTTTCCGTTCCAGTCCCATTCCATCGCGTAAGTCGAAATGCTCTCACCAAAACCGCCAGCCAGAGCGTTTTCCTCGAGTGTCGCGATTCGCGAGTGTTTCTGTAGAACCTCGTCGAGCATTTTAGCATCGATAGGCTTAACAAACCGCGCGTTAATGACGGCAGTGTCTATGCCTTCTTTCGCGAGCATTTCGGAAGCGATAAGAGAATTTTGCACCATACTCCCGACAGCGAGAAGTGCTATATCTTCGCCCTCGCGAATAGTTTCCCACGAGCCTATCTCTATATTATGCAATTCTTCGCGGCGGTCGGTTCCTGTAGCAAATCCTCGAGGGTATCTAATGATAAATGGCTTTTCGGTTTGTGAAAGCGCGGTGAAAAGCAAATGCCGCAATTCTTCCTCGTCCCTGGGGGCAGATATAATTATATTAGGTATACCGCGAAGATAACTTAGGTCGAAAGCACCGTGATGTGTAGGGCCATCTTCGCCGACAACTCCCGCACGGTCGAGCGCGATAACCAGCGGGATATCTTGCAAAGCGACATCGTGGATAATCTGGTCGAGGGCGCGCTGAAGAAAACTCGAATATATGGCTACAACAGTCGGTATTCCCGAAAGGCGAAGACTCGCTCCAAACAGTACACAATGACCTTCTGCAATACCGACGTCAAAAAACTGTTTCGGATAGGCATTGTGAAAATTCGATAAACCGGTGCCGATTTCCATAGCCGCAGTAATTGCGCAAAGACCGGGGAATTCCTCTGCCATTTCGAGCATCGCTTCGCCGAACGCTTTGGTGTATGTGGGCGTTTCGCCGGGTGTTTGCTCCTTCTCGCCGGTCTCCGGGTCGAAACAACTAATACCGTGGAACTTACTGGAGTCGCTTTCGGCGGGTTCGTATCCTTTACCCTTTTTCGTTAGTATGTGAAGTAGTTTCGGTCCCGGGACATAATCTATCTCGTGCAAAATTTTTATAAGTTCGTTTGTGTCGTGGCCATCTATAGGACCAAAATAATCGAATCCGAGACCCTCGAACAACATTCCGGGCTGGACAGTAACCAGCGACTTAATGGAATCTTCGAGTTTGTGCCCAATATAGCGCAACTGGTCGGTCAACGGCACCGCGCCGGTCAAATCCCAGATACCGTCCTTGAGTTTGCGATAGCGAGTACCTGCAATTATTTCGGTCAGATATTTATTGAGAGCTCCGACGTTTTTCGAGATACTCATCTCGTTATCGTTTAATATCACGAGGAGGTCCTTACCACTGGCACCGGCGTTGTTCAGTCCCTCGAATGCGAGGCCTCCGGTAAGGGCGCCATCGCCGATAACCGCGATAACGCGATTATCACGTCCGTTCATATCGCGCGCGACCGCCATACCCATCGCGGCGCCGATACTCGTCGAAGCGTGTCCCACGCCGAACGCGTCGTATTCGCTCTCGGATATTTTAGGGAAACCGGATAATCCATTATGTTGCCGTATCGTATCGAATCTATCTCTGCGGCCGGTCAGTATCTTATAAGCATAAGCCTGATGACCTACATCCCAGATTATTTTGTCGTAAGGAGGCGAATAAAGTGAAAGCAATGCCACGGTCAGTTCGATAACGCCAAGCGAAGGTGCGAGATGTCCCCCGGTCCGGGCGACGTTTTCGATTATAAAATCGCGCAGCTCCCTAACGAGTCTGGTTCTTTCTTTTGAACGTAGTTGTTTGACCGCGTCGGGATTGTCGGTCTTCGAGAGAAGCGGGTATTTATCGGCGTCGAGTTTCATCTATTATCCAAAAACCCGCTTGAATATCGTATCGACATGGCGTATATATATATCGAGGTCGAACATAGCCTCGATTTCTTCGAGAGTTAAGAATCTGCGAATCTCGCCGTCCTTAACCACCTCGTCGTGGAAATTTTTATTTTTCTTTATGACCGCCATCGCTTTCCCCTGGACCATAGCGTGGGCTTTTTCGCGCTCCATCCCGGCGGCGATAAGCCTGAGCATAAATCTTTGCGAAAAAACAAGCCCGCGAGTCATATCGATATTCTCGTTCATTTTTTTCAGATTGACAACGAGACCGTCGAGGATAGAGGTCATACGGCCGAGCATATAGTCGAGAGTTATACAGACATCTGGAAGTATAACGCGTTCGGCGCTCGAATGCGATATATCTCTCTCGTGCCAGAGAGCGATATTTTCGAGAGCAGGGATTACCGCGGAACGGACTATTCTCGCCAGACCGCAAATCTGTTCAGATTTTACAGGATTCCGCTTGTGCGGCATTGCAGAAGAGCCTTTTTGTTTAGCTGCAAACGGTTCCTCGACCTCGCCGACCTCGGTGCGCTGGAGGTTACGT
>QNEE01000227.1 GCA_003645085.1 bacterium | reverse complement strand
CCGGAAATCGTAACGTTGGCAGCGGCTGGTGATTGTCGGCGGTAATTTGTGTGGTTCGGTGGTGGCGAATATAAACGTTACGTATCCCGGAGGTTCTTCGAGAGTCTTAAGGAGCGCGTTGAACGCCTCTTTAGTCAGCATGTGGACCTCGTCGATAATAAACACTTTGTATCTGCCCTGAGGGGCGTATTGAACGCGTTCACGGAGTGCCTGTATTTCCGCGATTCCTCGATTCGAGGCGCCGTCTATCTCCAGAACGTCCGGGCTGCGGCTACCGGCAATCGCCACACAGCTATCGCAGGTGCCGCACGGCGTAGGGGTCGCCCTGTCGAAGCTCTGGCAATTCAGCGCTTTAGCGAGAATCCGTGCTGTCGTTGTTTTTCCGGTTCCGCGAGGCCCACAAAACAGATAAGCATGCGCGAGACGGTCCTTCTCGATAGCGCTCTTCAGCGTCTCTGTGATATGTTCCTGCGCGACTACTTCTTCGAATGTCTGCGGGCGACATTTTCTTGCTAATACTAAATAAGACATTATCCTCCTGATGTGTTTAATCTAAATATAAATCGATAATACTAACAATGCAATAGACATCTGAAAATAATCTTTTCTAAAAAAAGTCCTGCAGAATCCGTGTCAAAATATTGTTTAACGCAATCTTTTTAGGGACACTATCCGATTCGACGAAAACCCTTCCGCCTGTCGGTGCGTGCCGACTCTCGCGCCAGCGGCTGGCATATCGGTCGTATAATCCCCGGGTTTCGGCTATATCTACGACCTACGATTAAAATCGTCGGGAATAGTATTTACGATATTATTATTATAAGGTAACTCCTATTTCGCTTTACCGTTGACACAACTAAAAATGTGGGTATATTGCAGTTTGCGGCATTAAGAATGATAGACCGATATGAAAGACCGATTCTACATAAGAGACGCCCCAGAATATGCGGGCGAATCTGTTACCGTCCGCGGATGGGTATATAACAAACGGAGCCACGGGAAGGTTAAGTTTCTCATTTTGCGGGATGGAACCGGCTTCATGCAGGCGGTTCTGGTCGAAGGGGAATGCACCGACGAGGCGCTCGATTTGTTCGGAGACCTTACGCAGGAGTCCTCGGTTATCGCGTCCGGGACTATTCGTAAAGAACCGCGTGCAATCGGCGGTTACGAGATGTCGCTCGATACTCTCGAGGTTGTGCATATCGCGGAAGATTATCCGATTCAGCCGAAGGAACATGGCCCGGAGTTCCTGCTCGACAACCGCCATCTCTGGCTGCGAAGCAGAAGGCAGTGGGCGATACTCCGCGTTCGGGACGCGCTCGTTTTTTCTATACGCGAGTATATGCGTGAAAACGGTTTTGTTTTAATCGATACCCCGATATTGACCGGTTCTATCGGAGAGGAAAGCGGAACACTTTTTAAGACCGAGTATTTCGACCAGGGAGTAGCATACCTCGCGCAAACCGGTCAACTCTATCTCGAGGCCGCAATCTTCTCGCATAATAAGGTCTTCGATTTCGGGCCGACTTTTCGCGCGGAGAAATCCAAAACGAGGCGGCATCTGACCGAGTTCTGGATGGTCGACGCCGAGGTCGCGTTCTGCGACAACTACGAGAATATGGATATTCAGGAGGATTTTATTCGCGCAATCGTGCGCAAAACGGTCGAACGCTGTCCCGAAGAACTCGAAATTCTCGAACGTGATGCAGAGAAACTCGTTTCCGAAGTCGAAAGACCTTTTGCCCGGATTACCTACGACGAGGCTATCGAGCTGCTTAAATCGAAAGATTTTAAGGTCGAATGGGGCTCGGATATCGGCGGCGCAGCGGAAACGATTATCTCGGAAAACTATGATACTCCAGTTTTCGTTTATAATTATCCGAAAAAAATCAAAGCGTTTTATATGAAAGAACACCCGGAACGGACGGAGCTTTCGCTCTGCTCGGACCTTATCGCGCCGGAAGGCTATGGCGAGATTATCGGCGGAAGCCAGCGTGAAGAGGATATCGACAAGCTACTCGCGAGAATTCGCGAGGAAAAACTCCCGGAAGAAGCCTACGGCTGGTATCTCGACCTGCGCAAGTTCGGTTCGGTGCCGCACTCCGGGTTTGGACTCGGAGTCGAACGGACTGTGGCCTGGGTCTGCGGTATCGGCCATATCCGCGAAGCGATACCGTTCCCGAGGATGATATACCGGCTGAATCCATAAAATACAAGGAGCAAAAATGAAATCACAAATGCGGATAGGTATTATCTCGATATCCCTGATATTGCTATTCGTCGCCTGCGGAAAAAAACAAGAAGCTGAAAAACCAGAGACCTCGACCGAATTACCTACTCTAACCGAAGAGGTCATCGACCAGTTTATCAGAGATTATCCGGCGTTTAAGCGGTTGAGTATGGAGATGAAACAGAAGTTCGGCGACCTTTCCGACGATAGCCCGGTAACCGCCGCACGGTCGACACAAGCCGCCGAAGAACTCGAAAAGCGATTGACCGAACTGAATATCGATTCCGACCGGTTTTTCGGAGTATTCCAGAAAATAATCATCGCAGCTATGTATATAAACGCTGTCGAACAGGCAAAATTATCCGACCCAAAAGAAATCGAGGCCCGAATAATACAATACAAGAACCTTATCGAAAATCCGGATTTATCCGACGAGGAAAAAGCCGAACTTCAAACACAACTCGACCAACTCGAAAACTACAAAGCTCAATCGGAACAAAGGCGCAACAAAATCGAAGAGCTGAAAACAAGTCTCGAAAACCCGGAATTGACCGAAGAGGAAAAAACGAGAACCCAGGAATTAATCGACCAATTGGAGCTTATATACAACCCGCAGGTCGAACTTCCCGAGGGTATTAGCGAAGAGGAGGTCTCGGTAGTCAGGTCGAAATTTCCAGAACTGATGGCTATAATGCAGCCTGAAGAACCGCAACAGGCAACCGAAACGCCGTCAGAAACTACCGCTGTGCAATAAAACATGGGCATATTCGATTAATGCGGACGTGGAGATTACTAAATTAGAAGCGTTTGTTCTCAAACGTATCAAATTCGGGGATACGAGCCTTATAGCGACCCTTTTTTCGCGCGAACTCGGAAAAATCTCGGTTCTGGCAAAAGGCGCACGGTCGCCAAAATCGAAACGAGGACTGGCCTCCGCGCTCGAACCTCTGAACAAAATCGAGGCCCTCGTCTATTTCAAAACTTCCCGCGATGTCCAACTGCTATCCGCCGCCGAAATACTCGACGATTTCGCAGCGGTAAAAAACGACCTGGCCAGATTCGAAGCGGCGGTAGAAATCAACCGAACCGTTCTAAAATTCTTACAGGAGCGCGAGCCAATCGAGAACGTGTGGAAACTTCTCGATAAAGCTTTCGCGCGGCTTTCACAAATCGATACCGACAAACTCGCTTCTCTATTGCTGGGTTTTAAGGCCGCGTTTCTCGATGTTATGGGTTATAGCCCCGTTACTGATAGATGCGCGGTCTGCGGAGGGAATCTGACAGGCGATATTCGCTTTTCGCCGGGTGATGGCGGCCTCGTTTGCGGCAATTGCTCCGTTTCCGGAATACCGCTGTCCGACGAGGAAACGAATCTGGTCGGGAGGCTTTTCGGAAGACCAGACGATGCACTCGATATTGAAATCCCCGCGCGG
>QNEE01000226.1 GCA_003645085.1 bacterium | reverse complement strand
TCGCTACCGACGGCGATATCGAGATAACCGGGACGGTCGATGTTACGATTCAAACCGATTTCGGCGGCGAGGTTATTATCGACGGTACATCGGAAACGTCTCCCTTCGATAACATCTGGTTCTCCGGCTCGGAACACCAGATAGGTGTCGAGGAATATCAGCTATTCGCCGTCGGTCACCGCAAGATTTTCGCCGACTGGAGCGACGGAAAAGCGCGCAATCATTACGTTTCGCCGACAACCGACACGTCTTTCACTGCTAATCATACCGACAGTTATTTTCTCGAAGTCGAATCGGATTGGGGAACGACCTCCGGCGGAGGCTGGTATAGTGCCGGTTCTCCGGCGGAATTCTCCGTTACTCCGGAATCGGTCACGGTCGGCGGCGACAGATACAGCTTCGACCGCTGGGAAGGCTCCGGTTCGGGCAGTTACTCCGGCACCGACAATCCCGCGAATATAAACGTAATGGACGCGACAACCGAGACAGCGATATGGACTGCCGAACACTATCTTACGACTTCTTTCAGCGGTTGCGCGGCCTGCGAACCCGAAATAGCGGGCGACGGCTGGTTTATTCACGGCTCCTGGACGCCGGTCTCGGCGACGCCGACTGTTACCGGCTGCAGCGCTTACGCATTCCACCACTGGACTGGTGGCGTTTTCGCCGATTCCGCTAATCCGTCGACAACTGTCCGCGTGGATACCGCTATGACCGCGACGGCGGTCTATTCGGGCGCGGCTATCGACGCAACCGACTCGCTCTGGGCGACAGTCGACGACACAGTAACTATCGAGATTAGCGCATTGACAGCATCACCGACCGACCTCGATATGATAAACCTTTCATTGGCTTTCGGCGGCGGAATCGTGGAGTTTATCGACGTTACTGCCTGTGGTATCGCGTGGGACCTACTCGATGCCACAGTCGAGGACCTCGGCGGAGGCGTTATCCGGGTCGATATTCAGGCGAACCGCGCGGTGCCGTTCTCGGTCGATGGCACTGAAGTATTATTCTGCGTCAGAATGAAGGCCATCGCGACGGGCGAAGCGCCGTTCGATTTAATCATTAACGATATTCACGAAACCGTTTTCGCCGCACTGACGAACGATAGGGCTATTATCGTCGCTGGGACGGTCGATATCACTCTCGAAAGCCCGGTCGCGGACAGCCTCACGCTCGACGGAGCAAGATATATAAGCGGCACGGTCGTTACCGTCCCGGTCGGGAGTCCACATATTGCCGAAGCCGACGAGTTCGCCGATATAACCGCCGATTCCCGCTATCGATTCGATACGTGGGACGACACCGGCGATAGAATCAGGGAAATCCGCCCTTCGGGTGACACCACGATTACCGCGAACTACGTTCGACAATATCTCGTTACGGTCGATTCCGACCACGGCGCGGCTTCGGGCGGCGGATGGTTCGATATCGACGACTCCGCTTTCTGCTCCGTCTCGCCCGATTCGATAGCCGTCGGCGATTCGATTATCTATCTTTTCGATTCGTGGACCGGCGATTATACCGGTTCCGCGAATCCGTGCACGGTTGTTGTCGATGCCGCTAAAAATATCGTCGCAGAGTGGGATACGCTCGTTTTCGTCGAGGTCGCAAGCGAATACGGAACTCCTGAAACCGAAGGTTGGGTCGCTATCGGCGATTCCACGTTGCTCCGCATAAACCCGACTATCATAACCGACGGTTTAACCCGATACGTATTCTCCGGTTGGACAGGCTCGGGAGGCGGTTCATATACCGGCGCGACAGATTCGACCTGGCTGCATCCGACCTCGCCCGTTCACGAAACCGCGAATTGGCAAACGCAATATATGGTGGTCGTCCTAAACGGCGGTCGCGGCACGATAACCGGCGGAGGCTGGTATGATGCCGGAGATTCAGCGTGGTTTATGATAACTCCGACGACAATCGATTCGACACCAGATATCCGCTGGTTCTTCGACGGCTGGTTCGGTGACGGCGACAGCGCTTATTCCGGCACTGACAGCTCGGCTTATTGCCGCGTCGACGAACCGATAACCGAAACGGCGTCGTGGAGACGCGAGAACTACCTGACGGTCAACGACGGCGGCCATTGCGCGGTTTTCGGCGAGGGCTGGTATCCGATGGGCGACAGCGCCGCTTTTTGGGCAGACCCGGACAGCGAAATGATAGGCCCGGGCGTGGCGTCGATTTTCGACGGCTGGACGGGAACCGGCGTAAGCTCTTACACCGGCCCAGATAATCCAGCGTTCTGCTGGATGGACGAACCGGCTGTCGAGGACGCGAATTGGGAGAGACGATTCTACGTCGAAATCGTCGATTCGGGCGCGGCGGGTATCCCCGAATTCGAGGGCGAGGGCTGGCACGTGCCGGATACGTGGATTCCGGTCTCGGCGCCGCCGATTGTAACCTCGGGAAGCAGTCGCTATTCTTTCCTTCATTGGAGCGGCGCGGCTTTCGACGACGAGTTCGCGCCATCGACAGAAGCCTATATAGACACCGCCTGCACGCTTACCGCTCACTACTCGAATTTCGAGGTCTCTCCGCCGGGGACGATATTTGTCGAGGCCGGCGACACCGTCGAAATCCCGGTAATACTGTATTATCCGTATATGTGTCCGCTGACAACTGTCCAGTGCGATATGTATTTCCCGGATTCGCTTCTGGAGTATCTCGACGGCGTTCAGCCTCCCAATTTCACATGGACGAATTTTATCCCTGCGGAGATGTCCCCCGGTAGAATCCGTGTCTATGGTAATATGTCCACCCTATTTGTCGAGCCGCCGGAGACGCTATTCTCCGTGAGATTCCGCTCGACCGGCACCGAAGCGCGTATCGATACGATTAGACTCGCCAGTTTCCAATACGATTTGACCGGTGCGAACACGACAAACGGCGCTCTTATAATAAGCGCCCCGATTACCGTCGTCGTTCAGACCGATTATGTCGGAGAGCATTCTTCGGTGGTTATCGACGGGACGCAATACGACTCGCCGCACACAGCGAACTGGCTCGCGGGAGAGCCGCACGAGATAAAGGCTTTTTCCTATTATTTCGAGGGCCACACCCGTGCGGCGTTCGACAGTTGGTCGGACGGCGGCGCTCGAATACATACTATCGCACCGATGGTGAACGATACTTTCACCGCGCATTACGCGGTCGAACACGAGCTTATTATCGACGCCGACCACGGCACACCGTTCGGCGCGGGCTGGTATCCCGAAGACGAGGTTGTCGAATTCGGCCTCGACCCGGATTCCGTCCGCGAGGGCAGAAGCGAATATATATTCGCCAACTGGATTGGTTCCGGCAGCGGCTCATACACAGGCACGGATAATCCGTCGACCTGCGTTATCGAAGAACCGACAACGGAGACCGCGCATTACACAGACCGCCACGAATTGCTGGTTAATAGCGTTCGTTCGACCACGACCGGCTCCGGCTGGTATCCTACCGGCTGGTCGGCGGTGTTTAGCGTTGTCGATGCGATTGTCGATTCCGCCGAGGGTATCCGCTGGGTTTTCGACCACTGGACCGGTTGTTACACCGGCTCGGACAACCCGGCGACCTGGGACGTTACCGGGCCGAATACCCAGACTGCGCAATGGCGTCTCGAATATTTGCTAACAATACAGACCGACCACGGAACTTCGGTCGGCGCGGGCTGGTATCCCGCCGGAGATACTGTTGTTATAAGCATAGAC
>QNEE01000225.1 GCA_003645085.1 bacterium | reverse complement strand
TCCTGATATAGCCCGTGTCCGGCACGAAAAAATAGTAGTTATCGTCCGCTGGCGGGTCGTGCATCTGGTAACCGACGCAACCGGTAAAAGTGCCGGCGGGAACGGATATTTCCGGGATTCCCGTATCGAAATATACTATTTCTTCGGGATTATCGGGGTTCGGCGCATAGCTTAGAAACGTTTCGAGGTTTTCCGCCGGAAACTTAAAAAGAAGTCTTGGCGAGGAATATGGCTCGAAAACATCTTCGATGGGAGCATAAGCATAAAGGCCCGAATCCGTGTTACCCCACCACAATTTGTATCGAGCAAAAACCGTCTCGGGGATGAATACTTCGAAATCTATCTCTACCACGCGGCTATCCTCGTGGGCAAAAGGGCAAACGACCTCGTATTTCTCCAGATAGACAAACGAATCCGCGGCGGTTTCGCCCTGTTCCCAGACATCGTAGACCCACCAGTTTCCCTCGCTGAACGGCCAGATAGCGTTGTCGATATCCTCCTGTAGCGACTCGAATTGCGTGTATATCCGGTATGTGCTGGAAGAATCGACCGTTACCGTTATTATTCCGCTTCTGTCCGTGCGGTAGATATCGTCCGTCCATTCGCGCATTCGATTCAGAGCCTCCGCGGTCGGATGTCCATAGGGATTGCCGATTCCACAGGAAACCACGCAGAATTCGGGCTGCAGCGCGGCGAGGATATTCTCGTTACTGGAGTATTTGCTGCCGTGGTGGTCGGCTTGATAGCATTCTACCGGCCAGCAATCGGGCGCGATATAGCTTTCGACATCGACCCTGTCACCATAGTCGGAACCACTCATATCGCCACCGAGCCAGAGGTCGAAATCGCGGTAGGTGATTATTACCCCGACCGAATTGTCGTTTTCCTGAATAACGGGGAGTCCGTTGCCGCCGCTTGCGATACAAACTATACGGACCTCTTCCCCCAACCAGAGCGTATCTCCGGGCAAGACAGTCCTGCGTTTCTCGCCGATAGCGGCGACATAGTTCTCGTATTCGCCGGTGGTATATGTTCCGCCGTGGTCATAGCAATATCCGTTAAATCGGACGTTCTCGAAGACATCGTCGAAACCGCCGATATGGTCGCTGTCGTAATGGCTGGCGATAGCGAGGTCGAGTTTATCGATACCCAGAGAATCGAGCAGCGGTATAAGGTAGTTATTCGCTCCGGAGCTTGTGGCGGCGTCGAAAAGCATATTATAGCCGTCGGTAGATGATATAAGCGTGGCGTCCGCCTGACCGACATAAACGAACCGAACGGTGAAAATATCATCCTCGGTCGGAGGCCCCGTCGGTTCGTTTTTTCCGCATCCTCCAATTATAAGGATACAGGTAAAAAGCAGTATTATCGCGGCCTTTCGCATCTTAAGATTTTATTGAATTCGTTTTTTTTCTAGGATAGCAGACTTCCTGCCAAACAAAACCCACGAGTGAAGTCGTGGGCCTGTTTTCATTCCAGAAACCTCTAAAGAGGTTGCCCAAAGGAAACCGTTGAAACGGTTATACGGCTTTGTATTTCGTTAAACCCTGGACTAAAGCCCGGGACTATTTATACCGGCCTACGGTTTTTGGAAGTTCGTCTGCTGTAGCACCGGACCTATTATCAGTGCAGGAAATAGGTCATTCCGAAATAGCCCTCGTAGCGGTTGCCGTCCTCGTCTTTGTATATTTGCGGTTCGCTTGCGAAACAGTATTTTCCGGTAAGTTCGACCTGCAAGCGGTCGTCGTCGAGACACAAAACAAACCCGCCGGAGAGAATACTCCCTTTAGTAACGTCCGGGACGACGCCGAACCTGAAAGCAGGCATATAAAAGGGATAGACTCCGTCGCCCTCGGGCAAAGAACCGAAAAAGGCGGTGTAGGTTGAATCCGGTTCGTGCTCGAATTGCTCGAAACCGACACGGAAACCGAACTCGCGGATAGGGTATATCTCGGTGGCAAAGGCGAAACCGCTCCATTTATCGGTGCCTTCGCTTTCATCCGAACCGTCGTATGTAACAAACGAGTTACTGCCAATCTTGTATTCGGCGGCGAATGTCATTCCCTCGATGGGCGACCCGGAAAGCCCAACGCCCATATCGGTTTTACTTATATCGAAATTGTCCGTATCGGTTCCCGAGTCCGTTTCGCCTTCGGTAACTACCGATTTATACCTGAAACCGAGACGTAGCGGTGCGCCTATCTCGTCGCCGTAGGCTTGCGCTTTGAAAGCTATAGTGGACACTTTGTCTTCGCTTTCCGTTGGGTCTTCATCTTTATCGTTTTCGTAATCGTCCTGGCTGTATTTCGCGGATTCGTAACCGAATGCGCCGCGCAAATAGCCGGGATAGGCTGCTTCGGCTTGAAAACCGAACCTATTGTCGTTTGTTTCAGCCATATTATAATCGTTACCTTCTTCGTTAGCGAGTGTGCCACCGGCGAGGTTATAATGCATACCTACAGCTCCGTATTTAGCGTAATCGGGATAAGCGTATCTCAGACCGAATTTACCGCGATAACTCGTCATATTGCCCTTGGTAAGGGTCCGCCACCCGCTGTAATAATATAAATCCTCGAATTCGCTGAAACCGTAACCGCCGCCGGCTCCGATAGATAGACCGAAAGGCGCATGGAAAGTGCCGTAGAATTCGCCTATGGGCAATGCGGCGGTCGCGCCGGTAGTTATCGCCCTATCGCCTATGCTCGTCCAATCGAGGACTGCGGCGGAGTAATTGTGGCGGTATTCACCCCAGAAAGATTTTCTCATCGTATCGTAGCCGCCGCGGAAATTAAAGCGCATAGAGAAATTATCGGACACGCATTTATCGACCATTATACGCCCGATACCGTCAATCCAATACCAGGAGCGGTCGTCGCCGTTATCTGCGGGTGGTCCGGGATACTCGAGCGCCCGAAAAGCCAAATCGAGCGAGAACCTATCGGCGCCGCCGAGCTTGTCTATTCTCCCCCCGAATAGGCCGTAGCCTTCATTGTGGTGGCTCGCCGCGGGATTATTGCCGTCGGATATGTCGTAGATATCGAGCGCGTTGCCCTCACCGTCGATTGTGGCGTCGCAACCAGCCATAGCCTCGCCCCTGTGGTTGAAATCGGCGGTCTCACGCGGCTGGGCGAGTATAATCGAACCAACGCTAAACGCGACCAAAACCGTGATGAAAAAAATGCGCATTCTCTCCTCCTTATTTTACTCGATAACAATTACTTATTGCCCTTTTCTTCAAGTATTTTCTCAAGTTTTTTTACGCGCTTGAAAAGCTCGCCGAGACGCGAGATATAACCGCTTTCGCGGTGAGCTGTCATTCTTTCCTTTGCGGGGTAGCCGAAATAGCGGCTTTTAGGGGGAACATCTCCGCTGATACCGCTTTTGGCGAAGAATATACAGTCATCCCCGATTACCTGATGCCCGGCAAAACCGACCTGGCCGCCAATCAACACGCGGTCGCCTATTACGGTGCTTCCGGCAAGCCCGGTTTGCGCGGCAATCAGACAATATTCCCCCAGTTTGCAATTGTGTCCGATATGGACCATATTATCGAGCTTGGTGCCGCGTCCTATGTGCGTTTCCGTGAAAGTGCCCCTGTCGATTGTGCAGCAGGCGCCTATCTCGACATCCTGTTCGATAACGAGTTTTCCGACCTGCCTAACCTTGTCTATACCTTCCTTTGCCGGCGCAAACCCGAAACCGTCGGAACCGAGGACGCTGCCGGCGTGAATTACGCAACTCTCCCCCAAC
>QNEE01000224.1 GCA_003645085.1 bacterium | reverse complement strand
GAGGACGACACGAAGTTCGAGCGCGGACCGTCGAAATGGGTCGCCGCAGGATTGTCTTTGCTGGTCCCGGGCGCTGGAGAGTTGTATCTCGGCGACAGGCGTGGCGCGGCTATCTTTCTTTCCGCCGAGGGCGCGATATGGTCGACCGCAGCGGGTTTTTACGTTCACGGCAACTGGCGCAAGGAAGAATACCGCAATTTTGCCGCGATTAACGCCGGAGCTAATCCCGAGGGCAAGGACGACGAATTTTTCGAGGACATTTTGCACTATAGCAGCCGTGACAGCTATAATTACTGGATGCACCTGATTTACCGCGACGAGATACCCCTGTATCCAGAAACGGACGAGTATTTCTGGGAATGGGAAAGCGACGAGGTGTGGGATGAATACGGCGATATTCGGGCGTCCAGCGAGAGGTCGTTTCGGAACGCGAAAATAGTTCTCGGAGTCGGATTGATTAATCGGGTTATCAGTCTCGTTCACGTTTTAAGAACGGATATAGAGGCATTCGATGCCAACGAGATTTCCGGTGAAGAAGATTACGGATGCGGTGTTATGCCGACTGCCTTTATAACCGTTTCGCCCGACGGCAGTATAAATCCGGGAATTGGCGTGGTTAAAGGTTTTTAACGTAAAACTACGTTTACCTTCCGGGTGGGCTGTTAAAGTTTTTGCTATGCTCATTAAGGTTTTTTTGAATATATTATTTCCGGGCGCAAAAATCCGTCCGCCTGTCGGCGCACGCAGCCCACGCGCCAACACGATAGTATCGGAACCGACACGCTCGACCGTTTCCGGCAGATTCGCTTCCCGTAAACTGTGGTTTTTATTAGAAACCGTTACCCAAGACTGAAGCCCGGGGCTGTTCTTATTTGTCGCTCTACCTAAAAATTTTTGTGAAAACCCCTTTCACGCTCCAGCTTGACACGACGAGTGAATAGATTTATATTATTTTCGTGTCGGTCAGGATTGCTAAATACTTTGTCGTAGTTCTTTTACTCGATAGCATTTTCGCTATCGAGGGGGAGGAACCTGTGCCGCGCTTTCTTCCGCCGGATTTCTCTGTCGAAGAGGAGAGGATAACCTACCCGGGCGACCTTATCGAGTTTTTCCGCGACCCGTTTGTGAAATACCTAAATCTAGATTTAAACAAGAGGTCGTATAACCCGCTTGCGAGAATAAGCTCTAGAGAGGATTTTGCCGGCTCGTTCGATTATTCAGAACGGGGGATATTCGGCGAGATTTCCGGTAGGCAGATGTATTTTCGGTATGAACCCTTGCGGAAGATGCTGCGTGTGGTCTCCGGCAGCGCGGGATATGCGACTATGTTGTTAGACAGGTATCCAGTTGGAGTAAAACTGGGTGGGGAATTCGGCAGCTACCGGGGGGAATATGAACCTACCGCTTACAGTGTGGACGGCTGGGCAGAATGCCATATCCCAGTCGGCTCGAATCTACTCTCGCTGCATGCCGGCGGTGCTCGTGGAAGTTGGGTTCAGAGGCCCGGGCCGCACCCGAGATTCGAAGCGGAGGACCGGGGAAGGCAATATCTGTCGAACACGCTACGTGGGCGAGCGGTGTTCCGGAGTATGCCCGGCGAATATACGGGATTCGAGATTATACTATCTGGTTCAAGGACAACGAGATTCGAACCGAAACAATGGGGCGCCAAATATCAGGTTATTTCCGGTAAAGGGATGCTGGTTTATGATTCACAGCCACTACGTATCGCGATAGGAGGTGTAGCGCACAGGACCTGGGAAGAAAACATTCTCGGCCCGGCGCTCGATTTTAGTTTGATTGCCAAACGATTTTATGTAACAGCGAGATTAACTTCGAACGTGGAGGTCCCAATCCGGTCGGAGGTGCTTCAATCGCCACGGGTCGGATTACCGCGCGATTCGAAGTATATTGTGTCGCCGATGGTTGTCGAGACCGAGGCGCGTATCGAGCTTAAGCCCGACCAGTTTTTACGCGGTAAAGCAACGTATTCGAATGTTCGCGGAGAACCGGTTATCTGGGAGCCTCTCGCCGAGGCACCAGCGGTTGTTTCAGAGGAGGTAGCACACCAATCGTTTTGTATCGCTCTCGATAACGATTTCGGGAGGGTAAAAAATACCATCGCCCTTAATTTAATGAGCGACGAGGTTGGGGATAGACAGCTTCCGATGTCGCCTATACGCGTTATTGCCGATACATTCGATATAGATTTCGGTTATGAGGTTACAGGTTGGGCCGCCGGCAGCAGGACCGACCTTCCAGAATTAAATCGTTTTGAGATGGATAATATCGCGGTTGGTTTGGAATACAAATTCGACAGATTCGAGTTTTATTTGAGTATTGAAAATGTTTTGAAGGAGATGGTTTTCGACCCGATAGCTATGATAATGACGGACGAAATGCGCGTATGGGGAGGAATCGCCGTTGATTTCTAATGGAGTTCCGAAAAAAAATAGGTCTGTTGCCGAAAAAACCGGGCGTCTATCTCTTTAAGGATTCGCGTGGGAATATAATCTATGTTGGTAAGGCGAAGAGTCTTCGTTCACGCGTCTCGAGCTATTTTTCCGGGAAACCATCCGACCCGAAAACGGGGCGTCTCATTAAAAAAATCGAAGATGTCGAGTATATCGTCGTAGATAACGAGGTCGAAGCTCTGGTTCTCGAGGCAAACCTTATCCGTGAATATTCCCCTCGGTATAATGTCAACCTGAAGGACGGCAAACGATATCCGTATCTTCACATAACCGACGAACCTTTCCCGAGAATCGAAGTCGTGCGCAGACGCGGTCGCGACGGTATGTTCTTCGGGCCGTATACCGATGCCGGTTCTATGCGCCGGACCCTGGCGATAATTCAGGAGAATTTTCGGTTGAGAGCCTGCCGCTATGACCTGCCGAACCGAGCGCCGCAACGCGCCTGCCTTAACCACGATATCGGTCGCTGCGATGCGCCTTGTCAGGGTGGGGTTACGCAGAGCGAATATTCGGAGAGAATAGAAGAGGCTGCGCTTTTGCTGAAAGGGAGACATAGAGAGCTTGTGAAGCGCCTAACGCACCGGATGAACGATGCCGCAGCGGACAGGGATTTCGAGCTTGCCGCGAAACTCCGCGACCAGATATCCGCTATCGAGACTATATGGCAAAAACAAAAAATCGATATCGACCTCGCCGACAGGGATATTCACGCGATAGCCGTCGGTTCTAATAGTTCCACCGCGGTAACCATGCAGGTTCGCGAGGGGAGGGTAATCGCGCGGCAGGAGTTCTATATAGCCGTTTCGCCCGGAACGTCCAAAAAGGAAGTGATGTCCGGATACCTCGCTCAATATTACGCCGAAAATATTAATCCTCCCAAAGAGATACTCGTGTCGGTTTTGCCTGACGATGCGGACGGTGTAAGCCGTTTAGTATCTGAACGGCGCGGCGCCAAAGTCGGATTACGTTTGCCCGAACGAGGGGAAAAAAGAAAATTGGTGCAACTCGTCGAACGCAACGCGGAGTTGCTTTTGTCAAAATTGGTTCTCGAGAAAAAGAAGGTGCATCTGCCTTTCGCGGTTATCGAATTGGAAAAGGAACTCCGTCTGAAAAAACCGCCGAGGTCGATAGAGGCAATCGATATTTCGCATCTCGGAGGGACTGCGGCGGTCGGTTCACTGGTTACTTTCAGGGACGGCAAAAAATACTCGCGTGGTTATCGCAGGTTTCGCATCAAAACGGCCGAGCCGGGGGACGATTACGCTTCGGTCTACGAG
>QNEE01000223.1 GCA_003645085.1 bacterium | reverse complement strand
GAAAATTGGCTGTATCTGCCTGACCGAACCGAACGCCGGTTCCGATGTCGCCGGATTCGAGACGGTCGCGGTCGATAAGGGCGACCATTACGTTATCAACGGCACAAAGCGGTTCATCACGAACGGCACCGAAGCTGACATAATGATAACGTTCGCCTACACCGACAAAGAGAAAAAGCACCACGGGATGGACGTTTTCATCGTCGAAAGCGGTTTCTCCGGTGTCTCGAAGGGGAAGCACGAGAACCTGATGGGCATCCGCGCGACCGGCAACTGCGAAGTCTATTTCGAGGACTGCATCGTCCCCAAAGAGAACCTGCTCGGCCCTAAAAACGAGGGCTTTATGACCGCAATGAAAATCCTCGACGTCAGTCGTATCGACATCGGTGCGCAGGCTGTCGGTGTCGCGCAGGCCGCTCTCGACGAGGCCACCAAATACGCCAAAGAGCGCGTCCAGTTCGGCAGGCCGTTAGCCAAATTCCAGATGATACAGGATATGATAGCCCAGATGGCTGCTAAGGTCGAAGCGGCTCGTTTGCTTGTTTATAAAGCGGCGGACCTGAAAGACAGGGGCATCCCTAGATTCTCCGCGGCGTCGGCGATATCGAAATATTTCGCGTCGGAGATAGCTGTCGATGTCGCGCGTATGGGCCTCCAGATACACGGCGGCTACGGCTACACGAAAGATTATCCCATCGAGCGTATCTACCGCGACGCCCGCATCCTGCCGATATACGAGGGCACGTCGCAGGTGCAGAAGATAGTCATTGCGCGGGAACTGTTGAAATAATATTCACCGCAGAGAACGCAGGGTTTTTTATTCTATCATTTCGAGGGGTGAAGCGACGAGAAATCTTATAAATAGACAGGAAAAGATTTCTCCCTACAGTCGAAATGACACCCAAAGCATTCTGTCATTACCGTGAAAACTGGAATTAATTGGGATGTAGGTTGATAATAATAAACCAGAAACTAAAGAGTGTGGGCGGGGGTAGGGCACCCTAAACCCTAGTCCCTATTCCCTATACCCTTTTAAAAAAACCGGAGGTTTTCTATGTGTGAAATCATAGTTTATCAGGAGAACGACCGGCCGGTCGTGGCGCAACATTTCCGGTCGCCGGCGGTGGAAATCGGTCAGAACTGGCCGAAATTTGCCGAGGAAGTTGCCAAACAGGGGATATTCCCGTCTGGCTGGGGCATCTTAGAGTATTTCTGCGGGGAAGATTACAACCCCGACGATGTCGAGTATGAACTGCTGCTGCCTGTTATAGGCGAGATAAGCCCCTCGGAGCCGCTGAAAGCCAAAACGCTAGAAGGCGGCAAGGTCGCATCGGCGATACACCGCGGGACTTACGAGAATATCGCCGAGACATACGACGCAATCTTCGAATGGATTGCGAAGCAGGGGCTTCAGGTCGCGGGCAATGTCAGGGAGTTCCATCTTCGCTGCCCGCACACGAACGACGACCCGACAGCGCTCATAACCGAGATACAGATACCGGTTAGGTAGTTAACAGTTGGCAGTTAAAAGTTAATAGTTCCACGCGCCCCACAGGTCTGGATTCCGGCTCGGAGGCCGGAATAACAATTTTTATCTCGTTCCGATGCTCCAGCGTCGGAACACAATTGGGGAAGACGCTCCGCGTCCGCGGTAAAATATGCGGTATGCGGAGTGCCGAACACAAATAGAATAAAGAGATGTCCTAACGAGATAAATAAAAAGGTATATAAATGAGTTCAACAGCTATTTTCATCAACGTTTTTACTTTGGGTTGTCTTATTTTTGCTTTTATCAGGAACAGAGCAAAAACAAGGCAGGCACTTATAGTAGCGGTAAAATCGTTTTTACGCATTCTTCCAATTGTTTTTACTATCATTATTTTTATAGGTTTGTTTTTGGGTTTCGTGTCACCGAGTATCATTTCCGAGATTGTAGGTGAACAATCGGGGTTTGGCGGAGTGCTTTTTGTTGCATTATTAGGAGCAATCTCGCATATACCTTCCCTGGTCTCATTCCCTCTGGCGGCATCACTGATTAAAAGTGGAGCATCGGTTACTGCAGTTGCCGCTTTCATTACAACATTAACCATGATTGGAATAGTAACACTACCTTTAGAAATAAAGGAACTGGGGAAGAAAGTAGCTCTGCTCAGGAACGGCATAAGTTTCGTCTTCGCGATTATCATCGCTCTCATCATGGGGAGTATACTATGAAAGAGGCTGAGGGAGAAAAGCAAAGAAAGGGAATGGTTCAAGATATTATCTTCCTTGGGATTGCTTTAATAGTTGCGATAATATTGCTATCAATTTTCCCTGATAGGCGAGAAGTGGTAGCTACAGCATCATGGGAAATCTTTATTGAAATGATTTGGATACTTCCTGCAGTTATGGTATTGATGGGACTTTTTTCGGCGTGGGTGTCAAAAGAAACCGTTGTAAAATATTTGGGTAAAGCTTCAGGAATAAAAGGCATTTTTTTCGCTATACTCTTTGGTTCATTGCCAACAGGTCCCCTTTATGTGGTTTTTCCTGTGGCTGCAACCTTAATCAAAAAAGGCGCTCGCATTTCCAATATTATTATTTTTCTTTCGGCGTGGGCATGCATAAAGGTTCCACAAGAAATGGTAGAGTTCCAATTCCTCGGGCTAAAATTTATGGCTGCAAGACTCATTTTGACAATTATTTTCGTAGTTATCATGGGAGTATCGATAGAAAAAATAATTGAATGGAGTGATAAAAAAGAAAGTGAACCCATAGGAGGCAAAGATGGTGCAGGTATTTGATATTAAAGCAATGATGTCCCACCCGTATGAGGAAAGGGACAAGAACGTCTTTTACAAGGCTAAAAATTTCAAAGCGAGAATCATCGAACTTCCACCCGGCGGAGAGATGCCGATTTGCGAAATGGCTTCTCATGTTATTTTCAATGTTATTAAAGGGGCGGCGGAAGTAACGGTTAATCGAGAAAAAGTAACCATCAAAGAAGGACAGTGTCTTATTAGTGCGCCTGCAACCATATCGATGAAGACTGAAGATGGTGTCAAGATTATGGGGATACAGATAGAGAGAGCTTGAGAACAAGGATGTAGGGGCAGACCCGCGTGTCCCTCCGTCGATGTTCGTCTCTGCGGTAGGGGAATTATAAATCGAGATTGCTGATTTTTACGGAAAAAGTGAGAAGTAGTAAGTAGTTAGTAGATAGTAGTCAGGGTCCCCTTTTCCCCGCAAAGCACAGCCTGGTGTCGTGTAGGGTTATTCTGACTTCTATCTCCTTACTTCTGTTTCCTTCAGTAAGGACGTCGAAAAAACCGTTTTTCAGCGATCTCGAATCATAAATCACAATCATAAATCCAAAAGGGTGCTACAAATGGCAATGAAAGACAAGATCGAACAACTCGAAAAACTACGGGCGCAGGCCAAACTCGGCGGAGGCGAAGAACGAATTAAACGACAGCACGACAAGGGCAAACTCACCGCGCGCGAGCGAATAGAATTGCTTCTCGACCCGTATACTTTCGAGGAATACGGCGAGTTCGTAACGCACCGATGCACCGATTTCGATATGGACAAAAATCGCCCGCTCGGCGATTCTATCGTAACAGGTTATGGCAAAATCCACGGGCGACCGACATTCGTTTTCTCCCAGGACTTTACGGTGTTTGGCGGCACGCTCGGACTTGTCCACGCCGAGAAGATGATGAAGATTATGGACCTCGCGATGAAAGTCGGCGTCCCGGTTATAGGCCTGAACGACTCCGGCGGCGCGCGCATCCAGGAGGG
>QNEE01000222.1 GCA_003645085.1 bacterium | reverse complement strand
GGCCATCAATATGCGGCCGATTCCTATCTGTCGGAATATATTATCCGCCGCGCCGGCGACCTCTTGTGCGAATTTCTTAACCTGCTTGTCTCGCCTGCGTTGATAGCGCATTTGCGACCACCCACCGACTTTCGAGAGGTGGTGTATTTTCGTTCTGAGCGATTCGTTATCTTCGATAATTTTCCCTGCCGTTATCAGTATTCTCGCGCCCGAGGCGTCGGCCATTATTATTCCGACCGGTTCGTATTCGTCGAGTTCCAGTGCGAGTTGCAATATATGGGCTTCGTTGTCTACCGCAAAAAGTGGCTCGGGAGGAACGGTAAGCTCGATACCTCCGGTAAAATCGGCGCCGAGGTCGGCAAAAAACGCTATTCCTGGCCCGTCGAATCCTCCGGATTTTTTTTTCTTTATATAATCTGAAAGAAATGAAAGAGAAACCTCGACATATTCTCTCTCGTTATCATCGAGCGCAGGCAGCAATCGTTCGGTTTCGGTCTCGATAAATTTTTCGGCGTGTTCCCACCCGCGACTCGTATCGAGATAGACCGAAAGCACCGTCCGGTCGGTTTCTGCGAGTCGGGAGAGTTTTCGCAACAGTTCTTCTGATATAAACATAGTTAAAATTGGTTTTGCGGACCGGTTTCAGTTGACCGATTGTTATCCGGCAATTTTCTTCTATTTCATACTCAAAACGGCCTCGGCCAATAGCAGGTCTTCGGGATACGTTATTTTAATATTAGTTCTATTGCCGGGGATTATCTTAATTTTCTCACCGATTTTCTCTATAAACGAACAATCGTCGGGGTTGTTCACATCGTCGGGGAATAACTCGAGGGCGTGTTCTAGCAGGGAGCGATTGAAGGCCTGGGGCGTTTGCACCGCCCATAGGTTTTCACGCGGTTGAGTTCCGATAATCCATTCGTCTTCGGTAATCTTTATTGTGTCTATTATCGGGACGGCAAGCGCGGCTGCGTTGTGTTTTTCGGCTGCTTTTATTGTCTGATAGACGTGATGCGGGTTTATTAGCGGTCTGGCCGCGTCGTGGATTGCCACGATACTACAATCGAGAAAGATGTTTTTTACCCCGATACGGACGGATTCAGTTCTTGTCGCACCGCCGGTAACTACGAGGTTCGGGCAGTTTATACCTTTCATTACGGCTTCGAATCGGTGCTCGAACCTTGGGGGCGCAACGATAACCATCGATGCGATGCCTTTAGTCCGGGTCATTATCTCGGCGCACCAGCGAACCATCGGTCTCCCGGCGACCTTAACCAGCGCTTTCGGGATATCCATACCGAGTCGTTTGCCGCTTCCAGCGCCTACTATGACAGCACACGCTTGCATTGATAATATAATATGTTCCGAATCGGCCTTCGTAAAGAGGAAATTTTGTATCGCTACGAAAAAACGCGTGAATCGCGGCTGGCACGCTCCGTGCGAGGCCCGCCGGTTCCTACTTATAGTTCTATGCGGTTACTTGCGGGTCGTCGGAGCCGTTGAGCGCATTTATCTATGGCATCGCCGGCGGACGCACGGACTCCCGACCACATCAAAAACCCCACTCTCGCGCCAGCCCAGATAGGTTCTGCGAGGGTCGGTATTACATTTCACTATTTACGATTAAAGTCGTTGTCTAATCGCAATCGATTTTTTTCGCTTATTCTCGACTAAAGCCGTTTCATTATGCAATTTGCAATGGTTTTTGGATTGGCTAACTTTCGGCGAATTTTTAAGAAACGCTCAAATAAAGCGTTTCCAGCCGGTCTTGCTGCTGGCATATTTATTGCGAATTTATATATGGGAATGAACACTTCTTTCAGAAATAGCACCCGCGGTTTCACCCTTATCGAGTTGATGATAGTCGTGGTGATTATCGGTATTCTCGCGGCTATGGCTATTACTCGTTTTGCTGAGGCCGCGAAAAAGGCCAAGGTTTCGGAGGTTAAGCCTATTCTAAAAGAACTCTGGGTTTGTGCTGAAATATACTATTCCGAGTTCGGTGTGTGGCCGACACAATCGACTCCGGGATATCACACCTGGATAAACGACGGGTGGTCTGAAATAGGTTTCGACCCGCCTTCCGGTGAGATGCGTTTTTGCTATCATTATAGCAATAACGTCCCGGTAGGCAATCCCGACGATATAATCGCGGCGGCGACCGGCGGCGACCATTCTTCGGAGGTTCCCACTCAGCGCGCCGAGGCCTCGCTGGAGGCCGTTCGAGTTTATTTACAGCGCGACGGCCAGATACTCGTAAGCTACGACTACGGGGCGACATTTCAATAAATTGAGTTTCTTCTGTATTCCGTCTTATAATTTATCCTGAATTCCTTATCCCACATTCGCCCTTGACCTTGCCGACATTAATTAGTATAATCGACATCCGACGGTTTATGCAAATCGGTTCACAAAATGCTTACGTTTCTGAATAATATATTCCTCCCGCTTCTTGCTGCGGCAGTTTTGCCGGTGCTTATTCATCTTTTTACCCGGCGAAGACTCGTCCGGCAGGATTGGCCTTCGCTAAAATTCCTTCTCGAAATACAGAAGCGGCAGATGCGCAGACTCCGGCTTAAGCAGATTATACTTTTAATTTTGCGCGTGTTAATACTGCTTTTGGTTATTGGAGCCTTTGCGAGACCGGCGATAAGAGGAGTGTTCGGCGGCGGCGTCGGTGCCCACGAGAACTCTTCAGTGGCGATATTAATCGACCGCTCCTATTCGATGGGCCAGGAGGCCGCGGGAATCGACCTTTTCGCGAAAGCGAAACTATTAGCATCCGATATTCTCGGTCTTCTCGACGAAGGGGACGAGCTTATGATTATTCCTTTCGACTCGAAGCCGCGCCCTCTAACTGCGGAACCGACGAGGATATTCGCCGGTTCTCACGAGTCGGTCGACAGCTTGAGGTTGTCCGACAGTGTAACCGATATCTGGACGGCGGTGGCTTTCGCTACAGGGAAGATACGCGAGAGCAGGCTTCTCCACAGGGAAATATACATTTTAACCGATAATAAGGCTACCGGTTGGCGCCGCACAGGGACGCTCGAATTGCCGGAGCGCACACGAATCTACGCTTTTAGCCTCGCACCAGACGACGAACGTAATTTAGGAATTACCGGAATAGAATTCCCCCGCGCTTTACTCCAGAAAGGGGTTCCGTTCGAGTTGACTGCGCAAATTAAAAGTTTCGCGCCGGGCGCGGTTACCGACCACGTTATCGACATGTATCTCGACGGTGAACGGGTAGCGCAAAAATCGTTCGACCTCGCTTCCGGTGGCGTAATTCAGGTCAAACTCGGAGGCCGAGCCGAGAGCGGAGGATTCCACTATGGTCGATTAGAACTCGAGGGTGATGCACTCCGCCCCGATAATTACCGTTTTTTCTCTTTCAGGATTCCCGAGGAACTGAAGGTTCTGGTCGTCGGAGGCCCGGAAACGGATTTTGTCGCTACCGCACTCGCTCCCGGCTTGGATGATTTTTTTAAGGTTAAGCGAGTCGGTTATAACCAGCTCGGTGGCCAGATTCTTTCGGCTTACGATGTTGTTATTCTATCGGACCCGCCCCCATTAACGTCCGCCGTAAGTAGCGCTATCACAGGGTTTATTCAACGCGGAGGAGGATTGCTCGCGCTTTTCGGCGGCTCGCCGGACCCTGCGGAATCAGGAAAAAGCCTTTTTGGCGAGGAAAGCCCATTCGAGATTCTTGCCGCTATCGGAGACAGCGCCGGCGAGGGCAGACTCGAACTCGGCCGGGCGGATTTCGACCATCCGGTCTTGATGCCTTACTCTGCCGAAGGCCTACCGCAATTATCGTTTAGGAGAATCGCCGCGATAGAAAAAGCAGGTCAGGTT
>QNEE01000221.1 GCA_003645085.1 bacterium | reverse complement strand
CCATATCGATTGTCGGTGCCGTCGTGTTGATAGGATAATCGAAACAAACCAGTGTGTCGTTCGGGCCGCAATATAAAACAGAATCGGAGGCGCGAACGCAAACCGTTATAGTATCCGGGGCCGGTGTTCCGATTAGCGGCCATAAATCGAAACGCGCAACAGGCGGTTCCCACTCGAGACCGGGTTCGCCGATAGTCGACCCCGAACCATCGACTGAAACGCTGTCCGGGTAGCCACCGGAACCGAAATCGATAATCGTAAATTCAAAAGTGTCGATTGGAACTGGCAAATACGTCCCCGGCGGCGGGTCGAAAGCAACCTCCGGCGGTTCGGTGTCGAGCCATTGTTCGCAGCAAAAAGGCAATCCGCCGGCGGCGGCGCCAAGAATATCCTGAAGATACAAAATGCAAAATCGAATAGTATCCGCTGTCCAGTTAGTGTCCGGCGCAAAAGTCAATTCCCCCGAAATCGGGTCGTAGGAAAGCTCATCGTCCGCAATATCGAACGTATCCCCGCAAGCAGAGAATAACAGGGATAGAGTATCGATACCCTCGTCATCGGAAAGGCCGAATACGATACCGGAGTCGAGACAGGCTGTCCAGCTGTTGCATTCCGGGTAAATTACGGTATAGTCCGGCGGCGAATACAGAATATAGAAGCTCCAGCAGCTCTCTGCTACCGCCGGTCCGCAAAAATCGGCGGGGACAGCGCTATAGGCGCATATATCTACCGTATCACCCGCAGACCAGACCAGACCGGCAATTTCAGTCGAGAGAGAAAGCGAATCTGCGCTAAAATCGAAACCTGAATCCCCCAACGTGAATGTATCGCTACCTATAACGAAACAGCCGCTATCGGCGCTGCCATCGAGAATCGCATAGATTAGCGGCGACATAACCGGAGAACTGGACCCCGGAGCAGGAGAAACGTCGATTATCGCGGGCGCGGCGACCTGATAGAATAGAGCCTCGAAACCACTCAAAACATTGCCCCAGCGGTCTTGCGCGAATACTATTTCGACAATAATCTCTCCGGGGAGAAAACCGGTATCCGGCTCGAAAACCAGAGAATCTCCGAGAAGCCGTAAATCCGGATTTGTAAGGTCGATTGTGTCGGAACCTATAACAACCGAAAGGCCTGTCGGGTCGATACCAGAAGGGTCGGTCAGCAGGAGCACTATTCGTTGCGGGTCGCAAGCCGAGGTCGCAGAATCGGACGGAACCACCATATACGCCACCGGCGGCGCGGCGTCGATATAGAAACGTATGCAAACCGTATCGGCGTTTGCGCAGATAGCGGAGTCCTCGGCAAAAACGCAAAGGTCGATAGTGTCGTAATCGCCAACCGAAGACGGAGTTATAAACAGCGTATCGCCGTTCCGGGTGAAAGACTCCATCGGTATCGGTTCGGCAAACGCACCGGTAATCCCGTCGCGAACCAGAGCGACCACATTCGGCGACGTAGTAGTCAACGTAGTATCCGGTGAAGGAAACAACCAGTCGACCTGCGGTGGTCCGAAATCGAATATGACTTGCCAGAATTGTGGAGATGCTCCGTTTTCGAGAGAGTCCTCGAGAGCCAAAAATCCGACCGTTACAGTGTCCCCGCCGAGAATAGACGGCGCGATTAATAGACTATCCCCAAAGATAGTTAGCCTGCCGTCGCCGTAAAAAAGGGTATCGTTATCGATAGTTATAATAAGGGTCGGCCAGTTATAACCGTCGTCGTCGGTCAGTCCGATAACGATAACGGAGTCGCAACCGTATGGGGATAATTCAGGCGGCGAAAGCAAATCGGCGACCGGCCCGCCCGATTCTATGCTGAAACTATAGCAGGTATCGATTACATTCGGTCCGCAATAATCCGGGCTCGCGAAATCCTCGGCGTGAATACAGATATTCGCTGTATCGCCGCCGGCGAGGTGCAATCCCGCCGAGGCTATATCGAGAGCGAAACTGTCGCCGATAATACTCAACGAAGGGTGTTCCCAGCCGAAAACATTTCCGTTGACAGTCAAATTAAACGCGCCGTGCAAAAGACCGCTGATACTGTCGGCCAGAACGAACGTAATCGGAGGGTCGACCGATTCGATAATCTCCCCGGGTGCGGGATTAGTCGAGAGAAGCAGTGGCGGCGAATAGTCCATAAGAAAGCCCCAATAAACCGAATCTATACTGGAAATCGGTCCGGCGGCGTGAACGAGAAGACATCGAACGCTGTCGCCGTCAGGCCAAGGCACTATCGGCGAGTATCTCAATGTATCGTTCTCGAACGTCAGTTCGGGATTTTCGATTGTGAACGGCAGCCCGTTAATCTCGATTAGTATCGTCGTGTCGATTATCCCGCCGGGCGCCCAAACATATATTTTGACCTCCTGCTCTGTGCAGGCCACAATAGCGCCGTCCGGCGGATTCGCGCTCGGGTCGCGGCCATCGATATAAAAAGTCCAGCAATACGGTTCCGCCCAGTTGGGTCCGCACGTATCCGGCTTGTCGGCAACTACCGAAAGGCAAAACTCGACAGTGTCGACGATATCCCACGCCGAGGCGTAAAAAGGGTCGTAGATAAGATACGGGGACTCCCAGCGGAGACTCGTGCCGTTTATCATACGCGGTAGCCCGTCGATAGTAACCTGAATCGTTGCCGTATCCACACCCGCCGGGATGTCCTCGAGGCGGATACGGACCATTTTTAAGGTGTCGGTCGAGAGTGAGTGGTCGTCGGGGGAAATCGAAATAATCTGCGGCGGTTCGAGGTCGATATGAAAACCGAACGGGATGGATGCGGAGATATTATTCAAAAGCGAATCTTCCGCCGAAATAAGTTCACCGTCGATATATACACCATGAGGCCACGGCGATAGCGGCTCGTAACGGAGCGTATCGTCGGCAAAAGCGAGTTCGGCGGCGTTCGTATCGTAAATACTACCCAAAATCGAAAGCTCGATACTACTACCGATTATTCCGTCGGAATCGGTTATCTTATACCAAACACCCTGCATAGAGCACGCACTTACAATATCCACCGGCGGGAGAATAAGCTCGATATCGGGCGGCGAATACGGAACATAGAAAAACCAGCTGGTGTCGAGCATATTAACATTACAAACATCGACAGAATCGTTAGCCAGAACCCGAATCGTTACGGTGTCCCCGCCGTGTAACGGCGGTATCGTTGTGGAATCGAGAGTATATGTATCCCCCGCGAGAGAGAATTCGATATCGGAGAGGCTGAACCAGCTTGTCGAGGAGCCATCGACAGAAACGCCGGCAAGTGTAGGACCATGCATCATTCCGGCGCCGTCGTCGATAATATCGAACGTAACCGTCGGGTCGAGGTCGTAAATCGAAGAACCTGCAGTGGGCGTTTCTCCGGAAAGATACGGCGGACTCGTATCTATCCCTATCGAAAATACTAACGGCGGGTCCATCGCGTTCCCGAGTATGTCTTTAGCGGATAAAGTCCCCGAAATCGTCCCGTCGGGAAAGACCGATATATCGAAATAAAGGAAAGGTTCCAGCCACGTCAATTCAGGGCAGGAAACACGGAACGTGTCGACACCGACTACGAGCCAGATAGAATCTTCGACCACTCCGTCGGAATCTTCGATTCGAAAAATAACCAAACTTTCCGGGCAGGATATCCACGCGCCGTCGAACGGCCATATCATCTCTGCCGTCGGTCCCGTAACGGGGATATAGAACTCCCAGCAGGTATCCGATTTATTCACACCGCAACCCTCGGCGGAATCTGCGGCGTAGATACAAACATCGATAGTATCGCCTCCCGCAAAAAACAGCCCCGCGAGCCCGGAATAGAACGTAAAACTATCGTCTATCCATGACGCGTAACCGTCGAAAAGCGCGAAGGTATCGCCGTGTATCTCGAT
>QNEE01000220.1 GCA_003645085.1 bacterium | reverse complement strand
TTCTTTTTCTGCTCTTCGGTCCCGAAACGAGCTATCGCGTCCGATACGACAAGATTGTGCAATGCGAAAATAGTCGCGGTCGATGCGCACGCTTTCGCGAGTTCCTCGATAGCGATAAGGACACTGATAATATCCATCTCGCCGCCGGAGTATTTTTCGGGCGCCGTGAGTCCGAGAAGGCCGAGTTCGGCCATCTTTTTCAGGACCGCTTTTGGAAATTCGGCGTTGGCGTCGAGTTCGACCGCCAATTCGGCGAGTTCATTTTCGGCGAATTCGCGAACCATATCGCGAATCAGTTTTTGGTCTTCGGTAAGGTTGAAATCCATAATACTCCTTATAATTACGGGTTGCGAGTTACTAATTACTAAAAGCTCCACCCTATATTTTACCGTGGAAAGCGCGGAGAGCGCAAAGGAATCTATGATTTTCTATTTATCCGATACTCTCCTGTTTTTATTCGGATAATTGCTGTCATTGCGAGCGAAGCGAAACAATCTCGTTGTACTCGTGGTAGATTGCCGCGTCGTTGTGCTCTTCGCAATGACACAATAAAAATCTCTGCGGTCTCCGCGTTCTCTACGGCAAATCTTTAATCCTCAATCCACTCTATCCTTCCGGGTTTGCGCGGCGGCGGTTTCGGCTCCGTGTCCGGGTAGCCTATAGTTACTATCGCCTGCAATTCGAGTTTCTTCTCGCCGGTGATTTCGTTTATTTTATCGGCGAGCGGGAGAACGCCGGTCATCCAGCAGGCGCCGAGTCCGCGATTGTGCGCGGCGAGGACGAGATTCTGTATCGCCGCCGCGACCGACTCGACATCTGGGATAAGGCCCTCGACAGTCTCTTTGCGATAGACGCAAATTACGACCGGCGCGCCGCCGAGGCTATGGAAATATTTGCCCGTCGCTTTTATTACCATCGGGTATTTCGCGAACAGTTTTTCGAGGTCGGCCTCGACGTGTTTATCGAAAGCTTCCCCGGCTATGGTCTTGAGTTTCTCTATCCGCTCGCCGGTAACGACGATAAATTTCCAGTTCTGTGTATTCATCGCCGACGGCGCCCAGGTCGCCAGTTCGAGGATTTCCTCGATGACTTCTCTCGGCACCGCGTCGGGCTTAAATTTGCGGATACTTCGCCGCGAACGGACTACATCTTCGAAATCCAAATCTACTCCTTCTCAGGTTGTTGAGCGTTATAGCAGAGGTCTTCGTAAAGGATTTCCTGTGAGATAGTGCCGGCTCTGGCGAACGCCAGATTGCTCTTAGCCCTTTCTAACCAATCCCTCGCTTTATCGAGAGTTCTCATAAATCACCCTTCCATTCCGTGCAATCTCGTTGTAAATTAGATAAGGGTCTGATTTCAACTGCTTATACCTATCCGGGTCGGCGACAATCACATCTACGGGCGCGCCGATATTCTTGAAATTAAGGTATATTTCCTAGACCAATTTCCTCCGGTTAATAACGTTTTTCTTCAGAACAAGCAGGTCGTAGTCGCTGTCGGTTTCGGCGTTGCCTGTCGCGTGGGAACCGAACAGGATTATCGTGTCCGGTGCCGCCACTCTGACGATTATTGCCACAGCTTTTTCTAATGGTTTAGTCATATACGCTCCTTATAAACAACGAGTTAACAGTTACCACACGCCTCGAGACACCGGGTATCCGACAACGGAGAACGCAGAGAGTATATTTTTTTCTCTGCGCGCTCGGCGACCTCCGCGGTAAGATGCTATTCAGTTTTACGACGTCTTTTTAAATATCATCGATACGACAGTGATATCGTTGCCGCCCATGCTAATCGAGAGGCCGTATGGTCTTTTCGGGTCGATTTCTATCTGGAAATCCTCGGCTTTGCCGGTAAGCTGTTTCCATATATCTACCGCCTGCCTAACACCGGACGCGCCCACGGGATGGCCGTAGCCGATAAGGCCGCCGCTGGTATTGACCGGCGTTTTGCCGTCGATTTTGATAGCCCCCGACTTGATATATTCCGGGGCTTTGCCCGGCTGTGCGAGACCTACCGATTCGAGCGCGATTAGCCCTCCGATACTGAAACAGTCGTGGAACTCGAATACTCCGATGTCGTCGATTGTCAATCCCGCATCGGCGAGAGCCTGCTGGACAGCCGCTTTGGTTGTCCACATCACGGTCAAATCTTCCGGTAGCTTGGTAATATCGGCCTCGGCCTGACCGTAACTGACGACCTGCGCCGCGTCTTTTTTATCGACGCCGAGCTTTTTGAGACCCTCCTCGGAGGCAAAAATAATTGCGGTTCCGGCGTCGGAGACCTTCGAGCAGTCGTAGTAGTTGATATTCTCGCAGAACGTTTTCGGGTTCGGCGGGGTCATCCCGACAGCGAACAGGTCTTCGAGCGTATTGTGATACTCCTGCGCTTTGGGGTTTCTGCGGGCGTTCTCGATAGCGTTGACATACCATAGCGCCATCGCCTCGCGTGCGTCGTCGTGACCGTATTTGGCGAAATACGCGCCCGCCCTGTCGGAGAACTGGCCCGGGAAAAAGTGCGCGTGCCCCTTTTTCCGCTGGCTGGCGTAATGCCCGGCTCCGGCGAGTATGTCCGCGCCGTAGACCGCTTTAACCGAGTTTTGCACCTCGACGCCCACGGTCAACACCGTATCCGCGACATCGGCGAGGATAGTTTTAGCCGCGACTGTGAGCGCCAATCCGCCTGAGCAGCAGGCGCCCTCGGTTCCGGTGCACGGTTTATTCACCAGCGCGGGATGTATCATCGGGATAAACCCAGGGCGGTTGCCCTGGCGGACATAGCGGGACATCATAAAGCTACCGAGGACGCCCTCGTCGATATTCGCCGGGTCGTTTATTTGGGCGAGGGAGGCCTCGCCGGCCTCTTTGATATAGTGTTCCACGCCCGGACGTTTTTCTTTCGGACGGAATTCCTTGCGGCCCGTGCCCAACGACACTGTGTAATAACCGGCGGTTACGAACACCGGTTTTTTCATCTTTGCCATTTTTAACCTCCTGTTTGTTTAGTTACAAGTTACGAATTACTAATGACCCCACACCTCAATACCATTTGAACCGGGGGTTATTTTGCCGGAATATGGCCGATTATTTTCTTCACGCCCGGCAGGTCTTTCATCTCCGATACCCAGAAACTCATTCCGCAGTATTTGCCAGACGTCTTTCGGAACGAGCTATCCCAGAGATTGAATTTACCGACATCGAAATCGACTTCGGGTTCGAATAAAGCACCCGCGGCAGGATGTATATAAACCCTCAATTCCTTTCGGCCTATATTTATCCTTATGATTTCTTTCCCGCCGGCGAAAAACATAAGCGCTTTGTCCTCGAAAACCTGAATGTCGTCGATACGAGCCGCCAGGCTTTCGATAATATATTGGACAAGCCGTTCGAGAACCTGCGCGGCCTCGTCGGTTTGCAGCCTTTCGCGGAAGCGTTGCCACGTTTCGTCGTTTATCAGTTTGTTAAGGTTTTTTGGGTTCATTATTAGCACTAAGTCCAGAATCCTTTATGCTATATTTTTGCCCTTTACCTTTTACTTTTTGCATCCTGAATACTGACTCAGCGCTCCCTCAATACTCGTTTATCGGGCCATACAGGTGATAAAAACCGTTAGTAAGGACGTCGTTGACATCCTTCTCCGTGTTGGCGACACCGTCGGAGACGAGCTTTTTGCCGATTTCTTTGGATTTTTCGAGATATTTGACCGCGAGCTTGGCGCCGAATGTGTCCGATTTCCTGAGATTGACGAAATATTTCTCGAGTTTCTCTTCCTTTGTCGGGTCGACTAATAGCGCCCTCCATGGCGCACCACCCTCGGGCAATGGGCCGATTTTTTCGTCCAGTTTGTCCTTTAAGGAATCGAACGGGATATATTCCTTTCTATCCGGGTCGAACACCCCTATCGGCCTGCTTCTTTTGTATTGGGGGAAACCGTCCACCTG
>QNEE01000219.1 GCA_003645085.1 bacterium | reverse complement strand
TTGTGAACCTGCTCCGGCATTTTCATGGCGGCGGTTCCCGGGCGCGGCGAGTAGCGGAAAATATGCAGATATGCTATCGGCAGCGATTCGAGTAATCGATACGTTTCGTCGAACTCTTTATCGGTTTCGCCGGGAAAACCGACGATAACGTCCGCGCCGATACCGATATCGGGCGCTTTTCGCGATAGTTCTTTTACCACCGAAGCGTATTTTGTAGTGGAATACCTTCTCCCCATTTTACGCAAAACAGCGTCGCTGCCCGATTGGAGCGGCACGTGAAGGTGCGGCGCGATTCTCGGCTCCGATGTAATCAAATCGATTAGTTCTCCAGTGATTTCCGTAGCTTCGACGCTGCTCAGCCGGATTCGGTGGATAGAGGTCTCATCGAGAATCCTCCGGCAAAGCCCCGCTAAATCCAGGTTTTCCGAAGAATACCGTCCATCGTGAACACCGGTCAGAACAGCTTCTTTGACTCCCGCCGATTCGAGTTCCGCGATTCGCGCGATAACATCGCCCGGCGGGATACTCCGCTCTCTTCCGCGAACGTGCGGGACGATACAATACGCGCAAAATTGGTTGCAGCCGTCCTGAATCTTGACAAAGCCGCGCGTGCGACCAGCGAACGTGGGCGTTTTCGCCTTCCTTTTTTCGATAATTCCGAAATAATCGACTATTTTTTTCGGGTCGTTTTTCTCGAATGTTTTCTCTATGCCGAGTTCACCGATTGCATCTCTGGTGAAGCTCACCGCGCTGCAACCGGAAAGAATCAACCGCTTTACGCCGTAATCACGGGACATCCGCCTGATATATTGACGAACCTTGTAATCGGCGCGAGAAGTTACTGTGCAACCGCAAACTATAACGGCGTCGAAGGGTGGTTTCCAGACGATATCATAACCAGCGGCGGATAAAGCGCGTTCTATAGCGCCGGCCTCGCACTGGTTGAGTTTGCAGCCGAATGCTTTGACTTTGATTCGCATCTTTTTCCTGACAAGCGGGCGTATTCGATACGCCCCTGCCGAAATCGTCGACATTACCCGATTATTCGCTTGCGCAAACGGCGGAAATATATGTATTTATAATCGTGAATTCAAGCGAAAAGCCGATATATTTCTTTTCTGATGCACATCTCGGTGCCGGTTCGACCGAGCAGGAGCGAATAAAAATACGTAAGCTCGCGGAACTTCTCGATAGGATTGGCCACGAGCAAGCCCGCTGTTTTATCCTCGGCGACCTGTTCGATTTCTGGTTCGAGTTCCGGCGAGATATTCCAAAGGGCTACGACGAGATACTCGAATTACTTCGCGCCACTACCGACCGAGGAGCGGATATACATTTTATCGGCGGCAACCACGATTGGTGGGCTGGCGAGAAACTCGCAGCGCTGACCGGACTTGTCATACATAAAGAACCGTTTATTGGAGAACTCGCCGGATTACGTATTTACGCCGGTCACGGCGACGGTCTGGCGCGTTCTGATAGGGGATACAGAAATATACTCCGGCCTATACTCAGAAATCGCGTAAATGTCTGGCTTTTCCGGCAACTGCCGCGGGTAGTCGGACAAAGCCTGGCGCGCATGGTCTCCGGCGGAAGCCGAATTTACACGAAACAGCGCAATCTCCGGATGGATGCGGAATATGTCGAGGCGGCGCGAGATATGTGCGAAGATAATCTCGACATAGTAGTTATAGGGCATACGCACGAACCGGCGCGGATAGTGGAGTTCGAGAAAGGCAGATATATCAATATAGGGGAGTTTTACGAGCAGTTCAGCTATGGGGTGTTAATGAACGGCGACTTTGTGCTAATGCGAATTTAGCCAGCGCCCTTTTATTCATCAGAGACCACCGGGCCTCGCAGTTTCTTTTTCTCGGCTTGTTTGTGCTTTTCTTCGAGCATTTTTTCTTTCGCGCGCCGGCTTCGACGCGCCTTTTGTTTGCGTATTTTATATTGCTTCTTTTTGCGTTCGCTCTCTGCGCCGAGTATCTGTTCTTCGATTTTATCGCACAGGATTCTTCGGGCGAGATAGCGATTGACCTCGCGTGACCGCGACCGTTGAACCTTGACCTCGATACCAGTCGGGATATGTTTGAGATATACGCAGCTTGTAGTCTTATTTTTTTTCTGACCTCCTTTACCCCAGCCGAGGATGAATTTTTCGACGATATCTTCCTCGCGGATACCCAGTTCGGCCATGCGCTTTTCGATTTCCTCTATTTTTGATTTTTTCAAATGGGGCGACATTTGGAACCTCGAAACAGATTTCGAACGTAGATTAAATCGGAATACCGAGCGTTGTGGTTTTTATCGGCAATATTCGGTCGAAACGTAGTTTAATCTAAAATTCCAGTTTATCGATAGCCTTTAATCCCAGTTTGAGCGGAATTAAGGTTGCCGCGAGGTTGATAATTATTAACGCTCCCGTGCCGACAGCTATCTCGGTTGTGGGAAAGGTTTCTCTCTGGCCTATCAGATAGCTCATATAATTGTGTGTAGGGTAGGCCAGCGAAATAGTCGATAGCGCGACATATATCAAACTGACCAGCGCACAAATCATACCTCCGCCGCTGGATGCTATTTTGCCGGGATTAGGTTCCTCGAAGCTCGGGAAAACGCTACCAAGGCCGGTGCCGAGAGCGGTCAACGAGATGCTCATCATAAGAATGCCGGCGCCGGTCAAAAGAGTCATTGTAACCGATTGAGCCAGTAGGCCATTTGAGACCACCGCAACAATCTCGGCGAGGACAAAGAATATTAAAAACGCAATCCAGAATTTCTCCCAAAAAAGCCGTTTGACCGAAATCGGCGAACTCGAAATCGCCCAGAAACTCGGACCCTCCATCGAAATCGCGGGATAAACGAACCTCACCGAAAGTGTCGCCAGTATATATCCGCAAAAAGCGAAATTAACGAAACTGATAAGTGTTCTCCAGTAAAGCCCCTCGACGTTGATAGGAACGTGGCGCAGGTTTATAAGATAAAACACTATCAAAACGAGGAGAATAGTGAACTGTGACCACTGGTTCGGGTCGCGCAGGAATACTTTGACATCCTTGACAAAAAGTGACCGCATATCTTTCGGAAACGGCGCAAAAATGTTCCATACGGTGCCGTAGAGACCTGTTTTTTCGGTTTTACGCCTTTTTTTAACGAGGACCTCCGTAGCAGCTATATAGGCTTTGTAATAGAAACGTTTGGCGAAAACATCGATAAGAACCAGCGCCGCCGCTGCGGTCGAGAGCAGCATCGAAAGGTGAAACCAGAGCGTATCCGGCTTGCCGAGTCGCGCCCCCCGGAGGGCTTCGACTATCCAGACATTCGGAAGCCACGGGTTTTCGTTGGTTGCGATGTCCTGAAGATAGTAATTCAATAGCGCGAGGTCGCCCTGAGCCGAGAATAGTATTCTGCTGAAACGCGCGCGCATCATAAAGAAAACTGCAACGACGGCGACCGCCCCGAGGAGAATAAGCACCCGGCGCAGTCCGAATTTATGAGCGAGCGGGAAGATAAGCAGCGAGAAACCCGAACCGATAACGGCCGGGATTATTAGAAACGGAAACAACGCCAAAACGGCAAAAACGAGATAGTAATACCACGCGAAACCGTGAACCTCGCCATAGGCAACGAATAGGGGAATAGTGATTATGAGTGTCGCCCAACTCGCATAGAAAATATTATCGACGAATTTTACCCAGAAAACCTGTCGGTATTCCATAGGAGAGGACATCAAAAAAGTCGTTTCGTCGGAACGGTAAAGTGTGCCTGTGGAACTTATCAAATTCGAGATTATCAACATCAGGAAAAATGCGAGAAAACCGATGCCGATAAGCCGGTCGATAAGGAGAATGCCGATGTCTTGAACGCAAAAAAGATATGAAAAGACACGATGAAAAATAAGATAAGTTCCAGTAAAAAAGACCGCTACAACAACCAATCCGACGACGGCTTTGGCTATGCGCTCGAGTTCCTTGCTGAATATCAGGCGCGCGAATTGTTTCGGTTTCGTTGTTAGTATAAGTCTGACCATAGCTTACCAATATATTTATTTCGGCGGAGAATGCAACAGAAGAAACTCGAGGGGTGGAGAGCGTAGTATTTCGCAAGAT
>QNEE01000218.1 GCA_003645085.1 bacterium | reverse complement strand
TGTTTCAGGGTTCAATAGTCGCACTTGTAACGCCCTTCGGCAACGACGGGCAACTCGACTTTACTACTGCTGCTCGGCTTGCCGAATGGCATTTGCGTTCGGGCACCGACGGTATTTTGGTTGCCGGTTGCACCGGCGAGAGTTTTACATTATCCGATAGCGACCGTATCGAGCTTTTTCGCGCAGTAAAGGGTGTTACCGGAGACAGGATTAAAATTCTCGTTGGGACAGGCGCTTCGGCGACAAAAACCGCTATCGCGCGGACGAAAGCCGCGTTAGAAGCCGGTGCCGACGGCGCTCTCGTAATTACGCCGTTCGGGAATAAGCCATCTCAACACGCGTTGGAGATGTATTTCAGCGAGGTCGCCGATGTGGGTCTGCCGGTGGTTTTATATAATGTTCCGGGGCGGACCGGCACGACACTCGCTCCAGAAACGGCTATCCGGCTATCCAGACACCAAAATATAGTAGCTATCAAGGAAGCCTCTGGTTCTCTCGATGCGGTTAGCACGATACTGCGCGATTCTGATATGTTCGTTCTTTCCGGCGACGATTCGCTTACAATCCCGATGATTTCGCTGGGCGCAAAGGGCGTTATTTCGACGACAGCCAATCTTCTGCCGAGAGAGTTTAGCGAAATGGTTCACGCTGCTCTGGACGGCGATTTCAAGAAGGCTGCCGAATTGCATCTTCTGATGTTTCCGGTGATGAAAGCGCTATTTATCGAAGGCAACCCGGTGCCTCTCAAGGCCGCGATGCACTATTCGGGGCTTTTACCGAATACCGCTACGAGACCGCCTTTAAAGGGAATGTCCGAGAATAACAAAGCTATATTGATGAAAACCCTCGAAGAATACGGAAATGTCCGATGATAAGGCTTGCAGTCAACGGTGCCGCCGGCAGAATGGGGCGTTCGGTTATCGCTCTTGCTTTTTACGACGACCGTTTTGAAATAAGGGCCGCAACCGAGAAGGAAGACCACCCGCAAATCGGCACCGACTGCGGCGTTCCAGCCGGTATCGGCGAATCGGGGGTATTGATTAGCGAAACAGCCGGCGATTTCGATGTCATTATAGATTTCAGCGACCCGGAAGGGCTGCTTACGGCTATCGAACTTGCTCTTAAAAACAGTGCGGCTATAGTAACGGGGACTACAGGACTCGATGAGAAACATCTTGCGAGGTTGACGGAGGTTTCCGGAAAAATAGGCGTTTTCAGGGCTTCTAATTTCAGTCGTGGGATAGCGGCTGTAACGGAAATCGCTCGCAAGCTCGCTTCGGCTTTCCCCGGCGCGGATATAGAAATAGTCGAGGCGCACCACCGAAACAAAATCGATTCCCCGAGCGGGACAGCTTTGACAATCGGCAAAAATATCGCCGAGGTTCGCGGAAAGAAGCTCGACGATATAATGACATCTGGAAGAAAAGGACGAACCGGGCCAAGACCCTCGGGCCAGATAGGTTTCCACTCAGTTCGCGGCGGCGATATTATCGGCGAGCACAAAGTGATATTCGGCTTGCCGTATGAAACGGTTATAATCGAGCACAGGGCGATATCGAGAGAACTTTTCGCCGCTGGTGCGCTGGAGGCCGCGGCTTTTATCCACGGTAAAACGGGGTATTTTGATATGGAAGATTTAATTCTATCAAGCTAAAGGAGAAAGAAATGAAAAGAGTTTTATTCCTAACTCTGGTCGTCCTCTTTGCGAGTGCCGCCTTTGCAGAATGGCCTGCGCCATCCGACCTTTTCGCTTTTACTGGACTTACTAATCGAGTCGACTTGACCTGGACTCCGCCCCCACCGATAATCGAGGCCGATACTATCGGTTACGACGACGGAACCGCCGCGGGTTTCGCCGACCTGGATAGTGGCTACTATGTAGTCCGTTTTTCGCCGGCCGGTCGTTGCAGTGTTCTGGCCGTTCAGGCCTATTTCTTCGGCTCTCTTTTTCCCCGGCCCGCCAGATTGTATTACTGGGGAGTAAATCCGTTCGGGTTCCCCGATATTCACGATTATCTATTCACGCCGAAGGAAATCTCGGCAGACCTGGCGTGGACAAATATCGACGTCTCCGGCGACGGTATCGTATTCGATGGCAGCTCCGATTTCTATCTCGGGTTTTCCAAACGGGATACGTTACCCGAATTCGGTCTCGCATACGACGATACCGTCGGCAGCGTAATTAGGTCTTATCGAACCGACGGCTCCTTTAACTATCCAACACCCGGCGACCTTCTCGTCAGGATGGTTGTAATGTTCACCGACACGCGCGAGATACGGACTTTTTCAGGGAAAAGCGTAACACCTATTATACCTTTCGCGGAACCGACGGAGTTTTTGCCGTTCGAGCCTCTTCCCGAAAGCCACCGCGCGAGACCGGCGGCGCCGTTATCCGTTACGACCGTCGATAGTTTCACGATATTCCGCGGGACATCGTTCGGCGGACCACTTACAACCTATTCTACAGTCCCCGGAAGCATCTCGACCTATTCGGATTATTCTGTAACGTCGTGTCATACTTATTATTACACTATCAGAGCCGATTATGAAGGCGGCAGCAGCGCGATGCCGGAGACGGTCTGGGCAACACCGTATACTGGAACCGGAACGACTATATACGACACTTTCTATTTCGACGACGGCACACCCACGGCAGCGGTTACTTTTCCCGGAGCGGTAATCGCGAATAAATTTCATGTGGCCAACCGCTGCAAACTGATAAGGCTTATTTATAATGTCGACGCCTACGGGTTCGGGGTGCCGAAAGTCTATCTCGACGACCGCGGCGTTCCGGGAGCGGAATTGTTGGAATACAGCACCTTACACCCATTTGATACAGGTTGGGTTGACATAAACGTCGATGGTTACGATATCTATCTCGACGGGGATTTCTATGTCGGTGTAGAACTGGACGCGGGGTTGGGTATCTCGCTCGATGCCACCCTCCCCGGTCATGCGTGGGACCTGCCACCCGGCGGAACGTGGACACAGATTCCCGATACGACATATTTCATCAGGGCTGTGGTTCGCTATTCCGACGGCTCGACGTATTATCATATCTACACCGGCTGGAACGCTCTCAGTCTATCTGTAATTCCCGAGGTAGGGCTTCACCCCGGCGAGGTTTTTCCGTTCGCGCTGGGCGTCTATGGCTGGAATGCCGATATCGGCAACTGGGAAATACCCACAATGCTCGAACCGGGTAAGGGGTACTTTATTCTGAGTAGTTCCGACCAGTTTTACGAACTCGAAGGGGTTCCTATCCATTATTACAATATCCCCTGGGCCGGTCCGGGATTCGAGTTTATCGGCTCTCTATCTGAATACGGCGGCGCGGATACCTCGGCTGTAACCACCTCACCACCCGATATGTGGAGTCCGAGACATCTTTATTTCTGGAATCCCGCAATCGGAACCTGGCAAAATAGATATAAACTAATGCCCTCGGATGCCTATTTTATCTACCTCGGCGACGAGGGGTTATTCGAGGCCGAAGAATAACGTAAAATAATTCGGAAAGGAGACTACCGATGATGAAGAACTTCGCATTTCTTCTGATTAGTCTGATTGTCGGAAACGCGTTCGGTGGAATTATTATGGGCACCGTAACGGGCGAGGTTACCGGAACGGACAGCGCTTATGTTTTCGTGTTCCACGATTTCACGAGCATTATGGATACAGGTATTTATTATACAGAAGCTCCGCCTCCGACCTACGAATGGACTATCGACGATGCTGAATTAATCGACTCGTTCGACTATTTCGCAATGGCACTTATTCCAAGCGGGCTTCCGCCGGCGAGCGGCGACCCGGTTGGGCAATATCCGGCAAACCCGTTCCAGCTTTCGGGCGGAATAATTACGGGAATCGATATTCCTCTCGCGACGAGCGGCTCTTTGCATGGCCATATTACTTACGCTGGGAGTATGGACTCCGTAAAAATGGATATTTACGACAACTATAATATGCTTATGGGCTACCCTCCCGTGCTCGAGATGACCTGCGATATCGACGACGCGGATTACTATTTAGACAGCATACCTTCCGGCCCTAAAACGGTTTGTGCGTGGTCTGATTTGAACAACAACGGCGCTTGCGACAGCACCGGTTTTACGGTCGAACCTTTCG
>QNEE01000217.1 GCA_003645085.1 bacterium | reverse complement strand
TCGTTAGTTTATACAAACAAAAACGATAGATAATTATAGTTGGAGTGGTAACTTAACGTCTATGGCTAATAGCTTACAACTGAAATGAAATGTCCCTATTGCGGCAGTAACAGCGACAAAGTAGTCGATTCGCGCAGCGTGCGCGAGGGCCGCGCTATTCGCCGCAGGCGTGAGTGTCTCGACTGCGGACGCCGGTTCACGACATACGAGTTCGTCGAGGAATCTCAGCTATTGGTTATAAAAAAGGACGGTCGGCGCGAGCCTTTCGACCGGGGCAAGATAATAAGCGGGCTTCAGGTCGCCTGCCGCAAACGCCCGGTTAGCGCCGAACAAATCGAATCCGTCGCCAACCAGATAGAAGCCGAGCTTATCGAACGCGGTTCGATGGAAATCAAATCTACCGAAATCGGAGAGATGGTTATGGCGCGGCTTAAAGATATCGACCAGGTGGCTTATGTCCGGTTCGCCAGCGTTTATCGCCAGTTCAAGGATGTCGACGAATTCCGCACGGCGTTGCACAAACTTCTCGAAGAAAAGAAAAAATAGCTCTATATAAGAGAACGTGAAGGAAGCAGAAAGATAAATATTCAAGTAATTTGAGAAAGTAACGCATTATTCGATGGATGGAGAATTATGTTCCTTTCTGTTAAACGGTTTAATGAAATACTCCGCAACCTGAAAGGCCGTAAAATTGCGGTCATCGGCGACGTTATGCTTGACCGATATTACTGGGGAGATGTCGAACGTATCTCGCCCGAAGCTCCTGTTCCGGTTGTAAAGTTAAACCGTGAGGAAATCCGCATAGGCGGCGCCGCAAATGTCGCCGACAATATCGCCGTTATAGGCGGGAGACCGGTTCTTATTTCCGTTATTGGTGGCGACCCCGCGGGCCGCGAATTTCTCGAATATGCCGAAAAACTCGAACTCGATGTCGGGAATATTATTATCGACAGGAACAGACCGACAACTGTGAAAACTCGCATAATCGCCCGTCATCAGCAGGTCTGTCGTGTCGATAAAGAAGTAGTTTCCGATATCGATGAAACCCTTACAGACTCGATTATCGCTAAATTTGCCGAAACAGCCTCGCAAACGAACGCGGTCATTATCTCAGATTACGGCAAGGGCTTAATAACTCCGCGCCTCGTTCGAAAGATTATCGATTTATGCCGGGAAAAAGCGATTTTTGTCGTGGTCGACCCAAAAGAACATCACTGGGAATATTACCACGGTGTAGATTTGATTAAACCCAATCACCACGAGACCGCGAGCGCGACGAATATCAAAATAGATTCCGAACAGGCTCTCGAAAATGCTGGCCGACGACTTCTGGAGATAACCGGCGCGAACGCCGCGCTGATAACCACCGGCGAACGCGGGATGAGCCTGTTCGAAGGCGAAAAACCTGTTAAACATCTGCCGACTATGGCAAAGGATGTCTTCGATGTTACCGGCGCGGGAGACACAGTAACCGCCGTAGCTGCCGCCTTTGTCGCCGCCGGTGCAACATTGAAAGAAGCCGCTATTACCGCAAACCACGCCGCCGGTATTGTAGTAGCCGAGGTCGGAACCGCTGCCGCGACGCCAGAGAAAATTGAAGCGAGTATGGCCCGCGAGCGAAACAAGTCCATTAAATGATATACAAACTGGTAACAATAGGAGATTTCGAGCCGATTCGTAATAGACTCCGAGCCGAAGGCAAAAAACTCGTATTCACGAACGGTTGCTTCGATATCATACACCGCGGGCATATCGATTACCTCACCGCGGCGAAAGCGTTGGGCGATATCCTTATAATCGGCCTGAACTCCGATAGAAGTGTCCGCGAAATAAAAGGTTTTGGCAGGCCGATAGTAGAACTGGACGACCGTGCGGCGGTGTTGTCCGCGCTGGAATGCGTAGATTATATTATTATATTCGACGAACCGACCCCGGCGAAACTTATCGAAGCTCTATTGCCCGATATCCTTGTTAAAGGCGCGGATTGGAGCGAAAGCGAGATAGTCGGTGCGGAGACAGTAAAACGCGCCGGAGGAGAGGTCGTCAGAATTCCGCTGACTTCGGGGAAAAGCACAAGCGCGATTATCGAAAAAATAATCGAACTCTACGGGGGTAAATAATGCCGCAAAAACCGCTACTCGAAATCGCTCTCGGGGAGGCTTTCACGGGCTTTTACGCCCTGCGTGCCCGCGAGAAAAGAGAATACGACGGTAAACCGTTTCTGATTATCGAAATCGGCGACAGCTCCGGAAGACTAAAAGGGACTTATTGGGGGGACGACGCCGAAAAAATTTTCGAAAGTATACAGGACGCCGAGGTCGTCAAACTGCAGGCGACTATCGGTGAATATAAAAATGAAAAAGAGGTCAAAATAAACCGCATTCGCGCCGCAAAACCGGACGAATACGCCGGACTGAATTTTCTCCCGAAAGGCAAAGTTCCCAAAGAAAAACTCGCCGCCGGTATCCGCGAAAAAATAGCGACGGTCGCCGACCCATTCCTATCGAAACTTTTAAAAGAGATTTTCGGCGCCCCGGCGTTTTTCGAGAGTTTTATTATCGCACCTGCCGGAAAACTGTGGCACGGTGCCTATATCGGTGGCCTCGCCGAGCACACTATCAATGTAACACGAATATGCGAGCTAGCCGCTGAAATGTTCGAGCTGTGCCGCAGAGACCTGCTGATAACTGCCGCGCTTTTGCACGATATCGGCAAGGTCGAGGAGATAGAATCCCGCGCGCATTACGACTATTCCATCCGCGGGAGATTGCTCGGCCACATAGTAATCGGAGAAAGAATTATAGTCGCGGCGATTTCAAAAATCGAGGATTTCCCAAAGTCGCTCGCCGACGAGCTTTCTCATATGATTTTGTCTCACCACGGCGAGCCGTCGATGGGCTCTGCTATTTATCCGAAAACGCTCGAGGGTGCGATACTTCATCACGCAGACTGGCTTGAATCACAGGCGAACGCTTTCAGCCACGTTATCGAGAAAGAACTTCCCGACGGAGGGCATTTCTCCGGATGGGTACGACCGGTGGGTAGATTTCTTTACCTCGACGGATACCGCGACGAAGAATAAATATAGGGACTAACTGCGTTCGTGCGTTTTAACTCGTTGCTTAGCTCTAACCGCACAACGCTATTATGGGCGATGCTCCGCGTCGTTAGGGGCGACAGTGTAAGGAACGCTGCGCATTGCTGACAATCGACCAGACGAACGTTTTGCTTTTCGTGGCAGACCGTCTCACCTTTTTCCTATCCCCTTAAACACGATATCCAGCAGCCTCTCCGCGGCGGCGGAAACCGATTTTTTCGATTTAGTGTCGATATTGTAATAGCGGGCCATAACCGGGTTGACTGTCGCTTGCTGAAAGGCTGTTATCAACATCACAAGGTCGAACACTAACATATCTATGTCTATGTCCTCGCGCAGTTCGCCGCGTTTTATCGCACTATCGATAATACCGCGCATATATTTAAGGGACGGCTCGGTCATTATCCGGCTGATTTCCTCGACAAAAGGGATACTGGTATCACCGACCATCGTGAAATAGAAACTCACCCGTATCGGAAAATTCTCGCGGAAATCGCGGAAAGAGAGCATAGTCTTATGCAAAATATCCATAACAGGTTGTTTCTCGAGATTGCCGACAAACTCGGCTCGATGCTCCATATACGACTCTTTCACAAATTTAACCAGATAAAGATAGAAATCCTTTTTGTTATCAAAATACTGATAAATACTGCCTTTGGCGATATCCAACCGCGAGACAATCGAGTTTATACTTGTGCCGGCGTAACCGTTGGCGGCGAACTCCTCGATAGCGACGTCGATAATTTTTTGCCGCTTTTCATCTGGAAGATTGAAAAAAGTCCTTTTTGGCATTATATTCTTTTCGGTTGGATTTGATTATTCGATAAAGTGACCGTCGGGTCACAAATATATTCCGGCGGGTCGGATAGTCAAGGAATTTATTGTCGCGGAGTTCCCGGAAAAATTACAATGAATAAGCCGTCTATCGCTTATCATTCATCGTTACTCGAAGGCCATTAACCTCGGACTTCAGACCGGAGTTGCCTGGAATACTGCAATACCAAGGGCTGGCGCGAGGGTGTGGTGTGCGAGGGAGAGGAATCCGTGCGTCCGCTATAATGTTCGTAGTTTTCCTTAAAAGGACAATGCACGG
>QNEE01000216.1 GCA_003645085.1 bacterium | reverse complement strand
GCGGCGCGTAAAAGACTCCACAAAATCAAAAAAATAAAAAATCGGCGAAGAGGCCCACCGCAGAAACTCCAGGTCGGCGACCGCGTGTGGCTCTACCGGATGAGAAAGCACGGGAAAGTCCTCCGCGCAACAGACAGCCACGGTTATATCCTCGTCGAGGTCGACGGCGTAAAGGTTAAGATGCACTCCAGCGCGGCGTTACCGCCTAAAGAGGAAGGCCGTGTAAAATCAAAAAGGCGCGGTGTTAAATACGACCGGCCGCAGGTCCCTGTCGCACGTGATGTCCGCGGGATGACATTCGAGGAGGCATGGGAAATAGTCGACAATTGGATTTCAGACGCGGTTGTAGTCAAAATGCCGCGATTGACACTTATCCACGGCAAGGGCACCGGCACCCTACGCGAAAGATTCCGCGAGCAACTCGATGCCGATAAAAGGGTTAAATCGTGGGAGCATCCTGAATTATCAGAGGGTGGTGAGGGCGCGACGATTATAATACTGTAGGGACAATTCGTGAATTGCTCCTAATGGTTCTATGATTTCAGGGTGCTCTATGATTTTCGAGTTGTCCTCGGTTCTACCGGGCGACCTTTTAATGGCTCTAACGTGTATGTGTAACCCCTTCGATAGACGCGTTCCCGCTAAATATAACTCTTTACAAACTGGTCGCAATTACCACCTATGTGGTTTTCCTCCAATTTGGCGATACTCGAGCGTATGTTCAACTATGTGGCGTTATTTTTGTTGGGAATTTCTCTTGCGAAAAATATTTTTCGAGGTCCCGGAAGCACACGCAGATGCCCCATACGCCGCACTCTATGCGTCGCGCGAATTCGCACTTGAAATTTAATTTTTTATTTATAATATTTATATTGGTAAGCGGAAGGAGCGATACTATGAAAAAAATTCAAATCTTATTTTTAGCATTGCTACTCGTTATAGGAGCATTCGCGACGGAGATTTCTCTCGAAAAAGCCTCGCGCATCGATATGAACCCCGTCGGTGCGGTGAACTCAGACGGACAAGTGGTTTATGCCGGAGTCGGCGGCGCACTCAACATCTATAATGTCTATCATAAGGATTTCCCGCAGCTTGTCGGAACAATCGAAGGCCACTCCAGCAAAATCAAATCGATAATCGTCGACGGCGACAGGCTCTACGTTTTGTGGGAAAAAGAGGGCCTCGAGATTTTCGATATAACGGATTACTATCGCCCGTTGCTTCTCGGAAAATTCCCGGGTTACGAGGACGACCGATTCGAGTCGTTCACCGCTATGGATATCGAACTCGGTATCGTCTATGTAACTGGTGCCCACTTTCTGGCCTCTGTCGATTGCGGGAACGCATACGACCCGGTATTGCTTAACTATGTCGAGCTAAACGGCGCGCCACTTAAACTGGATTATCACAGGAATAAAATTTATCTCGCCGCCGGCAATCTCGGCCTCGGCGGGCTTTATAGTCCCAATCCCGGGCAGTTTTTCTTCATCGGTTGCCAGAAAGGGGTTTATACTACCGTAAAAGCGCACGAGAATTTAATTCTCTACGGGAGGCTCGACGAGCGAAAACCCAACGAACGCGCCGTTTTCGGTAAGCATCTGTTCAGTTTCCCGTTCCAGTCGCCGACCACGGTGAAAATCGAGGACGATATAATTTTCGCCGGCGGCCTGACGAATTTCGCGATATATCGACTTCCCGAAAACTCCTACGACCCGCAGCTTATCTGGAACCTGCCCGATATGCCGACTCTCGACTGCGTTCTCCGCGAGGATGTCGTCTATCTGGCAAATGGGCATAAAGGTTTGTCGGTTTTCCTGACGACGAATCCCGAATCGCCAATCAAAATCGGTAGATTGGAAACATTCGATATGCCGCGCCGCGCCTGTATTGTCGGGAACGAGCTATTCGTCGCCGCCGGGCTTTCGGGCGTTCTGCGTTACGACATCTCCTACCCCGAATATCCGATTCTGCTGGACAAGCTCGCGCAGGACAGACTGCATCTCGTTTGGGATGTCGAAACGAACGACGGCGATATCTATATCCTCGGCGCCCGCGAAGGTTTGATAGAAAACGTTTTTGTCGAGAGGTATTCGCAGAGCGGCAGATGGCTCGCGGAATACCCGGTCGCGAAAGTCTCAAAACTCGACCCGGTCGGCGAGATGGTTTTCAGCGGGAAATTCTGTGCGATAGCCCTGGGCCGCGAGGGCATCGCGCTGATGAGAAACGAAAACGGCGCGCTGATTCCCGGATACAGCATTATCGAGCGCGGGGTCCAGTTCTGCGACCTGATTATCGACGACGACCTGCTTTACGCAAGCGATTACTGGGGCGGCTATCACGTATTCGACATCGATGGCGGTATGCCGACCTCGGTCGGCTATATCAAAACCTCGGAAAACGGCGGAAACGGAATCGCGCTCGCTGGTAAATACCTTCTCGCAGCCGACGGCCCGAACGGACTGTCGATTGTCGATGCAAGCAAACCGTCGAGGCTGAAGCAGGTTGCGGTTTATCCGAGCACCTGGGCAACCGACATCTTTATCGACGGCGATATCGCCTACCTCTCCGACGGTCAGGGCGCCTGCAAAATCTTCGATATATCCGACCTGCCGGATGTCGAGCTTGTCTACGAGCTTCCCGATAACGGCTACTGGAGCCACGTCTATGCCGCGAACGGCAGTATTTTCGGAATCGACCAGTTTTTCGGGATTTATATATACAATGTCCTGACCGAGCAAATCGCGCTTACCAAAACTAAACCGGAGCGTCCTGCCGAACCTACAATCTCGGCGGCGCACCCGAACCCGTTCAACGCCGAAGCGACGATATCGTTCAGCCTGCCAGAACGCACCGACGCCGAACTCTGCGTATTCGATATCACTGGCCGCAAGGTTATAACGCTTATCGAAGACTGCCTGCCTGCCGGGGATTACAATCTCCGCTGGAGAGCCGACGACGCCCCGAGCGGCACGTATTTCGCGGTGCTGCGAACCCCGAATTCGAGAGCGACCGAAAAGCTGCTGCTAATTAAGTAGAGGCGATTAGCTAACTGGCAGCCCATTTCCCCGTAAAGGCGGGTCTCACGCCCGTCCGAGCCTCGAAACGGCGTAAGGCGGGATAGTCTCGTACTCCCCCTTACCAGTGCGAAACGAACCGTAGGGCCGACCCGATGGGTTGCCCTTTTTGTTATTCCCTCGATAAGAGGCGTTTTGCGACTTTATAGACCGCGTCGGCGGTTATGCGGAATTTCTCGAACAGGAGCTTCCCCGGTGCGCTCGTGCCGTAGGTCTCCATCCCGATAACGGCGCCGTCCAGACCCACGTAACGCTCCCACCCGAGTTTAATACCGGCTTCGACGGCGACGCGTTTTCTGACGGAAACCGGTAGGACGCTCTCGCGGTATTCGTCGGTCTGTTTATCGAAAAGCTCCCAGCTCGGCATAGAAACGACGCGGACGTTTAAATCTTCTTTTGCGAGTTTTTCCGCGGCCTCGAGTGCGATGTGGATTTCCGAGCCGGTGCCGATAATAATTATATCGGGCAGACTCTCGCCGGATTGCCAGAGAATATACGCGCCTTTGTGCAAACCATCTGCCGGAGAAAATCTGTCGCGGTCGATAATCGGGAGTTTCTGTCTCGTAAAGACAAGCACGGTCGGGCCTTCTTTGTTGAATAAAGCGGCACGCCAGGCCTCGACAGTCTCCATCGCGTCCGCCGGGCGGATAACGGTCAGGTTCGGGACGGCGCGGAGGTTCATCAGCTGCTCGATAGGCTGGTGCGTGGGTCCGTCCTCGCCGACACCGATGCTGTCGTGGCTGAAAACGAATACTACCGGGAGTTTCGATAATGCGGCCAGTCTCATCGGGGGGCGCATATAATCAGAAAAGACGAAGAAGGTTCCGGTGAACGGTCTGAATCCGCCGTGAAGCGCGAGGCCGTTGGCGACAGCGCCCATCGCATGTTCGCGAACGCCGAAATGTATATTGCGGCCTTCGTAATTGAAAATCCCGGAGACATCGTCGTTTTTCCCATCGTCGTCTATAACCGCACCCTCGAATATTTTTTTAATCTCGCCGGGTTTCTGGAAATCGCCGTAGCCCACCAGCCGCGCGAATGTCGATGGGTTCAGGTCCGCGCAGCCGCCGATAAGTTCCGGGAGTTTAGCGGCTATAGTCTGCAGCACGGCTTCGGAGATTTTTCGAGTCGCTATCGGGT
>QNEE01000215.1 GCA_003645085.1 bacterium | reverse complement strand
GATGGTTAGCGCGGAGGGTCTCCGCAGGGGAGACCGTAAAACCGAGTCGATGCTTAGTTTCGAGGATGAGGAGCGTCCTATCGGTGTTCAGCTATTCGACGATTCTCCAGACGCTATAGCTGATGCCGCTCAAATTGCCCAAGATAGAGGATTCGATATTATCGATATAAATCTGGGGTGCCCCGCACGAAAAGTCGTTAGAAAAGGCGCCGGTGCCAGATTGCTGCGTAATCCCGAGCGAGCCGCTCGATTAGTCGAAACCGCAATCGAAGCCGTAAATATTTCTGTGTCGGTTAAAATGCGTTCCGGCTGGGACGAACCGGAGGAAATCTATCTGGAACTTATCCCAATCCTCGCCGATATCGGGGTCGATTTTATTACCTTGCATCCCAGAACGCGAGAAAGTATGTTTCGCGGGAAATCGGATTGGAATAAGATACGCCTCGCCGTTAAGGTCTCGAAAGTGCCGGTTGTTGGCAACGGAGATATCCGAACCGGGCGCGACGCAAAAAGAATGCTCGACGAAACAGGCTGTAGTGGCGTTATGATAGGCCGCGCCAGCCTCGGTTATCCGTGGATATTCCGCGAAGTTTCCGATGCGATATCCGGGAGAATTACTGATAATCGCCCATCGGAAGAAGAACGATTGAGAGTTTGTGAAGATTATATCCGCGAACTGATTGATTTTTACGGCGAGAGAAAAGGGATTTTTTTAGCGCGAAAACATATTATATGGTTCACAAAAGGGCTACCGGGAGCCAAAATTATTCGGGAACGTGTTTTTAATGCCCGGAATTCTTCAGAAGTATTCGGTATTTTAGACCAAAGAAAGGCGGAATCCGTTGCCGGTTGACATTCTTAGCGAGGTAACCTGTGTGCAAAACATCGCCGACGGGACTTTCCGGCTCGTCCTCGATGCGCCCGAAATCGCCGAAAAAGCCCGGCCGGGGCAGTTCGCTATGGTCGGGTTCGGTTCGCCGTTTTACGACCCGTTTCTTCGACGCCCCCTCGCATTTGCCAAGGCCGAATGGGGTCGAATAGAGTTCACGCTACGAGTGGTCGGTTGGGGCACCGCGTTGCTTGCCGATATCTCGACGGGCGACCAGATGCCTATTCTCGGTCCTCTCGGTAACGGTTTCGAGAAACCGGAAGGTAGGGCGATATTGGTCGCGGGAGGAATCGGTTTGCCGCCGCTCGCGTTCGCGGCCTCCCGCTGGAAGGATGTCGTTCTTCTTTACGGCGAAAAAACGGCCTCGGCACTATGTCATCTCCCGCACGAACTCGAGTGTGAAAAGGATATCGCTACGGAAGACGGCTCGGATGGCCGCAAAGGATTGGTTACTGATAATCTCGAGGAACATATCAAGAAAAAGCCGGGGACGGTTTATTGCTGCGGCCCCGTGCCGATGCTGAAGGAGGCGGTTAAGATATGCCGGGGTCTTAATGTTCGATGTTACGTATCTCTCGAGGCGCGGATGGCTTGCGGTGTCGGCGCTTGTATGGGGTGCGTTATTCCCGCTATTAACGGATACAAGCGTGTTTGCAAGGACGGCCCCGTTTTCGATGCAGACGAAATAGACTGGGAGGCCCTCGGTGATTGACCTCTCGATTCGAATCGGCTCTTTGGAGTTAAAAAACCCGGTATTAACCGCCAGCGGCTGTTTCGGTGTGGGCAGGGAATATAGCGAAATATACGATATTTCGAGTCTCGGCGGTATTGTAACGAAAACGATAACTCTTCGTCCCCGCGAAGGCAACCTTCCGCCGCGAATCTGGGAAACTCCAGCCGGTATGCTAAATTCTATCGGGCTGGCAAATCCTGGGGTCAAAAGCTTTATCGAAACCGAAATACCGTTTTTGCGTGATATCGAATGCGTTCGGATAGTAAGTGTCGCAGGCGAAACTATCGGTGAATTCGTGGAATTAGTCGGGGAAATAGCGCCTCTCGAGGAGGTCGACGCTATAGAAATCAACATCAGTTGCCCGAATGTCGAACAAGGCGGTCTTACTTTCGGAACCGACCCGGTCGTAATAACCGAATTGGTCGGGAAGCTCCGGCCGGTTACAAAAAAACCGCTCTGGGTGAAACTGACGCCGAACGTTACGAATATTGTCGCTACAGGAAAAGCTGCTGTCGACGCCGGCGCGGATGCTCTGTGCGCTATTAATACACTTCTCGGTATGGCGATAGATACCGACACAAGGAAACCGAGATTAGGGAACGTTACCGGCGGACTTTCAGGGCCGGCGATTCTACCGGTAGCATTGGTGAAAGTCTACGAATTATACAGAGAGTTTCCGGAAATCCCGATAATCGGCATCGGCGGTATCGGCTCACCGACCGAAGCTATCGCGCATATGCTCGCCGGGGCTTCGGCGGTTCAGGTCGGCTCCGGGTTGTTCTCATATCCGAGATTGCCACTGGATATTATCGAGAGTTTCGAGGAATATTGCGACGAACAAGGTTTTTCGAGTGTCAGGGAAATAACGGGCAGTCTTATAATACCCGAAATATGAGAATCCGGCGGCAAAACGTTGTAATATTTTTATTGGTTGGAACGCTGTTTTTCGCAGGTTGTGTGGCATCGCCGAGATATATCTCACGCAAAGCGGTAAAAGGCAGCGAAGGTGAATTCACGTTCAAAGAACAGGTTGGGCTAGCGAGTTACTACGCCGATGAATTCCATGGACATCCGACCGCCAGCGGAGAAATTTTCGATATGAACGGTTTAACGGCGGCACATAGAACGCTACCGCTGGGAACCAGAATACGCGTAACCAATCTCGAAAATGGCAAGGAGGTTATTGTAACGGTGAATGACCGGGGACCTTATGTAAAAGGCAGAATACTCGACCTTTCAAAAGGCGCCGCCGAAAAAATCGATATGCTGACATCGGGAACAGCTATTGTTAGAATAGAGTTAGTTAAATAAAATACCCGTTATTACCGGACGCATATAAACTAAAATATGAAATAACAATATTTAGAAAAAAGGCTTGCATAATAAATATAGTTTAATTATATTTTATTGATAAAGGCCATAATTTTAGGAAAGTTATTTTCCGGATACAGAGGAGACAATATGGAAAAGTCGCGTGTATTTTCTATTTTCGGGTTAGTTTTCGTTCTTATAGTAACCGCGTTCGCTCAGGATGTCGAGGATAACCTGGGTGCTAGACCGCTTGGAATGGGTCGAGCGTTCGTCGGGATTGCGGACGACGGCAACGCGCCGCTGTGGAACCCTGCAGGGATGAGTTTCTATAAAGAACGTATCGTCAGCGGTATGTTCTCCCGGCTTTACTGGGGTATCGATAACGACGCTATCGGCGAGGGGCAACTCGGCTATGTCCACCATTTCAGGAAAATGGGTAATGCCGGCGTTAATGCCGTTATCCTGTTCTCGAATATCTGGCAGGAAACCCGCCTAACCATAAGTTATTCCCACAATATCGGCCGCAAATTCAGTGTCGGCGTCAACGGGCGTCTTCTGAGAAACGAAGTGGTCAAGAGCAATATCACCTATACCGACCAGTTGGTCGAGGATATTATCGACCCCCGGGAAGACCCGTTTTTTGCCGACCACGGCTGGGCCAAGATGGGTTTCACTGGCGATATTGGTGTGATGTATCGTCCGAACAGAAAACTCGCTTTAGGTTTGATGGCCGCTAATCTTACACAACCCGATATGAGTTTCGCCGGTATCGGCGATAAGGGCCAGGTTCCTATGACAATCCGTGCCGGCGGCAGTTACTGGATACGGGATGCTATCCTGCCAGCGATGGATTTTCAGTATATTATGAAAGAGGTCAACGGTGGAAACCAAATACACCATTACAACGGTGTCGAGTGGTGGCTCGCCGGTAAGACTATAGCGTTAAGGAGCGGCTATAACGCCAGCTTCGGGGCAGAGGGATACGACCCGACCGAGCTTTCTTTCGGGTTTACTTACCGGAGCAAAAAAGCTTTAGACCTTCAGGTCGATTACGGCTTTATCTATCCGTTGTCCGAGGTCCGCGAGACCGGCGCGACAAGTCACAAGATATCCGCGAGCCTTCGATTCCTGCCGCCGCCGGAAAAGCTATTCGACCTCGCTCTTCGCAGCAGCAATATGGATATTTACCCGCGTGACGCGCAAATCGGCGAAACGATAACCGTCCGGGCAAAGGTTGAAAACCTCGGCGAACGCCCGGTCAGCGGCTACAGTGTTAGCCTTTAT
>QNEE01000214.1 GCA_003645085.1 bacterium | reverse complement strand
CCTTAAGGGCCTCCGTCTCCGGATTGCCCGGTGCATAGGATTTAACCGGCTCGTTGGCAGGTTTTGGAACTCGGAGTTTTGCGTCGAACATAGCTTTCCTTTCGTTATTTTTTTTCTATGAATGAGATTTAGGCCGAACTTATACATTATAAGGATGCCGTTATTTTGGCAAGTTAAAATTTATATTCGGCGGTTCAAATAAGTCGCTATGCGCTTCCCATCGGTCCGTTACCAGAAATTTTAACAAGAGACGTCCTACGAATAAGTCGCAATGGCAGATTGCGCGCGCGAATCAGTTACGTCGAGAATCTATATCAGGTAATTTACCATCCACCACGTCTAATCTGCAAGAGAATATGGTTATATTTGGAGTCGCGGGTAGGATTCAACGCGAACGGCGTCCTATCCGGCGCGACGCCGGTGTTGCATAACACACGACACGAACGGCCCCACGGACGACCTCGTAGCCGCTGGCGCGAGAGTGGTCTTTGTGGTATTGGTAGGGAATCCGTGCGTCCGATATAATGTTTTCAATAATCCTTATGAGGACAATGCACGGAGCGTGCCAGCGCAGTTATAGTCGGATTGCGACAAATCGACGGCGATTTTTCGAATGCCTTTCTAACTTCTCAGCTCCCAACAAGTAGAAATATATTCTCAAATATTTGACATCGAAAAGAAAAATACGTATAATTTCTTCAGAAACTGTATTATTAAAGCCGGAAAGCCCGAATACAAAGCACTTTCATGTCCGTAAAGAAACCATCAAAATCACCTAATCGGTTCGACACCGAAGAAAGCAAAGTTAACTATAAGAAGGTTCTCGAGGACCTTTTAAGTCTTCTTAAACAACTTCGGAACGCCGCCACTCTTCAGGAGAAATTAGACCTTATAGCCCGCGGAATCGGCGCAAGCGGCTGGCGTAGAGTTCATTTCTATGTCTTCGATTCCAAAACGAGAAATTTGAAATCAGCCACATCCTACGGTCTTTCTGAACAAGAAATAGAACACCTTCGCACACACGGAATGGACCTTCAGGAAATAGAGGGCGTTTTAAGCCCGGAATACGAGGATTATAAAATCGGCAGAAGTTATTATTTCCCGCACGACTGTGATGACCCTTTCGTGTCCGACATGCGTAAAACGGGAATTAAAAGTAAATATAAACCGGGACAGTTTAAAAACTGGCATCCCGAAGACATACTCTATTTCCCGGTTATAGGTTTCGGCGGCAAGATTATCGGCCTTATTTCGGTCGACGACCCCGTCGACGGTAAACGCCCGACCGAAGAAAGCCTCCGCAGTGTCGAGCTATTCATAGATTACGCGACGACCGTTCTCGAGGAAAGCGAATTCGAGGATTATTTCAACAAAACGCGCAATATCTTATCCCGCATTTTCGACCTCTCCCCCTCGATGATATTTATTATAGACGAGAAGAAAAAGATAATCGACCTTAACACATCGGTTTCGAAAAATCTAGGTTATAAGCCCTTTGAACTTATCGGTAAACCGGAATCGATAGTATTTTCTTCGGATATAACATACGAGCGTATGGAAAAGCAGCGTCGCGAGGGTATTTTCCAGGGAGAGGTTATTGTAGCAAGCAAGGACGGCACCGAACGATGGGGTTATTTAAGCAGCGTGCCGGTGTTCGACCCGGACGGCGTTATCGATGGATATATAACCACAATCGTGGACGTAACCGAGATGAAACAACTCCAGCAATACCTTATCCGCGCAGAAAAGCTCGCCGGTATTGGTGTATTGGCCAGCGGTATCGCGCACGAGGTCAACAATCCGCTATATGCCATACTCGGTTTGGCCGAGATGATAGCTGAGACGGACGGCCTTTCTCCGAACGTAATCTCGATGGCGCGTGAAATAATCCAGTATTCGAGGGACGCCAGCGATATCGTTAAAAACCTATCGGGATATACCTACTCCGCGCAACGGGAAGCTACCAGTTCGGTGAATCTTAACGAAGTCATCAGTAATGCGGTCCGTATGGTCGAAAGAGCCGCCAGCACCGAGGGTATCGCGTTCGATATCGACCTGAAAGAGATACCCGCAATAAACGCATCCACCGGCGAAATGACGCAGGTTTTTGTTAATCTGATAACCAACGCCGTCGATGCGCTGGACGATAAAGGCGGAGTAATATCGCTTCGGACACGTCTGGTCGGCGATAACGTCGAATGCAGGGTGAGGGACACAGGAAAAGGGATATCAGAGGAAGACCTCGACAGAATATTCGAACCGTTTTTTACAACGAAAGAGGTCGGCAAAGGCACAGGTCTGGGGCTTTATGTTTGTTATCGGATAGTAACTAAACACAAAGGGACAATAAACATCGAAAGCACATCCGAAAAAGGGACATGTTTCGTAGTAACACTACCAATCCCCAAAAACGATGAATAATGAGAACTCGCCGGCCAGAATTCTCGTTCTCGACGACGAGGATAGGGTCAGGAAAATAATCGGTCTCCAGTTAGAGCACGAGGGCTACGACGTTAGTCTGGTCGATTGCGGAGAAAGCGCTATCGAGAAACTCGGCGGCGGCGATAAATTCGACCTTTTGATATCGGATATCCGTATGCCGGGGATTTCCGGTATGGAGGTTCTGGAATACGCCTCGGAACATTGCCCTTTGATGCCGGTTGTAATGCTCACCGGCGTTGTCGATGTCGAAACCGCCGTGAATGTTATGCAATCAGGTGCTTTCGATTATTTAGTAAAACCGGTCAAGCGCCAGGACCTGCTCCGCGCTACGGAAAGGGCGCTCGGTTACGGTCGGTTGGTTCGTTATAACCGCAGGCTCGAACTCGAAAATAAACGGTATCAACAGAACCTGGAATCTCAGGTCGAGGACCGAACGCGCAAGCTTTCCGAAGCTCTCTCGCAATTGCGGGTGGTCCATATGGATACGGTGCGAATCCTCTCGGGCGCTATCGAGGAGAAAGACCCGTATATCCGCGGTCACGCCAATAGGGTTAGGCACATGGCACATCATATAGCCGAGGCTCTCGGATACACGCCTCACCAGCTCGATATGTTCGATTTCGGCGCGCTTCTTCACGATGTCGGCAAAATCGCCATCGACAGTAGAATCCTCAACAAACCTGCACCGCTGAACCCAGACGAAAGGAAGATAGTCGAGACACATCCGCTTGTGGGCGAAAGGATTGTCAGTAAGGTTAGCTATTTTTCCGAGATAGTCCCGGTTATCCGCTGGCACCATGAGCGCTGGGACGGCGCCGGATATCCGGACGGCCTAAAAGGAGAGGACATCCCGCAAAGAGCGAGGATACTCGCTATTGTCGATTCGTTCGATGCTATGACCTCCGATAGGGCGTATAGACTTGCCCTGTCCACGGAGCGTGCACTCGATATAATCCGCGAGGAATCGGGCTACCAATTCGACCCGGAATTAGTCGAAGTATTTTTTAAGGAAAAGACTTACGAATTGCTTTTCGAAGGGGAATAAGTTTCGGCGTTTTTTATGTCGATATATAAATCGAACCACTGCTTAAATTATTTAATAGAACCTATTAAGTTGGGCTATTTATATACGTTAGAATTCATTTCAAATTAAAATCTCAAGTTAAATATTTCACTTGCAAATTAGAAAATACCAATTAAGTTCGTAGGCGAATGACTGACTGGTTTTTGGCTTATTACATTTATTAAGGAAACTGTAGTATATGAAATTGCTAAAAGACCGGCTTATCGGCGCATTCACCGAAGAAGGCAGGAGTTAGAATGGGCCTACGCGGCACCAGGCTTCGCTTTGCGTGGAAGATGTCTCCTGACTCCCGCCTACTGACTATTTTTCCCCTTTTACGTAAAAATCAGTAATCTCTATAAAACAGTTATATTCATAATATGAAACGTAAGAAATCGATTTTTTCGTCGCGTCCTGATGGATTACGATTTTACTTGGAATGACAGGATAACAACATAAGGGACGATTCGAAAATGCCCCCTCGCACGAAGCATAGAACAAAGAAAAAAGACCACCAGACCCAGGTAACCTTGCGTGAGCGGGTGAAGGAGTTAACCTGTTTTTATGATATAACCCGGATAACCAAATAGTAGCAAACCGGCAGAGAAAAAACGTTACTTAAGGAACAACCCAGGCACGCCGATAGGCTGACTACTACCGGTCAATTAGCGGCAGGAGTAGCACGAATTAAATGAGCCTTTCATTCTTTACCGTTTTATGATTTGGG
>QNEE01000213.1 GCA_003645085.1 bacterium | reverse complement strand
GAAAATAGCCGAACACGACCTTAACACCGGGCGACATATATATTTCTGGGAGGGCTATTCCGATAACGGCTGGTTCGTCCCAAGCGGTGTGTATTTCCTCCGCGCACGCGACGACAAAGGCAACTCCGTCTCGCGGAAGATTACATTGATTAAGTAAAGATAAGATAGTCAAGATACTATTACAGGGGCGCACGGCATGCACCCCTATAGAATATTCCCCGGCCTACAACATTAAACATTGGAATCCCAAACTGCAAAATACGAAACGGGAAAGCGCAGGAACCTTCACCCACAAATCGAGGCCGAAAGCCCTTTCCCACAAATCGGGGTCCCCTCTTTTATCCCAGCAATACTGTTCGCCAGAGAATATAGGCCATCGCGAAGAACATCAGCGCGGTAAGCAGTTTGACGAGAGGTGTGTTCCGCTTTAAGAAAGCGGTGAGTTGTTCGCTCGTCGTGCCGTAATAGACGACGGCGAAAACGACTACCAGCGGGATAATAAACATCAGATTGTAAAGCAATAGGAAAAAATATGCCTTGGTTTTCAGCCCGGGGGCGCCCATAACATAGATAATTGTCGGTAGATAGACCTGGCCGGTGCACGCCAGTTCGAGAATACTCACAAAGAAACCTGTCGTCACGGCGGCGATTACTATATTTCGGCGTGCGCGCGGTTCGTTCTCGGCGATAATCACCCTGTGGATGCGTTTCTTGAGTTTGTCGGGCAATTGAAGAACCATATCGCCGAACTCCCCCTTGCGGCTCCGGAGAAAATCGAAAATAGACAACAGCCCGAGCGCGACCGCAAAAACGCCCGTGCCGATATAAACCCATCGAGCGACAGTTTTAATAAACGGTAAAGTCTGCAGAAATTTCAGAAAACCCGCGCCGATAAGGAAATATGTAAAAAATACGGCGAGCGTAAAGGCGACACCCACCATCAAAATCTCTTTGCGCTTGCGTTCTACCACCGTCAAAAACGTTACAAAAAAGATAATCGCGCCGAACGCGCATGGGTTCACGCCGTCGAGGAGGCCCGCCGCGAGAACCGGTATCATATGCAGTCCCTTGAATCGGGACATTATGACGCGGTCGGCTTCGGCAAGCTCTTCGGCGGTGGCTTTCCAAACAGTATCCGCATCGGGGACCTTTTCCAGCCGCGTGATTGCCTCGTCGATCGCGCGATAGCTTATCTGGTCGGTAACGAACGCCGTATCGGAGAGAAAAATCGCCGGTGTCGCCATATGCAGTTCTTCGGGGACCATTAACCGAAGAGAGAGAGCCTCGGCAAGAAGTTTAGCATCGCGTTTCTTTATATTCCAATCTTTGATAATTAGTGTCGGATGGTAGTTTTTCAGGAGTTGGAGGTCGTAGGTTACTCTCTGGCAATGCTGGCAGCCCGGTTCCCAGAAATACGCCATGAAAACGGGGTAGATTTTTTTCGGTTCGGGCTTTGTAGAAGGGCGCTTCGGTTTTCCGATTGGTTCCTTTTCGGCGATTTCCGTCGTTTCGGTCGGTTCGGGTTTTAGTTCCTCGCCTTTTTCGATTTCGGCAAGAAGTTCTTCGAGGTATGGTAGGAATTCTGCTTCGATTTCGTCGCCGGCGATAACCCGGTCACCTATAAATATTACAGGAATCTCGTTCCCTTCGTCGCCGTATTCTTCTTCCATAGAAATCAGTTTCTCGTAGTTGTTTATGTCGTCTTCGATTTCAAGCTCGCGGATAACGAGATTCGCGGAGTGTTCTTTTTTTATCGGCGGGAGTAGATTTTCGCGGATTTCCTGGCAATGCTCGCAGCTTTTCGAGTAGAAAAAATATACATCAACACGCTGTCCGGAATACAGCGCGTTAATCATAATAAATAAAAATGCTATTATCAGGGAGGACTTGCGCATTCGTTCCCAGCGATGCCTCCTGTTTTTGCCTTGTTGGATTATCTCGGTCCGGAGCCTTTAACCGGCAATGTAAATCTTACCGGTTTCTCGCCGATACCCTCGGCCTCGATTGTTACAGAGGCCTTAATATAATGTGCTGCGGGGTCGAAATCCTCGTTCAGAGTAAGCTCGATTTTTGTATCCTGGCCGGGTTTAAGTTTGTCGTTTTTGAGTTTCGGTTCGTTGAAAACATCGGCGGTGTAATCGACTACATTCAAATTAACCTTACTCTCCGAGCTGTTTTTAACCTTGAATATCATCTCCTTCGGAGGGTCTTCACCTGTCGGGATTTCCATCCCCCACGGCTCGACAACGAACGGGAAACCGGTAGTGTCCATATTAGCGGTGAACGTAACGCGGACGCTTCTGTTAACGGGGTCGTTGCTCGTGATAATAGCGCTTTTCGACGTGCTGTGGCGATAACGAGTGCTGTTAAATATCACGGTAACCTCGGTATCTTCGCCGGGCGCGAGTTGCATCTTTTTCATAGGAGCGCTGGTGCATCCGCACGTCGTTCTTACACGCTGTATTCTAAGTTCTGCTTCACCCTCGTTCTTGACCTTATAGGCGTGAACCATAAAGAAACCCTCTGGCGAATAGCCGAAATCGAATCTCTGCTCCCCCAGAACGATTTTCGGTTGCGGCCCTCCGGTTTCGGCGGGTTCCTCGCCTACATCTTCGGCAAAGAGCGCTAACGCAAAACCGAGGACAATAATCGATATTACAGTCAGTTTTTTCATGATTCCCCCTTCTATTCTTTAGTGTTATTTGTGTATCGCTTCGTTTATCGTATCGAGCGAGGCTTCACGGAGTATCTCCCCGAATGTGGGGTGCGCGATAATAGTCGCTCGCCAATCGTCGATTTTCAGTCCGAGATTAACCGCTAAAGACGCAGAACACGACATCTCCGCTGATTCCCTACCCGCAATATGTATGCCAACTATAACCCCTTTATCGTCGGCGATAACCTTGGCGAAACCGTCGATAGCCGAGGCTGTATGCGCCCTCCCGCTGGCAATATATGGGAATTTTCCGACAGATATACTGCTAAAACGGTCGCGAGCTTCATTTTCAGTAAGACCGATTGTCCCGACCTCGAGAGCGGTAAAGAAAGCCCCCGGAATAGCCTCTTTGTTAAACGATTTATTAGCTCCCAGCATATTCTCGACCGCTATTTCGCCCATAGCGCTTGCCCGATGCGCCAGGAACGGTGCACCGGTAACATCGCCTACCGCCCAGATACTTTCTGTTGCGCGAAGTTTGTCGTCGGTAACGATAGCGCGCTTTTCAAATGCAATATCCAATTTCTCCAGTCCGTCGGGCGGTGTCGGATTGCGTCCGACCGCGCCGAGAATCTCTTTTGCAGCGAATCGCTCATCGTCCGTGTGCGCGATAACACCTTCAGCCGTGCGTTCGACATTCCTTACCGTAACTCCCGTGCGAATCGAAACCCCCTCTTTCGCCAGCGCTCTGGTTACAGCTTCCACAATATCGGAATCCATACCGGGCAGTATGGTTTCCATAATCTCGATAATAGTAACCTTACAACCAAACGATGCGAATATGTGCGCGAATTCGCAACCGATAACTCCACCGCCGATAATAATAAGACTTTCCGGTAATTCCTGTGTAGCGAGTGCCTCGGTGCTGGTCCATACACCGGCACCTTGCCAACCCTCGACCGGAATCGATGCCGGCTCGCTACCTGTGGCGATAAGTATGTAGTCGGTTTCGATTACCTCTGTTTTTTTGTCTGGAGTAACGATTTCGACTTTGCCCGGGCTCGTAACGCTACCTGTTCCCGCTATAAATCGAATCTCGTTTTTTTTCAATAAATACTCTATCCCCTTTCTCGACCTTCTCACCACACCATCTTTTTTCGAGACCATTTTGCGCCAGTCGACATCGATATCACCGGCGAAAATCCCGTCCTTTTCAGCTTTTTTTAAGTCTATTAGCGTCTCGGCATAGTGATAATATGTTTTCGTCGGTATACACCCGCAGTTTGTGCATACGCCGCCCAGTTCGAAGTTTTCTACTATCGTCACTCGCGCGCCGAGTTGCGCCGCTCTTATAGCGGCAACATAACCCGCCGGGCCTCCACCGATTATAACAACCCTTTCGGCCAAATTTTAATGCCTCCAAAGAATACGACGTTATTTTTTTTATTTTATTATTTTACGGATTGATGTGCGGTAAGTCAATAGGAAAACGTTATTTGAGAAACTAAATGCGGAGAATCGTGCAACGTCGGGCTGCTCGACAGGTAACCCGAGAGCACGGTCGAGAGTTTGCGCGGGTGTATCGGACTGCTGCGAGT
>QNEE01000212.1 GCA_003645085.1 bacterium | reverse complement strand
GTTACGCCTATACCGGGGTCCCCGCGAATACTGATTGTTTCGGGCTTTTCAATATCCTGCCATTTATCGAGTATCGTCTCAAGTTCGTTTTCGCGGTCGACGAATGGGCCTTCGGGCAAAAAATAGCTCTCTCCCGGCGTTCGTTCTATACCGAGTAAATCCTGCAGGGCAATTCGCACGGAATATGCGGTTGGTGGTCTTTCGATGGGGTTTTTTGCCAGAAGTCGTCCGACGATTTCGCTCAACGGCCCGTATTTTTTGCCGAAACGTGGGATTTCGGGTGTCAGTTCTATCTGATTTCTTATTGACTTTTTTACTGAACGGGAGTCGAACGGGTTTTTGCCGGTCAGTAGTTCCAGCGCGACGATGCCGAGAGAATAAAGGTCGGCGCGGGTGTCGATATGTCCGCCGGTAGCTATTTCCGGAGCCATGTACGCCGGTGTCCCGCAAATACCTCGTTTCGGTTCGCCCGAAATCCCGAAATCCATAAGGCGCAATCCGTCGTCGGCGACGAAAATGTTGCCCGGTTTTAAATCGAGATGGAGAATATTATGCCCGTGAATGAACTCCAAACCCTCCGCTATCTGCAGAAGCATACGGGCGGTCTTTTCCGGAGGAATCGGCAGTCCGATTGCATCCAGCGGCTCGCCCTCGAGTAGTTCCATCGTTATCCACAGAGAACCGTCGTCGACACCAGTTTCGAGTGTTGGCACGACCCTCGGGTGTGATAGCTGGGCGACAAGATAGAATTGCCTTCTGAACCGCGCTAAGCCTATTCGTTCGGTAACATCGGGGTGATATATTTTTAGGGCGATTTCGCGCTTTTCGACCGTATCTTCGGCGCGAAAGACGGTGCCCGTCCCACCCTTACCCAATTCCTCGGTAATTTTAAATCTCCCGTATAGGAACTTCTGGTCAGTCATCTGGTTTCTTCTGGAAAGTTACCGCCCATCGGCCTTCGGACATAACGAGCCAGATTGTGGATGCCATATAGCCGACCGTTTCGGTCGAGTCGGAGTGTTCGAGTATGACATCGACGGAGGCGTAGCGTGCCAGCGGTTCTTCACGGACATCGAGTATTTTTTCTACGCGGAGATAGACACCCGGCGCGAAATGGGGGAGGTTGCCTTCTTTGTCGGCGATTAGTTCTCTAACGGCTGCTGTATCGTTCTTTGCGATAGACTCGAAGAACTCGTAGACTACGAATTCCGGAGCCGGGGATTCATAACCCAGTTGCGATAGCGGATAGTCTTTTTTACGCGGGAGACCGTATTCGAGAGCGTTTTTTCGGGCTACTGTAGCCATAATAGTGTCGTTTTCGGCGCTCCAGATGTCGGCGAGTTTCTCCCAGGCTTTGGCGACTTTGAAACGGAAACCGGCCGTCGGCGCGGTGTAGCTGCTTCTGGCGAAAGGAGCCAGTGCTTCGGTCATAGAAATAAGGGTTCTTTTGGCCTCGTTCGGGCGACCATAGGCTCGGAGAATATCGCCGAGTTCGAGATAGGCGGCGGCGGAACCTTTCGGTGCGGCGGCGATAGCGTTGCGATAGGCCGCTATAGCCTCGAGTGTGTCGCCGAGTTCCGCCCGGACGCGTGCGAGTCCGAGATGAAGGTCGGGCACGGTTGGCGCGAGCCTGAGCGCCGAACGGATATCTAGCAATGCGAGTTCGGGTTGCCCTTTTTCCATTCTGACGGTGTAAAGCTGGTATTGTATTCGCCACGACAACGGGTTGAACGCCGCGGCGAGGTGGGCGTCCGCTATGGCGGTATCGTATTCGATGACTCGAGTGGCTTTGAGACTGTCGCTGTATTTTACTGTGGCGAATCCGCGCGTGAATAGGATAATAATCGACATCGTTCCGAAGATTAATATCCCGTTCCTGCCGGGAAGAGCCTTGCGCTCCGGCGTAGCAATAGAAAGCCGAAGTCCTAACGCGGCCAGTATCGAAAACGGGAGCAGAATGCCCGCGAAGGCGGCGTGGAAATCGACGGCCATGTGTATTAGCAGACCGATGCAACCTGTGGTGATACCGACAGCTACCGGCGATGTTTCCCGCAAGTAGCATTTCAGCAACAGCGGAATAAACGTCATTACTAACGCGGCGAGCAGGATAATAAACCCCGGAATGCCGAGTTCTGCGGCTGCGCGAAGATAGGCATTATGCGGGAAACGCGGTAGATATTTCAATTCGGTCAAATACGGCGCTCGGATGGCCGGCCAGGCTCGCGGTCCGACTCCGAGTATCGGGTAGTCGAAAACGATATCCAAACCCGCCTTGAGCATAGTAACGCGTTCGACCGCGCTGTGTCCCTCGATATCGGGCGAAGCTGCGGTGCCGATACTTCCGGCGCGTTCCGCTATTACGCCGCGCGGTGCGAAAGCGAAACCGAGGCCGATACCAAGCGCAAGCAACACTACCAGGACGAGCCATTTTTGCCAGTTCGTTTTCTTTATTATCATACAGGGAATGAGAATACCGAAGGCCGATATAGCGAATGCGAGCCAACCGCCGCGCGAGCGAGTCAGGAGAAGACCGCCGAGCATAAGCACCGCCAGAATTGCTGCAGCCCAGCGAGATATTCCTTTATTGTATAGAGAGATACAGACCGTTACCGGAATAAACAACACCAGATAGCCAGCCATCGGGTTTTTCCAGAAGAAGGGGCCGATGAAGTGTCTGACCATCTCGTGGCCACCCGAGATTGTGAATTTCCCCAGAAGATAAAAATACCAGCCGACAGCGGTGACGGCAAACGCGCCGAGAAGTAATATAAACAGCATTCGCGAGATGTCCTTTTCATCGCGGGGAAGAGAATAGGCTATAAGCGCCGCCGATAGTATACCGGCGAAAGTCAATAGCTCGCCCATACTCGCGTCCGGGTCTGCGGAGAATATCGAGGATAAGGCGCCCCAGACGAGGAATAATACCCACGGGATTAAAAACGTTCTCCGAGGCATCGCAAAAAGGCGTTTCCGGCCTGCGGCGACGAGAAGTATCAGCGCTATTCCTATAAAAGCGACGAGCCACCGCGCGGATTCGCTGAAACCTCCACCGTGCAATGCCGCGTAGCCGGCGAGTATCGAGACGCCTAACAGCGCTATAATCGAGCCGTGGCGGGCTATTTCCGAAGTGTCATCTTTTTGTGACGGCATAGTCTAAAAAAAGGGGGGGCAACCCCCCGGCGATTGTGTGTCATTCCGGTAGAACGGCTATGCCTTCTATCTCGATAGGCGCGCCTTTCGGCAACGCGGCGACCTCGATACAGGCCCGCGCGGGAGGTTCGCTATCGAAAAAGGAAGCATAGACCTCGTTGACCGCGCCGAAATTGTTCATATCGGTCAGGAAGATAGTAACCTTAACCAGATGCGCGCCGTCGCCGGAGGCACGAAGCACCGCGAGCAGGTTTTCCATAGACTGGCGGGTCGCCGAGACGATGTCGTCGGTAACCATCTCGCCGGTAGCGGGATTGACCGGTATCTGACCGCTGATAAAAAGGAGCCCGCCGCCGATACAACCCTGGGAATAAGGACCGACTGCCGCGGGGGCTTTATCGGTCGAGACAATTTTATGGCTCATTTTCTCACCTTTCGTTGGTTTTGTAATGACTATTGTGAAATTGTTCGCAAATGTCATTTCGAGGGGTGAGCCGATGAGAAATCTTTTGAATGACAACGACTAAAAATTTCTCCACTCCGGGTCGAAATGACAAAATTCTCTATTTTGCGCGATTCAACAATTTTTTTATATATAATATAAAAGTATTTATAAAACAAGTAGAATACCTCGGATAATGCGGGTAATTTAAAAAATTCGTGCTGTCACGATTTTTGCTACATTCGGTAGGTTTCTTGAATATGTTATTTCCGAACGCAAAAATCCCTCCGCCCGTCGGCGCGTGCCGACCCTCGCGCCAGCACTGAATATTGCTGTGTTTCGGATAATCGCTGGATTGAAGTTCGGAGCCATTTTTATTCGCCGACCTAATTATAATTTTTGGGAGATTGAATAAAGAACAGAAAAGGCTTGACAGGCACGAGGTAGGTAAATATAATTTATGAAGCGACGCGGGGTAGAGCAGTCAGGTAGCTCGTCGGGCTCATAACCCGGAGGTCGGAGGTTCGAATCCTCCCCCCGCCAAAGATTCGAGGGCGTCGGTTAAGGCGTCCTTTTTTATTTTTAATAAGAGTTTTTTACCTATACTGCGTATAGGCGGCGATTGTCGGAGGTTCGAATCCTCCCCCCGCCAAAGATTCGAGGGCGTCGGTTAAGGCGTCCTTTTTTATCTTTAATAAGAGTTTTTTACCTATACTG
>QNEE01000211.1 GCA_003645085.1 bacterium | reverse complement strand
TCGAGGAAAAGCGCTTTCATACCGAGCATTCCGGCGGCTATTGCGTGCGCAGCCGCAATGTCCGGTTTGTCGCGCGGAATCGGGACCGTGCCGCTCATAAATTCGACGGCAGTAACCCGCCCTGATTCAATAATCATATACCCTGTGGGCAGAACGGGAATACCCATAGCTTTAATACGCGGGGCCGCCTCGACCTGCTCCTCGATAAGCCATCGTGGGTTGCGCCCTGAAATAAGCGAAAGAAACAGGATACCATCGACTCCGGGCGTAATCTGCTGACCGTTTCCGGGGAAAAGGAAAACCGGCATACCGGTCGTGCTTTTTATCGAACGAACAGTCTCGGAAAGGTCGTCGTTGAGTAGAATGCTACTTCCGATAAGTATCGCATCGGCACCGAGTTCGGCGCTCAGGGCTGCCAGTTTTGCCAATTCCAACGGCGAACCACGGTCTGGGTCGATAAGAATAAACAGCCCGCCGCCTTTTTGGGCGAGGATGCCTTTTAAATAGCGTTCCATATCTATTTTTTTATCGCTCATCGAACGCCACCGATTCTCATAAGGTCTTTTACATTCCGGGCCCTGCCCGTTTTTTTTAGCTCCAGAAGCATCTTGGCGAAAACTCCCGCGGTGAGAATTGCGTCGCTAAGGGCATTGTGATTACTTCCGGGGCGCTTCAGGTCGAATTCTGACAGCAATTCATCGAGACCGAGACGGTTCCTTTCCGGGAATAGGACTCTCGCGATTTCGGCGGTGTCGAGTAATGGTCTTTCGGGAGGAGCAAACCCGGCTATACGGGCTTTAGTGCGGATAAAATCAAAATCCACCGCAACATTGTGCGCCACAACTATTCGTCCGTGCATCATCTTTGCAAGTTGCGGTAGGACATCGGTCAATACCGGAGCATTCGACAATTCCCTACCGTGCAAACCGTGAACCGCTTTAGTTTCCGCAGGGATGTTTCTTTCGGGACGTATTTCGGCATAGAACGCCTCACCGTCGCCTATTTCGATTCCAATCATCGGAATTGCAGCCAGTTCGATAATCTCATCGAAATCGGGGTCGAGACCTGTCATTTCGAGGTCGATTGCAAGAAACCGCGCCTTTGCCAGTGGTGTGCTCGGCATCGCTCAACCGCCAAGTTTCGTTTTAAGTTGGTCTTTAACCCAGCTGAGAGCCTCGCTTGCGAGAGATGTGTCCTTGCCACCACCCTGTGCGAAATCGGGTCTTCCGCCGCCGCTTCCGCCGGTTATCGCGGTAACGCCCCGGATAAGTTCGCCGGCCGATATCCCTTTCTCGACTATATCCTTGGTAGCACTCGCGACCAGAGCGAGTTTGCCGTCGATATCAGCCAGAAGAAAAACAACACCGCTACCGAGGCGTTTTTTAATCTCGTCGTTCAACTCGGCGAGGTCGTCGCGCGACTCGACCACAACCTGCTCGACGACATATCGACCACCCGGAAGTTCCCTTGCTTTCGAAACAAGACCGTCCGCGGTATCTCCCGCAATGAAACGTTTCAGTTCGTCGATTTCGTTATTGAGCTTTTTCTGCCCGGCGATAAGTTCCCGAACCTTTTCAACCAGTTCGTCGGGGGCGACTTTGAGCGTTTCGGTCAACTCTTTCGTTATTTCTCGGATTTCGTTCGCCCAATCTATAACACCGGTGCCGGTAACCGCTTCGATACGCCTGAGTCCGCTGCCGATAGAGCTTTCGGAACGGATTATGAAGGCGCCTATTTCTCCGGTTCGCGAGATATGAGTCCCTCCACAAAGCTCCATCGATACCGGTTCTATCGATATTACCCGGACTTTTTCGCCGTATTTTTCGCCGAAAAGCGCGATAGCGCCCTTATCGAGCGCCTCCCGATACGGCATCTCGCGGGCAAAGACGGGGATATCGGCGACCGCAACTTCATTTACTATGCGTTCGATTTTGCGGAGTTGCTCCGGCGAGGGCGCCTCGAAATGCGTATAATCGAAACGAAGCCTATCAGGTGCGACATAAGAGCCTGACTGGTGAACATGCTCGCCAAGAACCTTGCGCAGCGCGAACTGAAGAAGATGCGTTGCAGTATGGTTGCGCATTATGGCTTTGCGTCGCTCGGTGTCTATTCTCGCGATTACGTCCGGGGACCCGCCGATTTCGCCTTCTAACTCACCGGTATGAACGAAACTGTCGGCCTCTTTTATTGTATCGGTAACGCGCATCGACCAGCCGTCGCCCACGATTTCGCCGGTGTCGCCGACCTGACCGCCGGTCTCGGCGTAGAACGGGGTTTTATCGAGAATAACCCGCGCTTTGCCATCGTCGTCGATACGGTATCTTCGGAGTTGAGCGCCGGACTCCGTTTTTTCATAACCGATAAATTCGGAATCGGAGCCTTCAGTTATTTCGACCCATTTGCGGGGGCCGATTTCATCCGATACCTTGAATTTGGCCGACGCCCGCGAGCGTTCCCTTTGAATTTCCATCTCTTTCTCGAAACCGACACGGTCGACGACGAGACCGGCCTCGGAGGCCATAAGGTCGGTTAAATCGAGCGGGAAACCATAGGTGTCGTATAGTTTGAAGGCGTCTGCGCCCCAGATTGTCCTGTCTCCGGACTCGATAGCCTTTTTCGATATTTCCTCGAAAAGTTCGATACCGACATCGAGCGTCTGAGCAAAATTTTCCTCCTCGGCGCGAATAGCGCGGACAATATGCTCGTTTTTCGATATCAGCTCGGGATAGACCTCACCCATAACATCGGTTAATGGAGCGACGATACGATAGATAATCGGTTCATGGTAACCGAGTTTACGCGAGAATCTCGCGGCGCGACGAAGAAGTCTTCGCAGAACATAGCCCCGACCCTCGTTACCGGGTAGTGCGCCGTCGGCGATAGTGAACGCCAGTGCGCGGGTATGGTCGGCAATAACGCGGATAGCGACTCGATGGTCGGGATTCTCGAAATCGGCGCCGGTTATATCCTCAATCGAGGCGATTATCGGCGCAAAGAGGTCGGTCTCGTAGTTTTCATCTACGCCCTGGAGTATCGCGACAACGCGTTCTAGGCCGAGTCCGGTATCGACATTCTGTTTTGGCAGCGGTTCGAGTTTGCCGGATTCGTCCTTGTAAAACTCCATAAAAACGAGGTTCCATATTTCGACGAATCTCCCGCCGGGGTCGTTAGGTCGCTCGCCGGAACCGATTTTCAGGTCGTAATGGATTTCGCTACACGGTCCGCACGGCCCGATTTCGGCCATCTCCCAGAAGTTCTCCTTTTCGCCAAAACGGAGAACTCTCTCGGCGGGCAGGATTTTCCGCCAGATTTTCTCGGCCTCGTCGTCCTCTCTATAGACCGACGCCCAGAGCCTATCCGGGTCGAGACCGAACTTATCGACGATAAGCTCCCACGCCATCTCGATAGCGTCGCGTTTGAAATAGTCCCCGAACGACCAGTTGCCCATCATTTCAAAGAACGTATGATGGGTGCCGTCGTGGCCGACCTCCTCAAGGTCGTTGTGTTTGCCAGAAACGCGCATACATTTTTGCGCCGAAGCCGCGCGGTTATAAGGTGCCTCTGCTTTTCCGAGAAAATAGTCTTTGAACTGGTTCATCCCTGCGTTAGCGAAAAGCAGGGTAGGGTCGCCGGCTGGAATTAGGGGGCTCGAGGGCACGATAGTATGCTCCTGCTCCTTAAAGTAATCCAAGAATTTTTGTCGAATGTCCTTACTATCCACTTTTTACTCCGGTTTTCGACGGTTCGATGCCGAATCGAATTGAATTATAATGAACGAACGCGATTTGGGCAAGAGGATTGTTGCGACATAATCGTAAAACACGCTGTCGCGGTTTTAGTTATGTTTCTCCTCTAATATTAATTTACGTAAAGTCCCTCCCAATATGGTGAGACACATCGAGTATCGGCACTGCCGACACCGCGCCAGCGACCGGAGTCGTGGACAATAATCTCTATTTATTTTTTTCCCACAATAATCCCCGGATACTTTTTATTCGTTGCGTTTTCGTATAATCTTCGCTATACTTTTAACACAGGCACATAACAAAAAGATAAATAACAGGCAAAAATCAACAAAAAGAGGGCGTGGAGCGGGGCACCCTAGACCCTATACCCTATACCCTAGACCCTTCTTAAAATATGGATGAGAAAACCGAAAAACTGCTGCAAACTTTTTTCGAGAAAAAGCAGGTCGGACTGGCGAAGATAATCACCCTTATCGAAAACCGCGCCGACGACTACGAGGAGGTCCTGTCGCGGTTGTTTCCTCGCAGCCGGAACGCGTATCGTGTCGGGATAACCGGCCCGCCGGGCGCCGGCAAAAGCACGATTGTCGATAAAATCGCGTTGCACGAGGGGATTATCGAACACGAAATCGGTATCGTCG
>QNEE01000210.1 GCA_003645085.1 bacterium | reverse complement strand
TTTCTGGCTCTGCCTCTGTTAGCAGGCCGAGATCGAGAACTATCTGTTCCTCGCTCATATCCAGAATGCGGTTTAACATTAAGCGAAGTTTGTATTGAGAATTATGTTTGCTCATCGCAATTTTAATTTAGGCTTAAAAATCCGTTTCACAAGGGAAAAATCGCTGTAACTCGTTGATAATCACGTTGATAACGATTTTTGTTGTGAGTAAAAAGGTTGATATATTGTGGATAAATCCGGTGAGAACTGTGCTGTTACGCTCCGTGCAAAGCTCGTAGCTTCTCGAGCAGTTCGTAACGGACTTTGAAGATTCCGAGCAACGGTTTGCCGCGCCGAAAACCGTGACAATCGGAGCCGCCGGTTATCACCAGGTTATGCTCGCGGGCGAACTCGATTATCCTTCGCTGCTTGTTCTGGGGATAGCGCGGATAATAACCCTCGAGGCCGTCGATGCCCAGGCGGTATAAATATGGGAGTTTATCCATCATACCCTCGGTAATACCCGGGTGCGCGGCGACAGCCAAGCCCCCGGCATCGTGGATAACCCCGATGGCTTCTTTCGGGGAAGGCGCCCATTTGCGGACATAAGCCGGTTTCCCAACCGACAGATACCGGTCGAAGGCCTCGTGGATGTCCCTTACCGCGCCGATATCGATAAGATACTCGGCGACATGCGGTCTGCCTATCGAAGCTCCGTCGGCTATATTTTCTATATCCTCGATTGCGCACGGGTAACCTAGCGACTCGATTTTGTTGCAAATCTCCTGAACTCGCGTTTTCCGCGACTCGACGAGCTTTTTAAGGAGTCTGGTCAGGCCGGAATATCCGATATCGATATAATAGCCGAGTATATGCATCCGGCCCTCGAGGTCTGAGGTTGAAATCTCGATAGCGGGGACATACTCTATTCCGAATTTTTCGGCGGCTCGAATACCGCTGGGAACGGCAGCGACCGAATCGTGGTCGGTTATCGCTATTCCGGAAAGGCGATAATTATATGCGCGTTCCACGATTTGCTCTGGCGTGAAAGTTCCGTCGGAAGCTGAGCTGTGGATATGTAAATCGCAGTATTTCATAAAAAAAAGCGCCCCCGCGGAAGCGCTTATTTGAGTCGCACCCTTAAGGGCGCGGTCGAGGGGGTGGTAGAGACATATCCTGCTGGAAGAGAGAAGGTTTCGATTTTTTCATCGTCCTTTTGCGTTTTACATTGTGATTTTTAGTTTTACTCTCTCAACCTCGTAAAACCGTTCCTGCCGCCGCCGATATTAGTCCATTCTCTTTTCTATTATCTCCATCGCGCCCTCGTAAAGCTCGTCTCCTTCCGCGAAAAGATTTTCGATATGTTCTGTGATTTCCTCGATAAAATTGTCGTCGTTTATACCGTTCAGGTTTATTTTAACATTAAACCATCCCGATTCCATCGCCGCGTTCCCGAGAGATGCGGCTACGGCGGCGTCTGAAATAACATTTTCATTTCCCGTTTCGGCGGTTTCCCGCGTGAGAGAAAGCAATTCCACAGCGAGTTCTATCGTCCTTACGGGAACCATCGTAGCTTTGCGGGTCGCGGCCTGAATAGCCTCTTTGCGGATATTTTTTTCCTCGTCGTTGCTTTTCGGCAGCCTATAGGCATCCATTATTTCGTTGAAGGCCTCGGCATCCAGGTCTATGAGTTTAATAAATTCATCGCGCAACCGTTCGCTTTCCTTGAGATATTCCACCATATCGTCCCGAACCTCCTCGTATCCCTTTTTCCCTATAGTAAGATTGCATACCATAGAGACGAGCGCGGCGCCATTCGCGCCAACCAAAGCCGCGACGCTACCTCCGCCGGGGGCAGGCGATTTACTCGCCAGCTCGTCGAGATATTCGGTAATTCTCATATCCGCTAACATTTTTCCTCCGGGGTTTATAATAGAAGATATAATCGAATTAATGCGCAAATATAATCGGGCATTCGATTCGCGCAAGAGAAATTTCACTGAAACGATAATCCGTTGACACGTTATATTTTTCTTTTATATTTTAACGGGATTTCGGGCGGTCGAATGGTGAATGAACAACGAAATATAAACTACGGCTGGAGTTTCTATGTCTATCCGCGTAAGGTTTGCGCCTTCGCCTACCGGGATGCCCCATGTCGGCGTTATTCGCACCGCGATTTTCGACTGGCTCCTGGCTCGGCATTACAATGGCGAGTTTATCCTTCGTATCGAGGACACAGACCGCACGCGTTTTGTCGAGGGTGCCGTCGAAAACATAATCGGCGCGCTGAAATGGCTCGATATGGATATCGACGAGGGTCCCGGTATCGGCGGCGATTACGGGCCTTATTATCAAAGCAAAAGACTCGACCTGTATCACCGATACGCGAGATTCCTCGCCGAAGAGAACAAAGCCTACTGGTGCGATTGCTCGCCGGAACGACTCGATAAGGTTCGCAAAGAACTACAGGCGAAAAAACTCGACCCGAGATACGACAGACACTGCCGCAATCTCGGTCTTAAAGGTAGCCCCGGCGACGGCAAACATGTTCTGAGGTTTTCGACTCCCGAAAGCGGCGAAACGACGTTCCACGACGAACTTCGCGGCGATATTACTGTTGCCAACTCCGAACTCGACGATTTCGTCCTGCTCAAACGCGACGGCTTCCCGACATACCATTTCGCGAGCTGTATCGATGACCACCATATGGCGATATCGCATGTTTTCCGCGGCGAGGAATGGATATCGTCGGCACCGAAACACCGGCTTTTATACGATGCGCTCGGAATCCAGCCGCCGAAATTCGTCCACGTGCCAGTGATTCTCGGCCCGGACAAAGCCAAGCTCTCCAAGCGCCACGGCGCCGCGAATATTCTCGAATACAAAGAAATGGGCTATCTACCGGAGGCGATGTTCAATTTCCTCGCCCTTATCGGCTGGAATCCCGGCACCGACGAGGAGATAATCCCCCGCGAAAAGATGATAGAGCAGTTCTCTATCGAGAGAATAAACATATCCGCGGGCGTATTCGATATAGGAAAACTCGATTGGATGAACGGCGAGTATATCCGCTCGACACCGCTCGATAGTCTCGTCGAACGGTTGCGTCCGCTTATGTCGGAATATGGCTGGGTCGACGCCGATTTCAAACCGTGGGGAAAAGCTTACGTTTTCGAGGTCTTAAAATTGATGCAAGAGCGATTAAAGAGGCTAACCGATATCCGCGAAAGCGCGTTCTATTTTTTCGAGGAACCAAAAGAATACGACCCGAAGGGGATAAAGAAAGCGTTTAAGGGGGGCGATATTATCGACCGATTAGTAGCCGCGCGCGATGCCCTTGCCGAATGTGAATGGAGCCTCGACGGCATCGAACGGGCGATTCGCTCGACCGCCGAAAGGCTCGATGTCGGCGCCGGTAAGATAGTCCATCCGGTGCGTCTCGCCGTTAGCGGCCTGACCGGCGGTCCCGGCCTGTTCGAGATACTACATCTAATCGGCAAAGATAGAACGACCGGCAGGATAGACAGAGCGATAGAGTGGCTGAAAGGTTAGAAGGTGCCGCGGCGCTATGGAATTACATCTTATATTTTAACCGGTCGGACTATGGAGAGTGCGGGTGATGGACGGGTTCGTCGTCGCTTTCTTATCTCCTCTTCTCCCAATCGCGCAGTTCGCGTTGTTTTTCGCGTTCGACCTGTTTCTCTATCAGGTATTGTTTCTTGTCGAACTTGGTACGGCCTTTACCGAGACCGATAAGAATCTTCACACGGTTGTTGTCGTCGAAATAAAGCTCCAGCGGAATTAATGTGTAGCCGGCTTGCTCGGTCTTTTTGAAAATGCGGCGTATCTCGTGCCTGTGTAGCAGCAGCTTACGTCGCCGAACCGGGTTCAGTTCCGTATAGCCGGCGTGGTCGTAAGGCGTGATGTGCATCCTGATAATCCATACCTCCCCGTCGATAACGCGTGCGTAGGCCTCTTTAAGGCTGACTCTTCCGGCGCGTATCGATTTGACCTCCGGGCCTAAAAGAGAGATTCCCGCTTCGAATTTTTCTTCGATATCGAAATCGCGGTATGCTTTTCTATTTTTTATTTTAACCGTCATTCGGTCAAATTCTACATTAAAATCGAATTTAATTGCATTACATTACAGTTCAGTGCATTACAGTTCAGTTTATTTCAAAAAATAAATTACATTGCACTGCATTGTTACTGTATTGGATTGTATTGTAATTGGATTGCATTGGCAGATGCCGTCTTTACCGCCTTTGTTATTATACACGCAAATCTCATTTGTATAGTCTCCTTAAACTCAGAACTTCTATCTTTCTATTTCATACCCAATAATCGTTCAATCCATCTTGCGTTCGGTGTGATATTCTGAGTGGCGCTCGAGGATTTTTCGAAGCTTTCCCACATTC
>QNEE01000209.1 GCA_003645085.1 bacterium | reverse complement strand
GCCGCTTCCAGCGCCGGATACGCTCGTTACGATAATGACCGATGGCTTCCGATGGGGTGGGCCGCTTATGTGGCGTCGCATCGTCGATGGCGGATGGCTCGGCACGACATACTGGACGAACAGCATGATACACGGCCCCGATGTCAGCACCGGCACTTGGGTTCCGGTCTTGCCTGCGGATGGCGAATACGACGTCTATGCTTATATCCCCGAAGAACATTCGGTGGCGAACTGTGTTTATAAAATAGGGCATACATCGGGTTTAGCGGAGGTCGTTATCGACCAGTCGCTGTTCGGCGACGAGTGGGTTTATCTCGGATGCTGGGATTTCACGGCGGCGGATTCGCCGTTCGTATATCTTGGCGATTCGACAGGAACCTCCGGCGAGAATATCGCGGTCGACGCCGTCGTTTGGCGGACGCATATCGTAGGTGTCGCCGAACGGAAACTCCCCGAAAAGCCGGAGATTTCGGTCTATCCGAACCCGTTCAATTCGTCGGTTAATATAAGGGTTCAAGGATTCGAGGGTTCAAGGGTTCAAATGAGAATCTACGATATAAACGGGCGGAACGTCGCCAATATCCCCGTAAGGGAGGGCCTTGTGCCCTCCCGCGAAACGGGCGACCACAAGGGTCGCCCCTACGAAACGGTTTGGACACCCGACGAATCAATCCCGTCGGGAGTCTACCTTGTGCGTGTCGATGTCGGCGGCATAACCGCAACAAAACATGTTGCGTATTTGAAATAGGATGGCGATATTGCGTTGCGGCGTATAGGCAGCCCCCCGTGTCTGCCCGTCGATACTCGTCATTGCGAGGAGCACAGCGACGCGGCAATCTCCTCTGAATAAAACGAGATTGCTTCGCCTCCGGCTCGCAAAGACAAGGCGTTATGATATATCCCGTTGACGCAATAGTATATTCTGTTGACGCGATTAAATAAAGCGTTGACGCAGTGTATCGAACAGTTTCTTTTTAATGGCCGCCGTTAACGGGATATGCAATTAGTGCAACTTATTAACAACGAATGTTAACTACATATTATATATCGTTGCCAAAGCGTCGCATATTACCGCCGCGGAAACCGCATAGAATAAAGAGCTGGGGGAGATTATGAGGAAAATATTTGTGACCATTTGCTTTTTTATCGTAAGTGCGGCTTTTTCGCAACTCCTGCCGGATTACGCTTGCTCCGATTCGCTTACGGGGATGTTTCCGGTTTATTATTGGCAACCGGAGGATAGTCTTTTAGTTTTACGTTGGTGCTACGGCGAAGCTGACACGGCGACCTTTTGTTCGCTTACAGAAAGCGACATTACCATCCCTGAATTTGTGCACCCCGAAACCGGAGTACATTATTTACCTTACGATTCGCTCGACCTATCACAGGCTTCGGATGAATTGGATATTCTCGTTCTATATGACCGAAGTTATGCGACAAACGACCCTTCGAGGACTATTACGACTCTTCCGTTAAATGAGACAGTCGAAAACTTAATGGAGGGGATTTTTAGTTATTTGAACGAGGGAGACGTTTTGGGGAGTTGTTTTTCCGGTAGAATCCGGATTTTTATTGCGGGTTATGCTTCTCCTGGCGAGCATTTCCTTTACAGAGATGACATATACGGTCTTGGATATTACATTAGTTATCCCGACGATTTTGGTGATTTTCTCCAGAGTTTGACTATTGCGGACCCTGGTTTTAACCGGAGGAATAATGACTCCTTCGGCGCTCTACTTTGGGTTATGGATAGCTGGGATGAATGGTTCGTCCATGGAATGCGCCCCGGCGCCGAAAGGGTTATTTTCGTCGTAACAAATGCTCCTCCTCGGTCTGACAGCCTGGATTATCTCGACGGCTCAGATGCACTTATTCGCGAGAAACTCATTAGTTTCGCACACGGCGTTCCCGAAACGATAAACGGGATTCCCTATGAACCTAAAAGTGCGTTCCAGGTCTTTTTTGTTACTCCTCCTTCGAATTTCGATTGCCCATACGCTGATGCCCACTTTGAGGGTTGGCGGGATTATTGGAGCGGAGTATATACGGCATACGAATCTTGGGGAATTGAGTTCGAACGTGGCGATAGCGCCAATGACGTGTATCATTTGCCGTTCTTGTATCTAGATACAGTAGATAGTGTATGGGAGGAACAGGATTCTGCTCACGGCGAACTTTTCGTTTTCAAGCAAAATATCCATAATGTCTTACATCACCGCCTGGTCCGCGTCTGGTATCGCCCGGGGTCTGGAATTGACGACGCAACAGGTAATCTACCCGATGAACCGGGAATATATGTCGAACCTAATCCGTTTAATTCGTCCTGCAGGATTACCGTAGGTGCAATTCATGAATCGCCCCTACAAATCGGAATCTACGACATCGCCGGGCGGTTGGTCGCGGAATTGCCCGTAGGGGAGAGCCTTGTGCCCTCCCGCGAAACGGGCGACCACAAGGGTCGCCCCTACGAAACGGTTTGGACACCCGACGAATCAATCCCGTCGGGGATTTACCTCGTGCGTGTCGATGTCGGCGGCATAACCGCAACAAAACGTGTTGCGTATTTGAAATAGGATGGCGATATTGCGTTGCGGCGTATAGGCAGCCCCCCAGTGTCTGCCCGTCGATACTCGTCATTGCGAGGAGCGCAGCGACGCGGCAATCTCCTCTGAATAAAACGAGATTGCTTCGGTCATTCCATTCCCTCGAAATGACAGATGGATGGGCGACCAGCCGGTTGCCCGTACAAACGGATTTCAAACAAGGCGATAAAATGACAAAACCGACCAAAATCAAAGGGCGCGTGTGGGTTATCCGTGACGAAAAAGGGAACCCGATACGCAATATCGACACCGATATGATTTACCACAACAAACATCTCGCTGTTACCGATATCGGCGAGATGGCGCAGTTCATATTCGGCAATCTCGATGGCTGGCGCGATTTTCCGCAAAAAGCCGAGCCGGGCGATATACTGGTTGTCGGCGAGAATTTCGGTTCCGGCAGTAGCCGCCAGCACGCCGTGGACGGTTTTATCGCGCTCGGAATTCAGGCGATTATCGGGGAATCGTTCGGCGCGATATACTGGCGGAACGCGGTTAATGCCGGTTTGCCCGTTTTCCGCGCACCCGGGATTATGTCCTCCGGTATCGAATCCGGCAACAAAATCGAGATAAATCTCGAAAAAACCGAAGCCGTGAATATAACCTCAGGCGAAAAAATCGAGATTACCCCGATGAGCGAAATCCAGAAAGAGATATACCACGCCGGAGGGCTGTTCGAATACGGGAAGAAGAGGTGATTTACCGCAGAGAACGCAGAGGCGGATTGTAAGAGCCGAGCGTGCTCGGCCTGCTACCGGGACTTCGGTCTGCGGATTCGGAACGAAATGAAAAACAATCTAAATGTTTCAACGGTTTCACCGGTGAACCCATTCCGGAGTTTTATAATCGAGGGCACTACTGGCTTCCTTCGGTAGCCGGAGCGAGGATGGAATGGTCTTTGGTGAAAGGAGTCTGTGCGCCCGACATAATGTATTCAAAAAACCTTATGAGGACGTAGCACGGAGCGTTACGGTAGGAAATAGCACGGGACAGCTCGTTATAGTGGCAGTGCTCTTTTATTTAATCAGGAATTCGTAAGCTTCGCCGCGAAGTAATCGGCTTTGTCGATAAATGCGCCGCTTTTTACCTCGGCGGTTTTTATGGCAAGAGTGGCGACAGGGTCTTTCCCGATAAGCTGCGCCATTTCGGAGAATGTCCTTTCATCGCCAGAGCTTTCGAATGTGCAGAAAAAAGCGACCTTATCGAATTTCCCCTTATGGCTATCGATATATGTCCTGATATGGCAGGCCATATTTCCCGCCCAGACTGGAGTGCCGAGCACCACCAGGTCGAAATCGGACGGGTCGTTGCGGGTATCGCAAATATCCATCTTCCTTCGGGTAGCGGCGCAAAAACCGCAATATAGATATTGTATAAGTCCGAGTCTGCCTCTCGGGTCGATTATCTTTTCCATTTCGCAGTCGAGCTCGTCGGAAAGCCACGCGGCGACCTTACCGGTGGAGCCGGTGCGAGTGTAATATACGAGGAGAATCTTGCTATCCTGCATTATGTTCCTTTCGACTATTCTTTTACATTTATAATGATTATTCAAGAAGAGTCAAGTGGGAATGCGGGAGGATGTTCCGATATTTCTGTTTTTTTTTCAATCTGGTAAAAAATCGGTTAGGTTACATCGATTACAGGAGGAGACAGAGGGTATCGCGTTTGGTTTTCTTAGAAACGCTTGTTAAAGAATTTGAGATTACTGAAAAACGGGTTATTCTTTAACATCGGATAAAAATTCGGTTTTTTGCCGTTTATCTTTTTATATTTTGGTTATGGGCTGTTCATTTCCCGGCTCCGTTT
>QNEE01000208.1 GCA_003645085.1 bacterium | reverse complement strand
ATCGACTTCAACGAACTCGCGGCCTCTCCGGCGGCACCGTCGGCGGGTTTCGGAAGGCTCTACACGAAAAGCGACGACAGGATATATTTCCAGGACGACGGCGGAACCGAATACGACCTGACAAGCACCGGAGGGCCTCCGTCCACAGTATATTGGATAGAAGAACCCGGCGGAACTTATATCTACCCCGAGGGCAACACTCAGGCAAGAGTCTACGACATCGGGCAGGACTTCACTTTTTATTATGAAGGGGACAATCCATACGGCGCTTTCTTTGCAGGAGACGACGTCGGCGTTATCGCGCACAGGTATGGTGAACCGTCATCCGAAATACCTAACTTCATTTGGGACGAATACCCTTTTAACGACATCGGTTCCGACGGTTCTATTACGTCCGCTGACGAGGTCACTTATACGGGGATTTACGCTTACGGCGATATTTATAACGCAATCACCGGCATCGCGGAATTGGATTGCGGCGTTAGAGGTATAGGATTGGACGATTTCGGCGGGACCTGTTCGTCATGGCCGCTCGTCGGCGTTCTGGGAGAAGTCGTCGAGGATGGCGCTGGCGACTACGGACAGCAGGGCGTCTACGGCTGGCAATCGTGCTCTCCGGGAGCTGCCGATTATTGTATAGGAGTATATGGCAGGTCGTCGCAAACCGGTTTTATGTCCGCAGGTGTTCTTGGGCAATATACCTCGACTGTCGGCGACCCTATCGAGGGGTTCGATGGACTCGCAGCCGAAGAGGTTTGGGGCGCACTGGGATATGAAGGTCGAACAGGGGTTTACGGCTATACCGATGTTGCGGCGGGTTACGGTGTTTATTCATACGGCAATTCGGGCATAGAAAATTCTTCTAATCCGACCCTCTTCTTCTACGACGCGTCCACCTGGGGCGGGTTCCGCTGGGACGGCACGAATATGCAGTATAACAATAACGGCGGTGGGTGGTTCGATATCGCCGGTGCCGCCGGTGCTGATAACGATTGGGCCAAAGTCGGCGGCGGAAACCCCTTGATTACCGATGATATATACCACAACGGTAATGTTACCATCGGCGCCGTTACAGCTGCGAATGAGATGCTCGAAGTTAACGGCGCGGTGATTGTCGGTGCGGCGACTGGAACAAATACCGGTGCTATCCAGTGGAACGGAACTCATTTTCAGGGGTATAACGGCTCTGGCTGGGTCGACCTCGACGCCGGCGCGGGCGGTAGCCAATGGAGCGATTCCACGACGTTTATAACTAACGACAACGCCACGGCGGTTACCGACCACGTCCGAGTCTTTGACAACGGCGACCTCGAGGTCGGCGACGGTGAATTGCGGGTCAAAACCGTCGGCGCCGCGGGTTCGTTCACCGTCGATATAGGTAGCGCAACCACAACCGAATATCTGGGACCGTTTGGAACCCTCTATAATAATGGCAAAACGCAGTTGCTATATCTCCAATCTGAAATTGGCGGAGCCACGTCGATTACCGATATAGGATTCAATATTTCCACGGTAGGCTCGCCATCGAACCTGACCAATATGACGATTACTATGATGCACTACGCCCCGGCGGTTCTACCGACGAACTTCGTCGATTTATCGGCGGGAACCGTCGTTTTCGGGCCGTCGAATTACTCTCTCCCCGGGGTAACCGGTTGGTTCACGATAGACATATCGGATTTCGCATATAACGGTTCCGATAACCTGATTGTCGAAATATATTGGGGGCCAATAAGCTATTCCTCAGATTACTATGTTACGGCTACATCGACTTCACCGAACTATCGAATGACATACGGGCGAAGCGATACTGAAACTCCTCCTCTTTACGACGGGCAAAATTATGAACGCCCGGATATCCGCCTCGAATGCACCGGAGGCGCTTCGACAAAACTAACCGTTGTCGATGGTTACGTCGAGTTCCCGGAACTGAGTTCCGCTCCAGCGACTCCGTCTTCGAATTACGGCAGACTCTACGAAAAGGACGACGGGAAAATATATTTCAAGGACGACGGCGGAACCGAATACGACCTTACAGGGGGCGGCGCTATTGCTCTCGACGACCTGACCGATGTAACTGTATCCGGCGTCACGGAAGGAGACATTCTATATTACGACGGCACCGAATGGGTAAATTTAGGGAGAGGTTCGGACGGTCAAGTTCTTACATCTACGGCGACGAGTGTAGAATGGGCCGACAATGGTGGTGGCGGCGGCAGCGGCACACAACGGGTTTGGACGTTTGATTCCGACCTGGAAGACTGGACTGCTACAGCGGAATGCACATATCCATACACATGGGTATGGGATTCCGACGGTGGTGCAGGAGCGGCTTTTGCCGACGACGTAAATGCTTACGCCAGTGAACTACTCGTGTCTCCGGTGCTAAATGTTTCCACGTCGAATACAATAACACTCAATTTCATTCACAGATATAACCTTGAAAATACTTACGATGAGGGCTATGTCGCTTATAGACTCGATAGCGGCGACTGGGTCGAAATCAGTGCTTTCACAACAGGGGACTATAATGCCTGGCAACTTGTTAACAACGACCCTCTATATACAGCAGTTCCCTGTGGTGGTAGGAGTATAGATGTATTCACCGGAGATTGTGGCGGCTATATGACGTCCGAAGTCGATATAGATGTTTCCACCGCCAACACTATAGAAATCGCATTTCTTCTTACTACGGATAGCGGGACTGGGGACGAAGGCTGGTTTATTGACAAGGTTACCGTGTCGGGTCTTACCCCCAACGTTGCAATGACATTTACTGAACGATGGGATGCACTCGACCCAGGTGCCAGTGGCACATGGTCACTTGTCGATTTGGCCGCTTTCGGCGTTGAGCCTGGCGATATTTGCGAAATAATAATCTGTAACAGCGAAACAAACACCGAAAATCAGGGCGGTGTTCGTTCAAAAAATTCGGTTCTCGACCGCTTGATAGACCTACAGGAAGCCGAAGCAGGCGGCCAATCCTGTATTACAATGAAAGCTCAGGTAGAAATAGGCACAACCGAAATCGGGCTTTACGAGGAAGATAACGCTAATATGCAGTCTTATCTCACGGGTTACTGGCGTTAAACGCGAACGGAAGGTTTCATACTAATAAATGCAAGCAACGAAAATTAAAAAGTAGCCAATGAAGGATATTATGGAGGTAAAAATGAAAACGTGGATAGTCGTATTATTCGCAATACTGATAATCCCGCTGGTCTTTGCGCAGGAAAGCGAAACGGTTACAACCGTAAAACCGGCGGAAGAAAAAGTATTAGCTGTTGAGAAACTCGAAATCGAGGAAGACGAAGCGGTGAAAATCGAAGCTGTCGAAGCCGAGATGGTTGAAAAAATCCCCGCTCCGGCTATGAGACAGCCGTCCTCGCTATTCAACCGTAAGGAAATCTCGCGCGAGGAACGCGCTGTAACAAAAGAAAGCGTGACCAGAACGCGCAAGGAAACCGAAAAAGGAACTGCCGAAAGACCAGCCGAGAGAGATGAGAATGACTTGTCGGGAGAAGAAGACGAACCGGAGGTAGAACCGGTTGAAGAATTTGAGAATGACGTCGAATAAACGCGATTAGCTTGTAGTGCAATTACCTGCTAATTTTAATACTCGGAAGCGAGCTAGGAACACCATTCCTACTTTTTATATGTCCCTTGTGGCAAATCCGTTACGTCACGTTCGTGCAGCATCGTTCAAAACCGCTTGAAATCTACGTTATTAATGCGAGTATTTTCGCTCTATTTCTCAAGCGTTACTTATTGTAACATATACTGTTAAGACATTAAAAAGCAGGAACCACTGCCTCTCTGTTATAAATTCCAAGCCCGGTCTAGTCGACCTGGCTTGGCTTATTTATTAAAATCTCCATATTGTATGTGACGAATGACTCCTGCAGAATTGCTCGCAAATGTCATTTCGAGGAGCGAAGCGACAAGAAATCTTTTGAACGATTTAAGATTTCTTGCTTATGCTCGAAATGACAAAATTTACTATTTTGCAGGATACATTCACCTCAAAAGACGCAGAGCGTTAAGGAAATGCATTTCTACGCGGGAGCGTGGAAACGAGTAAAAACTCCTTTTGACTTGATTTTTATCCTAGAATTACTTATAATAAAGAAGGTGAAAGCGAAAAGTCAAGGAAAATTTATGCTTATCGAAAAAACTCTATTTTTTATCCTTCTTGTGGTTGGCACCGCCTTTGCCGCAGACATCGTTATCTGTATCGGGCCAACAGCCCCTGGATTAACCCGAGATTGCATGGACACCCTTGAGTTAATCGCGATTTCGGATGGCCATAGTGTAACACGCGACAGCGTATTGATTTCTATTGGTCCACATAAGATATTATATTATGTTGTTTTCGACACCGTAACGGTTAGCAGAATAAACACTATTCAAAGATTCGTTGGTCAAGGTGGGCGGTGTATTCTTATTGGAGAGAGAGGTTATATCGGATATAACTAT
>QNEE01000207.1 GCA_003645085.1 bacterium | reverse complement strand
ATTCTATCGTATCCCTATCGGTCGCATTATTCCCCGCCGTATCGAAAACCTCGAGTTCCCAGAATAGATTATCGACGCCGGCCGTTGCGAGCGGAATTGCAAAATAATGGCTGTCCGCGCTAATTACTCCCGGCGAAATACTGTCGGATATTCCACCCTCACTCCACCTAATTTTAGCAGTAACGGGGGAATCATCCGAGATAATAAACAGTAATCGCGCGCTGTCCGATTCGGTCGACCGTTCCGGCCAATAGGCCCATCGGTCGATGCACGGCGGCACAGTATCGCCGACAGCAGTATCGATTACAACCGAAATAGCGATAACGGAATCTGGTGCGAATTGCGGATAGAGCGATAATCTGCCAGAAATATCTTCCGCGGACAGCCAGATATAAAGCGTGTCCGTCGCGAACGGGCCGGTGAATTCGCCATAGAAATATTCACCGAAAAGGTTTAGCGCGATTGTATCGTCCGACGCCCCCGAACCACAGACAAAAATCTCGGTCGTGTCTATCGGGTCGGTAACCGCGTAAAGCGTCCCGGAAACGGCGACGGTTCCGTCAGAATAGTCCGCTTCGACATATCGAAATATCGGCCCGCGTTTTGTTCTCGGAAGTAACGCCAGGTCGTCGATAAACCACCCGCGTCGGACTGTATTGTTGTCCGAACCCATATGGATAACGAGTTCGACCGTGTCCCCGACAAAACCGTCGAGAGGAAACCGGACCTCGTGCCAGAATAAATGACCGAACTCGCCCGAAAAACCGACCTCGCCACCGGTTATCGGATTGAAATCGTCGAGAAAGGAGGGATATCCGCCCTCGGGCGGAAGTATTTCCCATCCACCTGTTGCGGTGGATAGCTTAATATTGCCGCCGTCCCAGCTGCCGCGCGCCGTAGCTTCCAACTCATACCATTGCCAGAACGCGACCGCAGGCGCCTCGACCTCGCCCGAAAGGTCGAGAACGCCCAAACGAAGCCAGCTATCCGTTGTGTCCGAGTATGTCGTATCGAGACGGGTCGCCCACAGATGTGACCCGCTACGCGCCAGTGGCCCAGATATCGGTATTCCCCATTCCCAATCGTCGATACTACCCCAATGGGTAAGCACCGGTCCGCTTTCAAAATCGACCGCCTTATGAAGGTAAAAATAATGAATTCCCGTATCGGGTGGGGCGATGTTGATACTATCCTCCGCCGAGATATAACCGGGCTTGAACGCCACAGCCAGCGCAGGGTCTCGTTCGGTTATAATTTCGGTAAGGCGACCGTTAACGTCTGCCCATAATGTGCCGGACGGCCAATCCTCGAAGATTATCCCCGCTCCCGGAATCGGTTCGCCCGTGTCGAAATCGCGAACAACAAATCTCATCGGCAACGCCGCCCCGGGCGTTAAAGGTAAATTCAAAACCGTCGTGTCGCCGGCCGTTACCACTGCAAAGGATATAGAAGGCTCGAAACCGAACGCGTCGGCGGTAATAGAATAGCTGTCTTCGGGAAGCTTTATTAAGAACTCTCCCCAATCGTCCGCGAAAACCCACGCTCCGGTTGGGTCGACTTCTATTCTGGCTCCGGGCTCGGTATTGCCCTTAATCCAGCCGAAACCGGTCATTAACGTAAAAAGCGCGGGAATATTCAGCCTACCCGAGCCGAACGCGCTGTCTTTTCCGGCGGGGCCGAGTTCCACCGCCGAGGACTCTATAAGCGCTTTCACCGAATCGTGCGTCAACATCGAGTCCAGTTGAAGCAGCAATGCCACAGCACCCGTGATATGCGGGCAGGCCATACTCGTGCCGTTCCAGTATTCGTATTCTCCTCCGTTGACGATACTGATGACCGAATCGCCGGGCGCGCAAATGTCCGGTTTAATAAGCCCCGGCGGATATGGGTAATCCCAGTAACCGGATATCGTATCCCAGGCCACAGGCCCGACCGAGCTAAAATCTGCTCTTTCATCGTCGATTGTGGTAGCGCCGACAGTGAGCGCCCGGGGCACATCGCCGGGAGTCCGCAGGTTATTCGGAGCGCCGCTGTAGCCGTTCTCGTTTCCGCCGGCGATACACATCACTATTCCCACCGCGCACGCGGATTCTATCGTAGCCCGCCATGTTGCCCTGTCCGGGTCGCCGCTGTAACGCCACCCTATCGACATATTCATAACACGTGCGCCGTGTTCGATAGCATACTGGATAGCCTCCCAGACATCGGCCTCTTCACCGTTCCCGCTGCTATCGAGTATCTTGAGCGGCATTATCGTGCATCCGGGTGCCACGCCCGTCCCGATACCCATCGCGCCTCGGCCTCCGATTATCCCGGCTACATGGGTTCCGTGGCCACGCTCGTCGTGGGGCCAGCCGTCGGTTTCCGTCCAGTCGTAGCCGCGCCAGTCGTCGATATAGCCGTTGCCGTCGTCGTCGATTCCGTTGTCGGGTATTTCGTCAGAATTGACCCATAAAGCGTCTATCAGGTCGGGGCTACCGAAATCCACCCCGCTGTCGAGTAATGCTACCAGAACACCGCTGCCGTCGATACCGTATTCCTGCCATATCTCTGGGGCGCCGACAAGTTCTAATCCCCAGGCCAGGCTATCTCCCGGCGGCGGGACGAACATCTCTACAAGCGGGTCGAAAAGCTCCGCCGGTTCGGGCCGGCTCTCTCGCACATAACCGTCTAAACTACTTTTTTCTATAATCTCCAACGCCTCCGTAGTAGCCTTAAACCTGATAACATCGCATATCCATAACGGGCGGATATCCGAAACAATACCCCGCGATTCCAGTTCGCGAAGCAAACGCAGAGGTTCCGTTTGATTCGAATCGGCGTGCTCTTTAAGGGCCGATACAACCATCCTTCTACGCAAATCGAACGAATAATTATCGTATCGTTCGAGACTTTCCGGCGGAATGTGGGGTAATGCCCAATAATACGATGAACCCTCCGCGAGGGTAGAACCCGTGAAAAAAAAGAGCGCAAAAGCGCCCCCGATAACCAATTTCATCATTTTCGTAGTGAACATTATTTATTCCACAGCATCGGACGCAAAGCGATTCCGCGGTCGTCATCTACAAAACCCAGATAAATACCGTGGTCGACAACATTTCCGTCGGCATCCGTGCCGTCCCAGGTCAGCGTATAATCGCCGCGCGTTATGCAACCTCGAAAAAGGGTTTTTACCAATCTGCCGTCGATATCGTATATCCCCACGGAAAGGTCGGTGTTTTTTTCGACGATAAACGGGATGACGTAGCTTGTATCCAGAGTAACCCCCTCGCCTCGCGTGATTTTATCCTCGAGTTCGTCTGCCGTTTTTTCAGCCTCGCGTTTTAATTCGTCATCTGCAGTTTCCAAACTCGAATACCGTCGGTAATATAGATATGCCTCCGGCTCGCGACCGAGCTGGTAATAAGATTTAGCCAGCCAATATATAAGTTCCGGTTCGGTGGAATCGCATTCGGCGGCCTCGAGATGTTCGATAGCCTCCTCGAACCTGCCATCGATAGCCTTTAGAAGTCCGATACCGTAATGTCCGCCCCAGTAATCCGGAAAGACTAACGCTTTCTCGAATTCCTCTCTGGCAGTGCGCGACCTGCCGCTCTGAAACGCCCTCATACCGAGACGATAGTGCAAAACCGCGTAATGCGGGTCATCGGAGGGGCAACGCTCATAAAACTCTACCGCACGCGCTGTATCACCATCTTCCCAATAAATATCACCTATCCAGCCGTATATCTCGGTAGCGGTATCGTCCAGCGCGAGCGCTTTGCGATAAAACATCTCCGCACGATACGTATCCCCGCGAACCTGATAAATTCTCCCGAGGAAGGTGTAGGCGGGCGCATAGTAAGGGTCTGCGGCGTTAGCCTTCCGAAATAGTATAGCGGCCTCGTCGAATCGCCCGGTATTAAAAAAGGTAAGACCTTCACGAACGAAAGCCGCCGCGGGGCTTCCCGAACGCGTGTGAGCGCATCCTGCGAAAAAAGCTCCCACAACAACTAAAATCCAGCCTATAAAGATGTCCCGTTTCAAAGCCACATTCTCCCGTTTCGTTATTTTATCCTAATATCAAAAATAATATAGATAAATGACGAGTATAAATCAATCTGAAATATCACAAAGAGTCCCTGAAAAATCTCGATTCACCCCATAAATTTAAGGTTCTGCGGACTTTTTCCGCATAAATTCTTCCCTTTAAATACCCTTCTCTTCTGATAATCTATAAAGCGTTATTCTAAAATTCCGCACGGAAACCGAAAGTCGGAAGTAAAGGGAGCATTCCCATATCGTCCGGTTCAGGTTTTTCGTCGGTCTCCCAATTACGAATAAGAACATTCTCCCGATTATAGATGTTCAATATCTGGAAAAACATATCGAGGCTCCAGTCTCCTTTATGTAGATTCCAGTTCATCCCGAGGTCGAGACGGTGATAGTCCGGCAGCCGCCCGTTATGATAGACCCCCTCCTCGAAAATGGGTTCGTATTCGACACCCCACGGGTATTCGTGT
>QNEE01000206.1 GCA_003645085.1 bacterium | reverse complement strand
GAAATGCACACGGATAATGTCAAGGTTAAATTGAAATTTTTTTCGGCAGATGGAGACCTTCCGTTTCGAGTAGTTTCGCTTTCAATTCGAGGTCTCCGCCGAAACCACCGGGGCCGTTTTTGCCCACCACGCGGTGGCAGGGGATAACTATTGCGATATGGTTTGCGCCCACCGCCGAACCGACCGCTCTTGCCGCGCGCGGTCTACCGATTTTCGCCGCCAATTCGCCGTATGAGATAAGTTTTCCGGCGGGCAACCGATAAAGCTCTTCCCATACCTTCCGCTGAAACGGTGTTCCCCAGAGGATTACGGGTTTCAAGTTCTCGAGAGAACCTGTCGATTCGTATTGTTTAAGCGATGTCGGAATTATATCGCAGTGTTCGCCCGTTTCGATTATGTCAGTAAAACGAGCCAGTTTACTATCGATAGCCGAATCGCTGAAAAGGGATATCGCAAAAACGCGGTTCTCGTCGCCCCAGGCGAGCATATCTCTGCCGAAGAGTTTTATCTCGTATTTTCGAATAATCATAATTTCTTCCGAATATCGGGCTGTCACGCTCCGTGCTATGTCCTTATAAGGATTTTTGAATATATTAATATCGGACGCACGGATTCCTCTCCCCAAAAGACCACCCCACTCTCGCGCCAGCCCTATAGAACGCTATTTCGAGTCGCGTTTTTTTAATGATAATATCTTTTTTAGCCAGACAAAAGGTATGCGCGTATAAATCCGTCGAGGTCGCCGTCGAGGACCGCTTTCGTGTTCGATGTTTCGTAATCGGTGCGCAGGTCCTTGACCATATTATAAGGATGGAGGACATAGCTTCGTATCTGGCTTCCCCACTCGATTTTCTTTTTCTGCGATTCTATTTCCGCCTGTTCTTCGGCGAGTTCTTCTTCGCGTTTTTGTTTAAGGCGTGCTTTGAGCATCTGCATCGCCCGCGATTTGTTTTTGTGCTGACTTCGCTCGGATTGGCATTGGACTACGATTCCTGTCGGTATATGCGTAACACGCACTGCGGAATCGGTTTTATTTACATGCTGGCCGCCGTGGCCACTGGAGCGGTATGTGTCTATGCGTAGGTCGTTCTCGTCGATTTCGATTGTATCTTCCTCGCCAACCTGCGGATACGCGAAAAAGCTGGCGAAACTCGTGTGCCGTTTGTGCGCCGAGTCGAACGGCGAGAGTCGGACTAGACGGTGTATTCCGATTTCGCATTTGAGGTAGCCGTAGGCGTATTCGCCGTCGACCTGGACAGTAACGGATTTTATTCCGGCTTCGTCGCCGGGTGTAATCTCGAGTATCGATGTTTGGTAGCCGGATTGCTCGCACCATCGTAGATACATTCTAAGGAGTATTTCGGCCCAGTCGCAGGCCTCCGTTCCGCCGGCGCCGGAATGGATTTCGATATAACAGCCGGCTTCGTCGTCTGGCTCGGAGAGAACCTGCTTTAACTCGAACCGTGCGAGGTCTTTGTCGAACTGGCGTGCTTCCGCGAGAAGTATCTTATATTCCGCATCTTCCGGATTGTAAAGAGAGAGAAGCTCGGTCAAGTCGTCGAGCCGTCGTTCGAGCGACTCCCATAAATTCAGGTCCTGTTCGAGCGATTTACGCTCGGTCATCAGTTTCTGGGCTTTTTCCTGGTTGTTCCAGAACTCGGGTTCGGCAGCGGTTTCGTCGATTTGTTTTATCCTATCTCGGATTTCGGAGGGGTTAAAGAAACCCCCTGAGAGCTTCGAGTCGTTCGCGGAGGTTATCTATATTTATTGATTCGATAGCCATTGTGCTTTTCTAATTATCATCCGATATTTATGATTGTCCTCAATCTCGTGGCTGTCACGCTCCGTGCTATGTCCTCATAAGGATTTTTAAATACATTATATCGGACGCACGGATTCCCCGCCAATATCCCAAAGACCACTCTCGCGCCAGCCCTCGGATTATACTGGTTTTTGGTCCATATCTGAGGTCGCGGGCTATTTCAGTAAAACTATCCTTCTTCGTTTCCTTCCTGCGATTGGACGATAGCGGCTATTACCTTTAATATGCCTTCACCGTAGGTTTTCGCTTTCCACTCGCCGATACCGTGGATTTCTTTAAGTTCATCCATATTCGACGGCCTTATTAACGCGATTTCGCGCAGTGTGCGGTTGTGCATTATAAAGTATTCAGGCAGGTTTTCTTTCTGCGCGAGATGATGCCGCCAATCGAGAAGCGCCTCGTAAATCTCTTCATCAAACGGGTCGAGTGGCGGCAACGGTTCCGGTTTTTTATGGTGATGTTCGGTTTCCAGGAGCAGTATAATGCTCCAGACCGGGCCGTCGGGGGTTTCGACAATCTCCATCCAGGTGCGTTCGGGAGATAGTTTATCGAGTTTTTCGTTAAGCTCTGCAAGCTCGTCGTCCGGCGGATTGACAGCCCGTATATTGAAAACCTTAACATGCATAATTTCTTCGGCCCCAGAAATCCCTGAAGGGATTACGGAAAAGACCTTTAAAACGGAAATGGATTACTAATCGTTCTAATACTCAAACCAAAGTCCGAGGGTATTTGGGATAACACACTTTTTTATCGGACTATCGTGTTCTCTCTGTTCGGGCCGGTAGAAATCCAACCGACGGGGCAGCCGGCGATTTGCTCGACACGTTTCACATAGTATTTCGCGTTTTCGGGGAGACTTTCGAACTTCGTTTTCCGAGCGACACCTTCGCTCCAGCCCTCGAGTTCTTCGAAGACCGGTTCTACAAGCTCGAGTTCTTTCGCAGTCGAGGGGTAAGCACGAAGCACCTTGCCGTCTTTTTTATACGCGCTGCATAACCGTGCTTTTTCCATCCCGTCGAGGACATCGAGCTTGGTCAGGAATAGTTTGTCGACGCCCCACCTGCGGCAGTTGCAGGTCAGAACGAATCCATCGAGCCATCCGCAGCGTCTCGGTCTTCCGGTAGTAGCGCCGAATTCGTCCCATTCGTGTTCGCCGGTGCCGCGAAGTCGCTCGCCTTCCTCCCCGATAAGCTCGGTCGGTAATGGTCCATTGCCGACACGCGTGGTGAACGCCTTAACCAGACCGATAACCTCCTCGACGAGCCTCGGGTCGATACCGAGCCCGCTGGCTACGCCCGAAAGCGCGGGCGAGGTGGGTGTTACAAACGGATAGGTGCCCCAATCGATATCGAGCATACTACCCTGGGCGCCCTCGATAAGAACCGATTTTCCCGCGTGAATCGAATCGGTCAGAAAAAGGGAAACGTCGTCGACCATATCCTCGATAAAGGCCGATTTCTCGAGCAGCGGTGTCAATATTTCATCGGCTGTCGGCACAGGTTCACCTGCGAACTCGAAGAACGGCCTGTGTGAATCGATTAGCTTCCGCACGCTTTCTTCAAGGCCGTGCTTGTGGACAAGCTGTCCGATTCTCAATCCGCGGCGGGCATATTTGTCGGAGTATGTAGGTCCGATACCGCGAAGCGTCGTTCCGATACCGAGTTTAGTCTCCTGAATCTTTTCGATTCTCTTGTGAAGCGATGTTACCAGATGCGCTCTCGACGATATAACGAGCCTCGATGTCGCATCGATACCGCGGTTTTTGAGTTCGCGGATTTCATCGACGAGTTCCGGCAGGTCGATAACCATCCCGGCGCCGAGCACGCCCGTTACGTCTTCACGCAAGACGCCCGACGGAACTTGATGGAACACGAACTTTTCGCCGCCGGTATAGACTGTATGTCCGGCGTTTGCGCCACCCTGATAACGTGCGACTATATCGGCGTTCTCACCGAGAACGTCGACCGCTTTGGCTTTGCCCTCGTCCCCCCAGAAAAGGCCTACAACGAGGCGGCAATTTGTTTTTTTTGTCATCGTCTCACTATTAGGGTTGGATAATTCCGGCATAAAAAGCCCCGGTGGAGCCCGGGAAATTATAACGATATATGCAATATAAACCGTTATATCGAACAGTCAAGGATATAGTGAAAAAACGGTCGATTCGATTGGGATTATCTTTGTAATACCGCTTTCGCCGGCGCGGAATCTCCAGTTTTTATAAGATATACACCGGAAAGGTCGTGGCTTAACCCGGAGCCCACTCCATACAATCCCCGAATTCCGGCTTTCGCCAGAATGACAGGCGTTATCTTACCCGACTAATTCGGGTAATATCTCTCCCGTTTTGCCGAGGAAGCTAAAATCCGCGATTTGTGTCAAATGCGTCGGTTCGAGATTGACTTCGATAAGCGTCGCGCCGGTTCTTTTCGCCAGTTCGGGGAAATGCGCCGCCGGATAGACCAGCGCGCTCGTTCCAGCGGAGATAAAGACGTCGCAGCTTTCCGCTGCCGCTAAACTGGCGGACAACTCCCGTTCCGGTAGTTGTTCGCCGAACCAGACGACATCGACACGCGCGGGCGAGCCGCATTTGCCGCAAATCGGGAGTTCGTTCGGCTCGGAAAAATCGCTGCGCTCGTCGTGCTCTTTTTGGCCGCAAACCGTGCAGCGGTTCCTGAAGATATTCCCGTGG
>QNEE01000205.1 GCA_003645085.1 bacterium | reverse complement strand
GTTATCACATACTCGCTACGAGAGAATTCGAGAACGACGTTACAGGTAAGATTCATAACAGACTTAGTTACGAGGTGTATTCGATAGGGTCGGAAGAGAATCCGGAATTTAAATTAGTGTTGACCGACCTTCGGTTCGATTGATGTTTAGCGTAATCGGAAAAAAAACAGTTGCATAATGGAGCTTCAGGTTGTATTTATAAACAAATATGGTGTTTAAATGCGAATATTCCCTAATGAAATCGGGAGGTTTATATGAATAAAATATATTCTGCTTTTTTCTGTGTGCTAATTATGGTTTGCTCGGCGGTTCTTGCGCGAACAGGCGGACCCGACGCCGAGGGCTACCGTTTTATCGACTCCGACGAACCCGGAGGCCCTCCGTTCGAGTGGATAGATATCAGTTTAACCGGTTCGTCTGGTCCGAGCGGCGACGACAGCAGACTTACCGTCTCTATCCCCGGCGCTTTCGAATATTATGGAAATTATTTCACACAGGTTACTATCTGCACAAACGGGTGGATAGTTTTCGGGAGCACGACCTATACGCTTTATACAGTCGATTCTATTCCGAGTCCATCGTATCCGCAAAATGTAGTGGGTTTATGTTTTATGGACCTAACAACGACTTATGGCGGGCAGATAAAATACCAGACGTTACCCGACGGTCGTTTCGTGGTCAGCTATATTGACGTAACCGAACTTGGTTATAGCTCGAATACATATTCGATGCAGTTCGTCCTCGATTTAGACAGGCGGACTATACAGCTCAACTACCTGGACGTTTCACCGGTTGGTTCGTCGTATCGTGAAGGTTCGGTCGGTATCGAGAACGGAACGGGTTTAATCGGGCTTTTCTATGGACATCATTCGGCGACGTCGTCGGTGCTCCACGATTCGCTCTCCATCCTTTTCCGCTCTACTCTCGTTGTTAATCCTCCTTATTTCAATAACTGTTACGCCTCGACCGATTTCGAGCACGAGGGCAGTGTCGATGATTGGGAGCAGGGCAGGCCTTTATCGGCGGTCAGTCCGCACGACGCACATTCGTTTCCATTTTGCTGGGGCACGCAGATAGATACCGTCTACAGCCCGTATTCGAATAGTATTCTTTACCCGCCGCGTATGTATATCGGCGGATGCGGTCAACCTATATTCGACTGGTGGCAATGGTATGATACCGACTCCGCCGACGATGGCGGTGTTGTCGAAATAACGACCGACGATGGAATTACCTGGAATGTCGTCGAACCCGAGGGTGGATATCCCTGTGCGGCGCTCGGCGCTGGAAGCGCGCTGGCAGATTATCCCGCTTTCTCCGGCTCTTCCGGAGGCTGGGAATACCAATCGATAGATTTAACCCCGTTTGTTTTTGCCGGCGAGGTCAGATTAAGGTTCCATTTCGCGGCGGACGCTTCGGATGAAATGGGTGGATGGTATATCGACGATATCGGTTTGAGCGAGTCTTTCGGGGTAATCTGGGGCCACGTCGATTTAGATTACAGAACCGACGATACGGGGGCGAGAGTAGAGATTCTCGACCTCGGGATATGGGATATATCCGACACCAGCGGCTATTATTTCCTCGATTCCGTAAAAGCGGGCACATGGGACGTTATGTGCACCCGCGATAGCTTTGCGGCACAATCGGCATTGGGTATCAGCATCGCTCGAAACGATACGGTCGAGCTGAACTTTCTAATGCCGCCGGTATTGATGGCTACTAATTTCGACACCAACTCCGCCGGAGGCATTCCTATACCGGATAATGGCTGGCAATGGGGCCATCCGGATAGTTTCGCGGCGCCGCCGGCCTCGGCGCACTCAGATTCATTCTGCTGGGGCACCAATCTACAGGGAAACTATATGAATTTCGCGAATTGGACGCTCGACTTTCAGGTTTTCCTCGTCGCCGACCATCCGCATATGGAGATATATCATTGGTATAAATTCGCGGGAGAATACGCCGGGTATTTCTGGGACGGCGGCAATGTTAAGTGTAAAGCTATCTATGAGGACAGTTTCTCGATAGTATATCCGAGGGCGGACCTCGGCTACAACTACGACGGGCCTATTTCTGACCACAATACTTTTCTTGGCGGGCAACCCGGTTTTGGCGGCGAGGGCACCGGCGATTTCTGGCATCCAACGATATTCAATCTCTCGGACTGGGCGATGGACACGGCGATAATCCGTTTCGAGATAGGTTCCGACGGCGCTGGAACATCGCGCGGCTGGTATATCGACGATTTGGTAATAACGGATTATTCAGCCGGAATAAAGGACGAAATACTGGCCATCAAACCGAACCGAATCGGTATTAAGGCGTATCCGAATCCGTTTAATCCTTCGACTACTATCGAATTTACATTGCCGAACACGGGACCGACGCAAATTTCGGTTTATAATATATCCGGCCAAAGGGTAAGAGTTCTGTCCGAAAAAGACCGTATGCGCGGCGGCCCGTATCGAGTTATCTGGGACGGTCGCGACGATTGCGGAGCGGAACTACCGACAGGGATTTATCTTGCAAAGGTTACGGCAGGTGGGTTAAGCAACGATATAAGGTTGCTTCTCGTAAAGTAGTTTTTTCGGTATGCCGTCCGGATAAAAAAATATTAGAAAAGTATAAAAGAGCTTGCATCGCTAAGGAGATATTTCTATAATTAGCCGGTTTGAGAGGAAAAATGGTTGCGAAAAAAAGATATAGGAAAGACAGCGGACAGGAGCCGAAACTCCCGTTTGGGGGTAAAAATTACGCTTTATTCGCCATCGGCGTTCTGCTTATACTATTAGGTTTCGTTCTTCTTTCGACCGGCGATATATCGATTGCCCCTATACTGCTCGTTCTGGGTTATTGCGTATTTCTGCCGGTGGGCGTATTGTTAAAACAAAAGCCTAAGATACAAAAGACGGAAGCGTCGGGCGAATAGCTCAGCTGGTTCAGAGTACCTGCCTTACACGCAGGGGGTCACAGGTTCGAATCCTGTTTCGCCCAAAAAATATAGAATTTCGGGGTCGTGGTGTAGCCTGGTTTAACACATCGGCCTGTCAAGCCGAAGAGCGCGGGTTCAAATCCCGTCGACCCCGTAATAATAAAAGGGTAGATTAGCGTCTGCCCTTTTTCGATTTCGGCACCATGACAAATTCAGGTGTTCGAACCTATTCGCTGTGGCCGGTGCCGCCAAATCCCGTCGACCACGTTCGCTAAAAATCGAGGCTTTCTCGATTGTTTCTCTTTCCTTTCGGTTGTTCGCGGGATTTCCTTCGAACGCACGCTGTTTTTTTTTACCTGTTACTCGATAAACGGCAAATTTGGGCTTGACATATATGGTATCTGGGATTTAATATATAGAACTTTTAATCGATATGTTGTATTATCGCTTTCGAGGCTTTCGGGCTTCGGGCAAACTCAATAAACTGTGCGATTACCTGCAATTAAGTTTTTCAGATATCGAAGGCAGGAGAACGGTGCCCGATAGATTTGTGCCTAACATAGTCGGATTCCTTTGCAACTGGTGTTCTTACGGCGGCGCCGACCGTGCGGGTTCGAGCAAACTCGATGTTCCGCCCTCGATTTCCGTAGTGCGGGTTATGTGTTCGAGTCGGGTGGACACCAGTATGGTTTTGAATGCTCTTTTATGGGGCGCCGACGGCGTTCTCGTCGCGGGTTGCCATCCGGGAGATTGCCATTACAAAGAGGGTAATTATTTTACCCGCCGGAGGTTCGCCCAGCTTAAAAAAGTCCTCGAGAGTCTCGGCCTCGAACCGGAAAGGGTCGAACTCGCCTGGGTTTCGGCCTCGGAGGGCCAGCGATACGCCGACGTTGTGAACGATTTTACGGACAAGGTAACTCAAATAGGGCCGAATCCGTTAAAAGAAACACCATACTAACCAGTTTATAGAATCGATTGTAGGCCGATAAATAAGCAGTTTAATTTATAGCAACCGAAAACACCAAAAATAATAACAAAAAATCTTATGGCCAAAAAAAGCAATAAAACTCTCCCGGATGTCCCTAAAAAAGGCGCGAGGCTGCCATCGGGCGGCGAAATTAACGAAACTGTTATCGCTTTTCTGAAAGATGGATTGAAGAAGGGCCTTTTCGAGGCCGTGTTAGTGCCGGTCAAAGTGCCCTCGGATGAGTCCTACGCCTGGGTGTTGACCGAAAACGAGGAACTACTCGACAGGGCAAATATTCTCCCACCGATAATGCCCGTGCAGGGAGCGAAAGCCATTTCGAGCCTAACCAAACACGGCGAAGCGGTAAGGAAATTTGCTGCCGTTATGCGCCCCTGTGAGATACGCGCTACTGTCGAACTAAATAAGCTCGGACAGGCAGAACTTGGTAATATATTCCTTATTAGCGTCGATTGTCCGGGCGTGATGCCGCTCGAGACCTATCTCGAAGACCCGAAGAAAGGCGCGGACACGTTCGTTAAGGCTGCGAAAGAGGGCGATACTACCGTTATGCGCCCGTTCTGTCAGATAGGTAACTATCCCGGAATAACTGCAGCGGATGTCG
>QNEE01000204.1 GCA_003645085.1 bacterium | reverse complement strand
CCCTTGTGGTCTCCCGAAAAACGGGACGGCACAAGACCGTCCACTACGGATTGAAAACGATAAATAATTGCGTAGGGGAGACCCTTGTGGTCTCCCGAAAAACGGGACGGCACAAGACCGTCCCCTACGGATTGAAAATATAATTAACCGGGCTTCCGCACAAAAATCGTGCGTTATCACATAATTCGTTGCTCTTTAATAAATTATGACCGGTGGTCTATCGCTCCCGAGACGTGGTGAGCCTCATCCGATACGTGGTCTATCGTATCCGAGGAGTGCGCTATCGCGCCCGAACCCTCCGATGCTCCCGACCACCGCTCGTCTGCAGCGCACCACTGTTCTAAAAAAACAAAACACGAAGAGAAAACGATGACAGAGAGCAGAGAGCAGAGAGCAGGGAGCAGAGGGCGCTCCGCACCCCCCTCTCCGCGCTCCGCCTGTAAAGTATATACTCGTTTTTCAGCAATCCCTAATCACTAATCCCTTAATAAATAAAAAAACCCCCGCCTTTCGACGGAGGTTTTAAATTACTGTTCTGCCGTGTGTGGATTAGCCGGTAGTTATCCGACCACCGACACCAATCGTTGCGGTGTGGACAGCTGCATCGGACGCTCCCGCCGAACTCATCTGGAAATAGAGATGAACATCGACTATATCGTCCGTGCCGTCGGGACCTGCCCAGAGGTTCAGGCTGTTCGTGCCCTCGTGGGCGTATACCGCGACAGCGGACGCGGCGGGCTGGAAGTCTCCTGCCGATGCGTCGTAAAAGTTAGCAATAACGATGTCGGTTTCGTCGACGACAAGTATATCCTCGTTTCCGAAATCTCCGGCAACCGGGTCGACAGCGCCAGGGTTACATACAATCAGAGCCAGCGTATACTGGTCGATAACTGCCGGGGCGGTTCCGATAGCGGCTCCGGTCATCGTCCATAAATCCGCGTCGTCCTGGTCGGTAATCTCGAAACCGAGGTCGATTGCGAGACCGCCGGTGTTCTGGATAGAGAAGTTGTTCGTCGCGTTCTGGATGACGACTTCGCTCGGCATAACGCACTCGCCGGCGATGCCCGACTGGCCGACCTGCCACTCGTCGTTGGTGGTGATTTGATACGAGACACCGCAGACCTGGAAGCTGGCGTAGAGAATAGCTCCGTCGGTGGTTCCGTCGTCGGTTCCCGTAAGGTCCGCCGCGCCGCTCGCAATGAGGTTCTGCGAAGCCACACCGAACGCCGCGCCGGCTGCCAGCGCAAACACAGCGGCAATCAGTAACAGCTTTTTCATAACATCCTCCTTTGTTTGGGTTGCAACCCCCTATTGTAGGGCTTTATATTATTAGGTTTTAGGCTACAGGTTCTGGGTTATCGCCGGAAAGCTGTGAGCCGTGGGTCTCTGCCCTCTGCTCTCTGCCGACCACCCAATCGATACTTTTCCAAAAAGCTATAGAAATCTACCTTTCCCTAAACGGGAAAAAACGAGCTAATCGAGGTTTCGGTTTAGTTTTTTCGATTTAACGCTTTATAATTTAAGCACCGGTATAAGGCCTGTCAAGAGGAAAATTACCTTATTTTTTTTTCTCGTAGCGTAGCTCCAGTGGCGGGTGCCGCCGGCTAGACCGGAATGTCCGGCCACTACCATCGCAAATTATAATCTCGGTAGAACAGACATTCCTGTCTGTTCAATTCCTGCCGAAGGGTGGACTCGAAGCGGCAGTGCCGCAGCCAATATGTGTTCGAGTCCCGGATATTCCTGTGAAAAAGCTATTAACATAAAAGACGGACGCACGGCCCGTCTTTAATTTCCTGCCGAGGGGTGGACTCGAAGCGGCAGTGCCGCAGCCAATATGTGTTCGAGCCCCGGATATTCCTGTGAAAAAGCTATTAACATAAAAGACGGACGCACGGCCCGTCTTTAATTTCCTGCCGAAGGGGGGACTCGAACCCCCACAGGGTCGCCCCTACCAGGTCCTGAACCTGACGCGTCTGCCAATTCCGCCACTTCGGCTTTTATTCGAGGAGATAATATATTTCGAGCGCGGATGTGTCAAGGAACATTTATCCCTCGCGTAATCTGTCCAATATCCTCTCGACAAGCAGGGCGATAGCCTCCTCGCGTGCGGTCTCCTCATCCTTTGTAGATTCGTCCGCCGGATATGTCGCGAAACCCTCGAGTGTCGCCTGCCATAATTCCTTGCCGCTGGCAACCTTCGTGAATTTCACCCTCGCCTCGATTTTGACGATAAATTCGAGAGGCTCCTCTTCGGCGGTGTAGGAATACGCTTCTAAAACATGCGAGGTAACCGTCCCAGAGATAATAGATTGCGCGTTATCTCTCCCTGTAATTTTTAATAACGCGCCGCCATGAAGCTTGTTAATAAGCCCCTCTGTCAGCGCGGGCGCGAGGTCGTAACGGTCGGTCTCATTATCGAAAGCCTCGACAAACGTGTTCTCGATGTCTGGATATGGCTTATCGGTGAAACTGTAGAACCAGCATCCGGCCAAAACTATCGCCGTTAAGGGGATTATTATATAAACGACGCCTTTATTTATTTGCGCCATATTATCTTGCCTTTTTTGATGACCATTTCCGCAAGCGATTCACCGTAAAAATACGGCACTATACTATGATTCGGGGCGTCCCAGATAATCAGGTCGGCTTGTTTGCCGATAGTGATAGAACCGATTCTTTCTCCGAGCCCGACCGCAAACGCGGCATCGAGCGTAACCGCCGGCCAGACCTCTTTCGGGGTCATACGCATCGCGGTGCATGCGAGACTCATAATCAGCGGCAGATTTGTTGTCGGCGAACTGCCCGGATTGAAATCGGTAGCGAGAGCCACGACAGCTCCGGCGTCTATTAAATCGCGGGCGGGAGCAAATTTGCCCTTACCTAAAAACAGGGACGTTCCCGGCAGAAGCACCGCTACAGTGTTAGAACTGGCGATAGCTTCGATACCTTCTGGTGAGACTTCGACCAGATGGTCGACACTAACCGCGCCGAGTTCCACTCCGAGTTCCGCGCCGCCAATCGGTTTTATCTCGTCGGCGTGAAGTTTGATTCCAAGCCCGAGTTTTTTCGCGGCGAGGCATATTTTTCGCGTTTGTTCGATATCGAAAACGCCGGCCTCGCAAAAGACATCACAGAACTTAGCGAGTTCCTTTTTGGCTACGAACGGCAACATCTCTTCGATTACAAGCTCGACATATTCGTCGGCGCGGCCATCGCGGTATTCCTCGGGAATTTCGTGAGCGCCCAGAAAGGTCGGCACCAGGTCGAGTTTTTCGGTTTGGTCGAGATATTTGATAGACTGGAGCATCGCCAGTTCGCTTTCGGTGGAAAGGCCGTATCCGGATTTGGCTTCGAGCGTCGTGGTGCCGTGGGTTATCATTCTCGCCAGATATTTGCTGCCGTTCGCTATCATTCGGTCGATAGACATCTGACGTGTTAGCCGCGACGTATTTAGTATCCCGCCTCCTGCGGCGGCTATCTCCATATAGGATTTCCCCTCGATACGCATCGCGAATTCCTTCTCGCGCGTCCCCGCAAAAACCGGGTGCGTGTGGGGGTCGACGAGTCCGGGTGTAACCGTCTTGCCCTTGGCGTCGATAATGCGTGTATCGCCGTCTATCTCGAGCTCGGACAGAAGGTCGTGTGTCTCGCCGAATGCGACTATCTCCTGACCGGATATAGCTACCGCCCCGTTCTCGACTAGACCGATATCCTGCATTTTCGAGCCACGAAGAGGCACGCGCCCCCCGTAGGTATCCATCGTTACGAGTTCGTTCGCGCTTACGATAAGGGTGTCTATTTTCACAATGGCTCCTTCGGATTTTAATTTAGTTTTCGTTCCGGCGGGTGTCAAGACATAATACCTTACGCGTTCGTTTGGTGCGACGCTCGCGTCTGAAATAATACCGTCAGACACAATCTCTGCCGAACACCACACACTGCATGCTGGGTTATCGGTTCTGGGTTCTCGTTAGATACAGCTGGCGGCGCGGCGGCCGATTTTGCCATAAAAAATTCGATTATCGGATTGACCTACTCACTCGATTGTTATATATTATTTGAAACAATTAAAAACAATCCAGTAATTATGAAAAACGCTTCGATGAATAATAGAATTATCGGATTTATATCGATTGTCGTTGTAACGGCGTCTGTTTTCGCTGCCGACTCGCTCGATATCCGCCTCGTCGCCGAGCTGGAACTCGAGCCGCTTCGTGGCGTCGCCGTTCACGCCGGGCATATATTCGCGTTCGCCAAATCGCCCAAGCTTTATTCTATCGACCCCGGCACCGGTGCGGCGATAACGATTATCGATAGTATCTCCTGGACCGGTTCGACAATTCCTGCGCATACCGACCTCGGCGGGCGATGGATATCCTGTGCGAACGGCTATGCTTTCCTCGCCGACTGGACAAGCGGCGTCCACGCAATCGACATATCCGACCCGACCGACCTCGTCGATGCAGGCGGTGTCTCGATTTCCGGGCAGGTGCGCTCGGTGTTCCCGTTCGGGGATACGCTTTTCGTCGCGGCGAATACGGGG
>QNEE01000203.1 GCA_003645085.1 bacterium | reverse complement strand
GGATAGTGATTCTCTCCAGGTCGGAGGTATTGGCCGATAGTTAAAATATCTATTTCCACTGCGGCGAGGTCGTTTAAGGTCCCGATAATCTGCTCTTGCGATTCTCCGAAACCGAGCATCATTCCGCTTTTCGTTATCAAACCGTTTTCTTTGGCTTTCGCGAGTATCTCGAGCGACCTTAAATAATCTGCGCCGGGCCGGAGTTCACTGTAAAAATCAGGAATAGTTTCGATATTATGGTTCAAAACGTCTGGTTTCGCGTCGAGAACTACCTCGAGCGCCTCCGCATTGCCTGCGAAATCCGGTATGAGTAACTCGACCGAGGCAAACGGCGAATACTCGCGAACCGCGCGAACAATAGCCGCGAAATGCGCCGCGCCGCCGTCGGGAAGGTCGTCTCTCGTAACCGACGTAACCACAACGTGTGAAAGCCCCATTCCCGAAACCGCTCTCGCCACTCTTTCGGGTTCGTCGCTCTCGACAGGCAAAGGAAAACCGCTTTCGATACCGCAGAAACGGCAGTTTCTTGTGCAGACATTCCCGAGAACCAGAAATGTCGCTGTGCCTTCCGCGTAACAACTATTTCGGTTCGGACAAAGGGCCTCGCAGCACACCGTATTTAATCTCAACTTCTTGAGAAGTTCGCGAACATTGCGCCCTTCGGGAGTCGCTTGTATTTTTTGTTTAAACCACTCGGGTTTAATGAGTTTCACTTCCTTTTTTTCTTTCTCATTCTCGCCGTCGGGATACCCATTTCCTCGCGATATTTTGCCACGGTGCGACGGGCGATTTTTATCCCCTCGTTATTTAATGCCTCGGTTATTTTCTGGTCGGCATAGGGTCGCGCCGGGTCCTCCTCGGCGATAAATGCCCTAATTCTGCGTTTTACGATAGTGGTGGCGATATCCTCGCCGCTTTCGGTCGCCAGACCGCCACCGAAAAAGTGTCTCAATGGAAAAACACCGTAAGGGGTCTGGACATATTTATCCCGAACGACTCTGCTTATGGTCGCGGGGTGGACTCCCACCTCGTCGGCGATTTCCTCCATTTTAAGCGGTAGAAGATTGGCGGGGCCGTTCTCGAAAAACGGGAACTGGTGGTGCAGTATCGCCCGCATCGTCCGCACCATAGTATCTTTACGTTGTTGGAGTGATTGAATCCACCACTGCGCAGAATTGAGCTTTTTCGATAGAAATTTCTTGGCCGAGATGTCTAGCGAGTCGCGATTTTTCAACATAGCGCGGTATTTGCCGTTAATCCTGAGTTCCGGGATACCGGCGCCGTTATATCGGACTACCCATCTACCCTGGACCTTCTCGACAATCAGGTCGGGGTCGATAATACCACCCGATTGGCCGGTATAATCGGCCGCTGGCGCGAAACTCAGCGAACCGAGAACCACCATCGCGGATTCGACATCGGCAATAGAAACACCGAGAATATCCGCGAGTTGCGGGACATTTTTGCATTTGAGTTCTTCAAAATAGTCTTCGACTATTATCCATGCGAGACTGCCTTCCTCTCCACTGTCGGTTAGCTGAATAAGGAAGCTTTCTTGCAGGTTTCGGGCCGCAATTCCCGCTGGGTTGAAGCCCTGTATTATATTTATGGTTTCTGTAATTTCGTCAAGAGACGGCGGCGGTTCGACTATTCGCAACCGCTCGGCGTCGTTGCGGAGTCTCTCGTCGGGGATAGCCAGAAAACCCTTCGAATCGAGATTCCCGATAATAAACTCCCCGATTTTATACTTTCTTTCGTCCGTTACCGTAATCGAGAGTTGTTCAATCAGATGTTCGTAAAGGGTTTTATTACTGCTGACTCCGAAATATGGGTCGACCTCCTCCTCGTCCGGGTCGTTTTCGGGAAGCTGAGAACCATATAGCGAGAGACCGGAAGCGAAATTATCCCACTCGTCGAGTTCGCGGTCGAGTTCTCTGTCCAGGTCGCTTTCGTCTATTTCGGTTTCGTTGTCGATTATCTCGAGCATCGGATTTTGTTCCAGCTCGGCGCGCAGTTCCGCCGCCAGTTCCAGTTTAGGAATCTGTAGAAGTTGCAGGCTTTGGATAAGCTGCGGTGTCAGAACCTGTTTTAGCGATAGTTTTTGCTCGAGTTTAAGTTCGGGCATATTATCCTTTAAAACCCTCTCCGAGATATATCTCGCGGGCTTTGGGGTCCGCTATCAACTTCCGGGCGTCGCCGGATATGAGTATATTGCCCTCATATAAAATATACGCTCGGTCGACAATCCGTAAAACCTCGCTCACGTTATGGTCGGTTATCAGTATTCCGAGGCCCTTATCCGCGAGTTTGCGAACTATAGTCTGCAAGTCGCCCACTACTATCGGGTCGATACCCGCGAACGGCTCGTCGAGCAGCAGGAATTTCGGTTTGGTAACCAGCGCTCTGGCAATTTCCACGCGGCGCCGTTCGCCACCCGATAAAGTATACGCCTTTTGTCTACGCAAATGCTCTATTTTAAGGTCGTCGAGCAACTCTTCGAGACGCTTGTGCCTTTCGGTTTTGCTTAACGGCATAAATTCGAGTATCGCTTCTAAATTCTGTTCTACGGTAAGTTTTCTAAAAACCGACGACTCCTGCGAAAGATATCCGATACCCATCCGGGCGCGCTTATACATCGGCAAACCGTGAAGCTGTCGGTCATCGAGGAATACCTTGCCGCCGTCCTGGCGGATTAGACCGACTATCATATAGAAGGTCGTCGTTTTCCCTGCGCCGTTCGGACCGAGCAAGCCGACAATCTCTCCCTGGTCGACCTCTATCGAAATACCATCCACAACGCGGCGTTTGCCGTAGGTCTTTACGAGATTCTCCGCGCGGATAACGCTCTTTTTCGTTTCTACCTGCGCGACCGTTTTTTGCTCGACCGCTATCTCGCTCAATTCTCTCTCAACCTTCCTGAAACGTCTTGTTCGATTCGAATATCGGTAAAATCGAGGTCAGAATCGAAGCCGGTTCCGGCAATATGTTCACCGCCCCGTTCGATGCGCACATAGGTTCCGGTGCGGATTCTACCGGCTTTTGGATAGTAAGCCAGCGAATCGGTCCACAACTGGGTCCCATCCTGCATCGTAAGATAGACGTTGCCATAGACTGTTGTGCGGCGTGTCGTGTTCTCGACCCAGCCGGAATCCGACGTAAGTTGCCCGGCTATATCACCTTTATTATTAAAAAAATCAACCGTTATATCGTAGCCGAAAGTGCGGTGTTCCTTATCGAAAAATAAGAGCTTTTCGGCGCTCAATTTTCCGGTCGCTTTGCCCTCTTCGGTAAATTCGATTTCGGCGTTGTGCATAATCCTGTCGGCGGTTTCCTCTCTGGTCGGTTTCGAGCCGTTTTCGATACGCCCGGAACAACACATAAATAAAGCGCAAACCGCCAGCGGCAAGGCAATCGACCGGCAGCGCGTCGCGAAAACTCGTAACAACCTGTTAAACGTCTTTTCCACATATATTATTATACGCAAATACAGTGCCTATTTCAAGTCAAAATGTCCCGACGGTGAAACAGATAAATCCACGAAATTGCCGACCCTTTTTTATTGCTATTTCGCGGAGAAATTATTATTATTTTATTAGTCTTGTGCCTTCTACGAAATAGCTGGTAAATGTTATTTCGAGAAGCTTAGCGACGAGAAATCTTTTATAATGACAACGGTTTAAGGTTTCTCACTTCGGTCGAAATGACAAAATTCTCTATTTCGCAGGATTCATCGGGATAAAGTAACAGATTTAACTTCTTGTTCCGATGCTCCGCGTCGACTTGGAGCGGAAAAATGACGCAGAGCGTTATATCCGCTGTCGGCCGGTGCCGACTTCCCGCGCAGGAGTGTGGGAACGAGAAGTAGCCTAATACAGTTGTTTAGTCGTAAAATAGTTTGTTAGAAACATAAAAGAGTAGGTCGGAATGAACAAAAATAGCGACCGCCGTTTCGCATATTTGATGCTCCTGCCCGCCGCGATTATCGTGGTCGCGGTCGTGCTCTATCCCTTTATCTATAATCTTATCATCTCCTTCTCGAATATGTCCATGCGGCATTTCTCCGACTGGAAAATCATCGGGTTCGGCCAATACGCCAAGGTCTTCTCCGAAAAACTCTTCTACTCGGTCTTCGCGAAAACGGTCGTCTGGACTGTCGTCAACGTCTTTTTCCACGTTACGATAGGTGTGTTTTTGGCGATGCTTCTCAACCGTTCGCTGCCGGGCAAGGGCATTTTCCGCACGCTGCTGATTATCCCGTGGGCGATGCCGCAATACATCGCCGCGCTGACATGGCGCGGGATGTTCAACTACCAATACGGCGCGATTAATCTGATAATCACGAAGTATCTCGCGATGACGCCGGTGCAGTGGCTCAAATCGCCGTTCGAGGCTTTTTTAGCGTGCATCTTGACGAATATCTGGTTCGGGTTCCCGTTTATGATGATTATCGCACTCGGCGGCCTACAGTCTATCGACAAATCGCTCTACGAGGCCGCGGAGGTCGATGGCGCATCGGGCTGGCAGCAATTTTGGAAAATCACAGTGCCGCTTTTGCGCCCTGTTATGGTGCCCGCAATAGTTCTCGGCACGATTTGGACATTCAACAACCTGAACGTGATGTGG
>QNEE01000202.1 GCA_003645085.1 bacterium | reverse complement strand
GTCTATCTGCGGGTCGCTTATACCGGGGATTTCGTCGAACCTGCGCTGGGCGAGAATATCGCCCCTTTCCGCCTCGACAAAAGTCAGAATATCGACCCCTTTAACCTTAACGCTCAAAGCGATTACGCCGTTGTCAGATATCGAAAAACCGTTCTGGTAGAGATGCATCTGTTCGAGTCGTTCCTCGAAGCCGCCTTTTATGATAAGTTTGTATTTTCCGCCTCTTAATTTGTAGATTCCAGGGTAACCCATACGGGACGACTGCAACAACACGGACGGCAGACTGTCATTTTTGAATGTATAAGCGATGGGGGAGAGGTGCGTGCCGTCTTTTTTTGAGGTAATAACTTCGCCGGTTTCGTCAGGCAGTTCGCCTTCGGTAATCATCGGCCAGTATTTCTCGTGGATATAATTTTCCCAGCGGTCTCCGGCCTCATCGAGAGAGATACCGAAATGCGCCTCGAAAAGTTCATCGAAAAAGCGGTAATCGTGCATATCGCCGATAACCAGCGGAATGCGACAATCGCCGTATTCGTCGGCGAGCCAGTCGAGGAAACTCTCCATCTCCTTATACATCTTGAAACTGCCGTAGATATCGTAAATACGGGAAAGCGGGACAAAGTCGCCCTCCAGCGCGGCTGAACGAACGACCATCTCCATCTCGTCCGAGGTCCGTTCGGAAAGATGCTCCGCCATACCCTCCTCGAACCAGAGCGGTAAAAACCCTATAAAAAACAACTCGTGCGCGTCGTGGACAAAAATATTTTTGTGCATTATAAATGCGTGGACAAGCTCGTGCTTTAATGTATGTCGGAAATCACGGTAACGCCCGTTAAATGGCAAAACCACACGGCCTTTGTAATATTCCGTAAAACCGCCGACGCCCTCCGGCAGTATCCATGGGATAGTATTCGTTTCCTGAAATAGATTTGGCGCGGGATAGATAATTACCGGAATCCTCTCGCGCGGCACGAACCTAAATTTGCCGACGAGGTCCTCCCAATCGGTTTCGGCCTCGCGGGCGGTTATCCGCGCTAGGCGCTCCTCCTCGCCGAAAAAGTATATATCGAAATGCTCGGTCCGCAGGCGTTTCCAGTCGTAATCGGCATACTGTATCTTATTCTTGCCGAAATAGTATTGGGCCGATATCGACAGAGAGAAAAAGCAAATTATAATTATTATTCTAAGAATAGCTTTCATTAAAAGAAAAAAACCCATTATCATTGTGAACCGAATAGGGTTTTTGATTACTATCTACTACAATTTTTTGATGGATTGTAATTTTGGTTTCATCACCTTTATCATAATCCAAAATAAGGGCACAATCGCAAGGGCCGCTTATTTTGGCTTCACGAGTGTGTATGGTTGCGAAATTCACAAGTGAATCGAAAAGCAAATGTTTTTGCATAGTAATCTCCTACAACTCATCCAGAGAAAAATGTGATTACCAACCAATCAATAGCCTCCTGGTCTGAAGATACTCTCTTCGGTAGGTCGTCAAAAAGCTCCCGACAGATGGAAGCGGTAGGGGTTATCATCTCCAATTTAGAACCGTTTTCAAGAATAAATTCCACAACCCCTTCTGATTTCGATTCGTAACTTTTTATTGGGATACGATGAGTGCGACTGATATCGGAAAATTCCAAAACTTTGTTTCTGATTTGGCCAAATGCAGCCAATCGTTCATAATTTTTGTCAACATACACCAAATAAATGCTATCTTTTTTCAGTTTCATTTTTACCTTCTTAATTGGGGTGGATAGTTATTTTTCACTCGCCAAAAGATACAAATAAAAAAAGAAGATGTCAATTACATTAGAGGGAGCTTTCTCGGAAATGAGGTCGACCGGGTATAGTGTAATATCCGATATTATATTGCCAATCGGTTTCGCGCCGGACGCTGGCACGCTCCGTGCGTTGTCCTGCGGACGCACGGACTTCCTTTTCCGTAGAGGCCCAACTCTCGCGCCAGCGGCCGTAAGATTGCTTGCGGAACAGTTACGGGTTTTCCTCTTATCGGCTTTAAGGTGGAACGCGGGAAGTATTTTCCCCTTGTAGCAATAACGAACGCTTTATTTAACAAATCGTGAATAATCCCAAATACGTAATAATTATATTTTAGGTTGGATGAGCCAGAATCACTACGACTCGACCGAGCGCGCCGAGGCCCTTAGTCGTGGGTTGCTAATTGTTGGCTGAATAATTAGTAAGTTACTTCAGTGGCTTTACCGCGGACGAGTGATTCCAATCGCTTCTATGGAAGATTCCGATTTTGCGTCTAATTTTGAGAAAGTCGAGGAATATCCCGAAGAATGCAAAATGTGATTGGAATTCTCCGGCTGGTGCGGAGGTGTTCTTTGGGATATTGGTGGGGATTTTTGCGCTCGGAATAATATTGCCAATACATACCGAGCGTAGCAAAAACAGGCTATAAAACACTAACCAAACGCGTCGTCCTGCTACGGTAGGGGAGGCATATACGCCTCCCGTCCTCGATTCCACCAGCATAGATTATAAAAAGAAGACGGCCACCGTTACCGGTAGCCGTCGTAGAAGAAGGGTTGCAACTGAGAGGATGTGGAGTGTCGCAACAATCTATCGCATTGTTTATGCCAAATTACGCCGACTCCATAACATAATGTCGCGCAATTAGTTATAAAATAGCGTTTTTTACAGAAAGAGAAAACCCGTAGCCGAGTATCACCAAACTGTAGGATTTCAACCACAGTTTTCAATTATGTAATCAGGCGAACGGGTCGCAGAGACAACACATGTGGTATCTCCATATTCATCGTTCGGTAACGTCCGTCAAAAAATTTAAAACGGCCGGTTCGCCCTCCCACATTATTGCAAGCGCGTTCACTTTAACCTGTTTCTGATAGCGCTCTTTATCGGTTATTCTAATTAGATAAAAATGAGGGAAACCGTCGTCGAATTTCCAACCGATATGGTGCTCGAACGCCCTTTCTCTATCGTCGTTATGAACAAATCCAGCAATGGTTCCGAAAACAAGTTTCTCTTTTTGAACAGAGAAAAGCTTTGCCGCCGAGTCGTTGGCAAATTCGATAATCCCTTTTTTTGTGATAATCGCCGCATTCTCTATATTATCCAGTGCCCGGCTGTAATATTCCTCCACCGCTAAAGAGTTTTCCTCTTTCTTTAATTCGTCGATTTTTGCCTGGATGTTCTGGAATAAATAAAACGTCTCCAGCGTTTCACCGAGATATGCTGTGAACGAGTCGACAAGCGCTAGTTCTGCGCCTATAAAGAATGGCCCTTTTCGGCGAAGGCATATAGCTCCGTAGACCCGATTATCGACCTTAAAAGGGGAGGTCAAAAGGCGTTCGTCGGTCTCTTCGGGTGTTCCCGGAATGTGAAAACCGCCGGGTATAACTCCCGCGTCGTTAAATATCAAGGCTTGCCCGGCTCTCACCGATTGTCCGGTAAAACTGTTATTAACCTTTATCGGTGTTGAGAGCGATTCCTCGGCGAATTCTGTCATATCCGCAGCCATAGGCATCAGGGTCTCGCCGTCGGCCTCGAGAAAAAAAATCGTGCAGCCGTCGAGAGCAAGCGCTTTTCTCGCTACTCCGCATATTCGGGTCAGAAGCTCTTTCAGTTTGTCTTCCGGGAAACGTTTTTCAGACACTATTTCTACCTCGTTCAAGCTTAAGTTCGATATTACCCCTTTTTGGGAAACTCCGTTTCAGCTAACCTATTTCTCGGTAATATCGTTCATAAAATTCAGGACTGCCGGTTCGCTTTCCCACTCTATCATAATAGAGTTTACCTCTACTGATTTCTGGTAGTTTTCTTTATCGAGGATTCTTAAAACAAACGTATGAGGGAACTGACCGCCGTTACGCCAGTTAATATGATTTTCGAATGCAATATCTCTATCGTCCGGGTGGACAAACTCGGCGAACGTTCTAAAAATTAGTTTTTCGGCGGGACTAGCGAATATTTCGGAAGCCGCCGAATTAACGAACATGAGCATGCCGCCTCGAGAAACAAATGCGGCTTCGGTTAGGTTTTCGAGGACAATACGGAAGTATTCCTCCGGAGCGAGTTTTTTTTCTTGCTTTTGTTTTAGTTCTTCTATCTTATTTTGCAGTTTCCAGAAATTTTGAGCGGTTTTTATTCCACGGCTTGCGTATGCGGCGAAAGCCTCCGCGAGCGCCAATTCTGCACCTATAAAGAACGTTCCTTTGCGGTCGAGGCACATCGCAGCGAAAACCTCGCCATCGATAATAAAAGGTGAGGCGAGTATTCGCTCGTCCGTTTCTACGGGAGTTCCGGGTATATGATGCCCTCCCGATATAACACCGGCATCGTTAAAAATCAGCGCCTGCCCGGCTTTTACCGACTCGCCAGTAAAACTGTCGTTCACACTGATGTTTGTCGAGAGGACCTCTTCGGCAAATGCCGAGACCTCGGCGGCCACAGGGGTAAGAGTCTCTCCGTCGGCTTCGAGTCGGTAAATCGTGCAACCATCGACCTCGAGAACCGTCCTGCCGATTTTTGCAATATGAGTAAATAGCTCTTTGAGGCTAAAATCCGGGTTTAAAAAGGGAGTTTCTTTGAGTGTCATCGTTTAATCTCCTCCCGTGGCTGTATAGACTATAGTCCCATCC
>QNEE01000201.1 GCA_003645085.1 bacterium | reverse complement strand
CGAAACCGTGTGAAGTCCCGCTTCGTCGGCCAGTCGAGCCTGCGTCATTCCCTTTCCGTTCCTGAATCCCCTTATCCTCTCGCCCAGTATCTTCAGAAAATCCTGTTCTTTCGATGTCATAATACTTTCCTTTTTATAAAATCTACGCTATGAGAACGAGAAGTAAATAAGGCGAGGGCTTATTTTTAGCTTGACTATAAGCGTTGGGGCTATATTTTAGTAAGATAAACAGCCCAAACCTAAAAACCGTTAAGTGAGGGGATTATGAAACCACCAAAACTTATTTTTTTAATTTGGCTCATTTCGATAACCGCAATACTCGGCCAGATTCCCCGGACGATGAATTATCAAGGAAAGCTTACCGACCCCGCCGGCGTCGGTATAAATGATACGTTGGGAATCGAATTCACGCTCTATGATACTTTAGAGGATGGCTCTCCTCTTTGGAACGAGTGCGATACGGTCGCAGTCATAAAAGGTCTATTCGATGTCCTTCTCGGCTCGACTAATCCATTCCCGGATTCCCTCGATTTCAACGAAGCTTATTACATAGAAATTGCCGTAGAGGGAGAAACACTGTCCCCCCGAGTAATACTGTCTTCTGCGCCTTACGCTTTACGTGCGGCAATAGCCGACAGTGCTGTGGTGGCTCCCGGTGGAATCGCCTTAACTTACTGCGGTTCGGATTCGGGCGCGACACCCTCGACTCAATACGGTCGATTGGAAAGCGTGGCAAGATGCGACCATACACACTGGGGTCAGGAGTGGTATGGCGACGGAACAGCTTTAACAATCAACGCAACTCAAACCGGTGGTGTATTTACTTACGGTTTGGAAGCTAATGTTTATAACGAGGGAACGGCCGGTTCCTGCGGTATTTTGGGTTATAGCACTTCCATAACCGGAGACGGAAATACTCGCGGAATCTGGGGATTTGCCACGAATTCCCTCGGAAGCGCTTCATCGGAAATAGTAGGTGTCAGAGGAACGGGTTCCGGGTCGTCTACGGGGAATATATACGGCGCATATCTATCGGCATATAGAGACGACGGTTCTATCGGGGATTCTTACGGAGTATACGCGATAGCAAAAGAGCTAACGGGCGGTTCGGCGACGGGGACACACTATGGTATTTACGCAACAGCTTCCGACGCGACTATAAACTGGGCGGGTTACTTCGACGGTAACGTGTTCTTAAATGATACCCTATTCTTCGGCACACCGGAAAGAGGGATAACGAACGACGCCGGGCGATTGCGATATCAGGATATTGGAGGCTCCTGGATTGATTTCAGTGGCGGCGGTGGCGGTGTTACATCTATTTCGCAAGGAACTGGCGTTACCTGTTCTCCCAATCCGATAACCGCGACCGGCACAATTTCGTTTGACCAAACATGGGGCGATGGAAGGTATATCAGAAGCGCGGATGACTTTGGGCGTTCCGGAGTAGCTTCAGATTTATACGAGGGCACAACGGCTCTATGGGATAAGTACTTCCATTGGGGAACAGACAAGACGAACAACGGCGTCGGTCTTAGGCTCGTTTCCAACGACTTCCAGGCCGCGATATTTCACGGATACGGCGCTTCGAGCGCAGCACTCGAAGCGCAGGGACATAATAATATAGGTATATACGCAAAAAGCAGCGAATCATCCTCAGACGGCAAGGCCATATTCGCCGAATATACGGGTTCGAGCTCGTCCGGCTATGCTGTTTATGCCGACGGGGGTGACGGTGTAGGCTTATGGGGAGAGTCGTCGGACTATTACGGTGTGGTCGGTATCGTCACCAACAACTCGTATCCCGCCGTTTTCGGAAAGAATAACCTAAATAATTGCTTGGGCGCGCTCGGTTACGGTGATTGGGGCGTTTACGGCAACGACGGCACGGGAACCCATGCGGGATATTTCGACGGAGACGTGCAGATATGGGGCAAATTGACGGTTTCGGGAGGGGTTGACCCGACATATCTGTCTTTATACCCGCAGAGCGGTAATCCTATGGATACCGGTATGCTCGGCATTTGGATAGATGAATCGGATAGCACGTTGCACTATGCCGTAGGCGATTCTGAATATGTGCTTGCAGGTCCATGCGGTGCCGGCAGAGATATCGCCGGTCGAGGGCTTTCCCGTAACGACGATACATTGAATACCAACGTGCGGGACGGCCTCGAAGTAATAGACGACTCCCTACAGATAAAAGACGCAGGGGTAGGTTGGGAAAAGCTGAACGAAGAAACAAAGGACAGTATACGTGCGGGATTGAGTAGCGGCGGTTTGGTTAGTGGCCAAATAGTCTTAAGCGCTTCAGATGGCGCCTCGTATCCCGGTTTTACACAATATGAGCATTTTTATATAGTTGCCGATGGGAACAGCACATCCGATTACTGGGCTCAAACTTGCACAACCGGTAATTGCCCATGTCCGCGAAACGGCCACACAGCCGTGTGGACAGGTTCGGAAATGATTATCTGGGGCGGAACGGATAGCCTTGACAATAAGTTATACACAGGAGCACGCTACAACCCCGAAACAGATACATGGTTTCCAACATCTACATCTGGTGACAGACCGGACGCACGCGGTAGTCACACAGCAGTATGGACAGGAACTGAAATGATAATATTTGGTGGAGTAACATCCAGCGGACGCACCGGAACTGGTTCGAGGTATAACCCTCTTTCCGATACTTTGTTTGGCTCTCCCTGGTTAGCGACTTCTACTACTACTGACTTTTCGGAACACACTGCTGTTTGGACGGGGAATTGTATGATTATTTGGGGGGGAGTAAGTGAAGGTGTCGTTACAAATAAAGGAAAGAAATATTATCCATCTACTAACTCATGGAACAGTACAAGCACCGGTGCAAATTGCCCAACTGCTCGTAAGGGTCATACGGCAATATGGACAGGAACCGAAATGATAATATGGGGGGGATATGACGGCAGTTCGGAATATCTCAATACCGGTGGACGATACAATCCTTCCACAAATGCCTGGTCTGGTACCGATATAACGGGTGATTGCCCCTCACCGCGCAGGTGGCATACTGCGGTGTGGACAGGAACTGAGATGATTATATGGGGTGGATATAATAGTTCTGGCTATCTGAATGATGGTGCAAAGTATAATCCAAACACGAATACATGGACATCAATTTCCGAAACAGATTGCCCCAACGCACGAAGAATGCACGCCGCCGTCTTTGGAAACGGTGAAATGTTTATTTGGGGTGGTGAAAAATGGGGTAGTGCAATAACTAATGGAGCTAGATATAATCCTGTTGAGGATATTTGGAGACCTCTTTCTCTATCTGGTACACCGCCAGAACACACGGAGGTTAGAGATGTTACTGCCGTTTGGGCAGGTTCCGAGATGATAGTCTGGGGTGGTGAGTATTACCTATCCGGTTGGAAAACCACGAATACCGGCGGGATATATTACCCGGGTGGTTCAAGGATGCTTTTTCTTTATAAAAAAGATTGATAAATATATAAAAGCTGAATAAGCCTGTCCAATGTTCTTACTTAGGAAACCATGGGAGAACCCAACTCTTGCGGTTTTTGCTTGTGCCAGATTTGTGCCAAATATTGGTCGAAAATCGGCCAAATTAAGCGGAATAGGGAGAGTAAATAGAATAATGATAACGCCCGCAAAACAGCTTGTTTACTTAATCTCAAAGGCTACCAACGAGTTATTCGGAATCGTCTTCATCGTTTCCTAAATCCAGCGCGTCTGCCAGTTCCGCCACGCTCGCGCGATTATGTTTCAACGACTTACGCGGGTTCGGTTTTCCTGTTATTTGCCTTTGCGTCATATTGCATAAACTTCCGCCTGCGCTTTTTCGGTCCCGTAAGATACCTCTTTTCGAAAGGCAATATAATACCTTCTCTCCGTGTCCGTCAAATCAGGGGAAGACAATTATCCCGTCCGACCGCCTTCCGAATCCTCTTACCCTTGTAGGTGAAGTCCACGTAATACGTCTTTCCGCGCTTATATAATCTCATCTCGTTCTCCGACGGTGCAATTTACGTATCGAGCGTCCGTAAGTCAAGAAATAAAAGCATCCCGCGCCTATTTCAGCACCTATTGCAGCGGGTATTGCAGCACCCCTTTTAGCCTTACAATACCCTTATATTTCCGTATCTCCTTATCCATTATATCATTACAACTATTTTTAATGCGCATTTTGTCCCCGCACTATTCGTAGGATGCTACGAAAGGGCAAATCTCGCCCGATAACATGTTTCGGTCTCTCGTGGGACAATGAAAGAAAGCTCTTTATCAACCCAAACACAGGAGGTAGGAACATGAGAGAGTTGGAAGGACTCACGACCACGGTCGATGTCAGGGACGACGAGGGGAAAATCGTCGGCAGGAAGGAGGTGGTTCTCTACAAGACGCTTCTCGACCTCGCGCACGAGGAGGGGCTTTCGCGTATCACGCCGAAGATACTGCAGGCCCCGACGAAGGAAAACGGCGAGAGGTGCATCGTCTTCGCCGAGGTGGTGACGAACAGGGGGAAGTTCACCGGAGTCGGCGATGCCGACCCGTCGAACGTCGACCCTATCATCGCTCCGCATTTCATCCGTGCCGCGGCGACCCGCGCGAAGGCCAGGGCGCTACGGGATGCTCTGAACATCGGCAT
>QNEE01000200.1 GCA_003645085.1 bacterium | reverse complement strand
GTATCACTATCCCGGCGGATGGCCGGATGCAGCCGAGGTTCACGGGAACTGGGCTATCGCAAACTGCGACAGCGTCTATGCCGACGGGATGGTCTATTTCCACGTCGCGGACGATTCGGTTCCACCGCCGGATTTCGAGGTTACGTGGCTTATTCCGCCGGATTTCGTATGGAGCGGATGCGAAGACCAGGAAATAGTGTTCCTTGTCGAACCGTATGTGCCCGATACACTTACAGTAATTATCAATGGTGTGCTATACGGTCTCGCCGACCCAGAGCTTTCCGTTTCCGGCGATACGGTAACGTTTATGCCTTCGATGGTGTGGGTTGAAGGTATCGTTAACGTCTATGTTCTGGGCGAGCATCTGAGTTTCGGTATCGATTTGACTCCGCCGTATATAGCTCCGATTTACCCGACGGACGGCGCGACGGTTCCGGCGGACCCGCTGGTTGTGAGGTTCAATATACACGAGCCGATAACGGCTTCCGGGCTCGATGAAGAGAGTATCGATATTGCGGTGTTTGTCAACGGCAGTTCTGCAGGAACCTACGGAACAAGCGACCCCGGGGTCGGTTATATCGAGCCGGAGCTGGAGTTTGAGCCATCGACAGCTGGTATTACGCTCGAGGCCGGCGACACGGTGCAGCTTATCGTCGCGGCCTCCGACCTGGTCGAAACCGAATACTGCGGGCCGAATACGCGAATCGAGGACCTGCGCTTCTATATCGCCGACCCAGATTCGGACAGGCATTATCTCAGCGGATTTGTTGTCGATAGCGCTACTGGCGCACCACTGGAGGGTATATTCGTTCACGTGTTCAACTATCTCGGCGGAATAATCCCCGACCTTATGGATACGACCGGTGCCGACGGTTCTTACTCGATAGGTGTCTATAACGGAATTTACACGCTCGGCGCATTCGACCCGTTATTCGATTACCGTCCGACGTTTTTCCACGACAGGGCGGATTTACTCGAAGCCGACCCGATATTTGTGGATGCGTCCAGCCCGAGTATAATAAGTCTCGATACTCTTCATATGCCGGAAATGGGACCCGGTCCGACACTCTACTCGATTTCGGGGACTATCACCGAGGAAGACGACGGGCCTATAGATGCGGCTTATATAATCGCCATTTCGAGCGAGGACGAGGATATCGAAGACGCGGCGATTTCCAACCCAAGCGGAGATTACGATATCAAGGTCTCTCCCGGCGATTACTATGTGCTGGCTTTCCACGAAAACTATTTCCCGGAGTTCTACGAGGGGTCTATTGATTGGTCCTCCGCCGATACGATTCACGTTACTGCCGACGTAACCGGTGTCGATATCGATTTAAATCTGATGGACCCGGCCGGCGGGGACGGCGAGCTTTTCGGTTATGTCTATGGTGATTCCGGAAGCCGCTACCTGGTCCCCGAACCGTTGAGAGGAACGCGGGTTTATCTTCTGGATGCCTCTGATATGACCCCGGTAGCGTTCACTGTCAGCCGTTACGACGGCTCGTATCATTTCGAGGATATCGCCGAGGGAACCTATCTACTTCTCGCGGATAAGATAAACTATTTACACACGACGCCGTATTGCGAGGTCATTCTCGACACAACGCTAATAATGGATATCAATATGCTCAAGACCACGCCGGTTGCCGAAACGCCGCACAAATCCGAGAGTTTCGGACTCGAGACGGTCGCGCCTAACCCGTTCAATTCGGCCTGCGGGATAAGTTATACTATCGGCACACCCGGAAAGGTAGTAATCGAAGCATACGATATTACCGGACACAAGATAGAGGTCATCGACGAGCGGAACCTGTCGCCCGGACGATATTTGACGGTCTGGTGCCCGGATGATATATCCAGCGGGGTTTATCTAATCAAGCTGACGTGCAACGGCAGAAGCCAAACCGCTAGAACGCTGCTGATAAAATAGCTACTCCCACCGCGTTCGAGAGGAAAAGCCCGCTTCACGGCGGGCTTTTTTTTTCGCTAAAATCGAGGGCGGGTTAATCCGTTCTTAGAGAGGTTCATCTTGTAGCGAATCATACGCCGCTGGCGCGAGGGTGGAGGGTTGGCGCGGCTTTTGCCCCGAAGGGCAGCAAAAGACGTGACAACCGATGGGGGGGGATGGGAATCCGTGCGTCCGATATAATGTGTTGAATTACCTTATGAGGACTTCGCACGGAGCGTGCCAGCGGCGTTTTTCAAAAATAGGACTAATTTTATGCGGTAGAAATCGGTTCGGGTGAATGCACCGCCCTGTAAAGAGCGTGTTGAGCGGTATGTATAAGTTCGTCGGCGAGGCGCAATTTAGCCATATTAGCGACGCCTATTTTCGTGTCCTCTATTCCGAGTTCAGCCATCCTGTAGGATAATTTTTTAGCGACGCGGAGGACGCCTGCAAGGTCCTCCCCCGGCAAAATAATAATGAAAGTATCGATACCGAATCGGTAGGCGTGGTCGTGTGCCCTGGCTCCGCGACCGAGCGTCTCGCCGATACCTCTGAGAACGCGGGCGACTGCTTTCGAGATGTCTCTGACATTAAAGCCGCTTAAAGCAGGTATGTGAACGAGAATTATTGAAACGGTAGTATTATTAAATCGGGCGCGGTGCATCTCCCGTTGGAGGCGTTCGCGGATTATGTTACGCTTAAAAACGCCACTTCCGGGGTCGAATAGAGCAGCTTTATCGAGTTCGCGCTGGAAGTTCTTTCGGAGGCTTATATCGGTGATAGTTTCTATTACAGCGCCGTTTTCGCGCAATTGCGCGAAAACCTCTAGAAAACACCCCTTTGCGGGAAACTGTAACTCACTTACAAAGGGGTTTATACCGTCGGGTTCCAGCGGGCATTCCACACACGGTTCTTTGCTATCGCGGATATAAAGATGACACAGCGAAGACTCGCCGGAATCCTGTCTGCCTAGCAGCCTTAGCGCAGCCCGATTGGAAAACAGCACGCGTCTTACAGGATTAACAACGACTATTCCCACCGGCAGTTCGGATAATATTCCCTTTTCCTCTTCTTTTAGCATCGCTTATTATCCTACTGCTATCGTATTGCCGCCTCGATGTTTGGCAACATAGACCGCTCTTTCCGCTAACCGATGAATATCTCTCCCGGTAAAGGCGTTTTCCGAAGTGCTCAATCCTATCGACGGACGAATGCACTCTATATTATCGGTCAGGTTTTTGAGAATACGTTCGGCGGTATTGCTCGCGCCTTTTGTTTCGCAGTGCGGCATCAATATACCAAAATTATCTCCTTGAAAACGATATACGATGTCGTAGCTTCGGGCGGTATCCTCGATAATTTTACCCGCCTTTTTAAGCAACGTTTCTACCTCGTCTTCAGAATAATCTTCTCCTACTCCCAATTCGACGATTGTTAAAGCCAGAGTCGCTTTAGCTCTTTTCGCCCTATCGAGTTCCTTCTCGAGGTCCTCCGCGAAAACATTCCCGGCTCGCAGACCGGTAACAGGGTCCGTGCCACCTTCCTCGAGACGCCGTTCGAGCGAAACGTAATCCGTAACATCCCATATAGTAATTACAACGTGGTTTTCATCGACCGGATACGAGCGAACGCTAAGACAGGTGCCATCAGCGAAATTCTTCTCGCCGCTCGCACCCTCGTTAGTATCGAACGATATAAAACTCGGCGATTTCCCCTCCATTTTCTCGCGCCCCCAGATAGCTTCATAGGTGTGTCTGCCGACAAGAGTATCCTGCCTAAGCAGTTTTTTCGCCGGTTCGTTCGCGTATTCAATTATATATTCGTGGTCGGCAATCAAAAGACCGTCCTCGATAACATCGAGTGCACCGAGTATAGCTTCCTTTTCCATTTATCCTCCGAATGCAATAAGCAATTCTATTTTTCGCTTTCAAACCCAAAATAACACCTTCAACCGGCAAGTCAACAATTATATTAGAAAAAATTTTGCGGAATATCATAATTCCCTTCATCTGACCTTCGGCGACCTCTTTCCCGGGGCGTAAAGGTAATAAGCTCACGGTTTTAATCACGTGTAATGAATTTATGTCAAAATTCAGTGCCCTGCGAAGTCCGCCCGGTCGCTGGCGCGAGGGTGCGGCGGTTGGCGCGGCTTTTGCCCGAAGGACAGCAAAAGACGTGACAACCGATGGATGGAGGTGGGAATCCTTGCGTCCACCGATAGCACGGTAGAAAAGCGCGTTCGACGGCTTAGTCGATTTGCAAACAGATGGGCACTACGATATATGATAGCGAGGTGGACCTTGCAAGGAGCGTGACAGCGTTTGCGGAAAAAGGGCTTTTACGCCTCGTAACGGTATTTATTATGGTTTGCACCGAGACGCGGAGGCGTTGTTATGTCTATCTATCATATCGAGGGCCTGGCGGCGCGTTATTTCGTGGTCGTAAGGGTCGATAGAACGGGTTGTGAAAAAGCTAATTAGCGCGGTTGTAGTAACGCCTATCCCTGTAACACCGAGGACGACAGCACCGGCCTGGTCGAGGGTCGAGGGTTCCGTCTCGTCGAAATTAAGTTTCATCCAGTATGCTCCAGCGGCGGTCATAGCGAGCCCGAGAGGGGTGCCAATAATCAGCCTCAGGTTTCCGGTGCGCTTCCGAGAGCGATAATATTCTGCCATTCTCTCGGCGGCGTCTTCCTGCCCGACTTTAG
>QNEE01000199.1 GCA_003645085.1 bacterium | reverse complement strand
TTCGGTATTCGCGCAAAGCACCAGAGTGGTTTCGGCGATACCCGCGTCGTCGGTAATCAGCGCGGATATTACAGGTTGCGTCGTATCTACCACGCCGTCCGGCGACGGAGAAAGCGGGATTATAGACGGTGGGGTTAAATCGACCGTAAAACTATAATCACACGGAATCTCGAGTTCGTTACCGAGCGAGTCGTCGGCGGAAATTACCTGAACATGGACTATTTCGCCATCCGTCCACAGCGCCGAAGGCGCGAAATCGACCGTATCGCCGATAATGGTAACTTCGCTGCTCACCGCCGTATACGGAACCCCGTTTATAGTGAAGGCAAGAGTCGAGAAATCGACGCCGTTCGGGTCGCTCAAGGAAAAAAGAATGTGGAAGCTGTCGCAGCCGACAATCCAGCCGTCGAGAGGGCCGACAGGAATACATTCCGGTCCGCGTAGATTGACGAAGAAGTGCCAGCAGGTGTCGAGTTCGTTAGGCCCGCAACCGGAGGCGTTATCCTCGGCGTGAACACAGACCTCGATTGTGTCGTCGTGGTCGAAATCCCAGCCGAGAACGGAGCCGTCGAGAATAAGCTGTTCACCGTCCCAGTAAACGTCGGCGAGAATATAAGTAACACCGTCGACCTCGACAGTAATCGAATCCGTATTAAGCCCGCTTATGCTGTCGGCAAGTCTGAAAGAGATGGTAGGCGCGGAAACGCCGACATAGCCTTCCGGCGCAGGCTCGGTCTCCCAAATAACCGGCGTAGATTGGTCTACGATTATCCGAAAAGAGACCCATTCGGTGCTGTTTTCGAGTAGGTCTTCGAGGTTTTCGAATGTTATCAAAATAGTATCACCGTCGTAAACCGGCAAATCGGGCGCGAGCCACAGCGTTCCAGCGGAAAAACTCATTCCGGTAGGATAAGTGAAGGTATCCGAGTTGGCGGAGACGATTATGGTCGAGGTATCGACTCCTATCTCGTCGTAGATAACGAATATCGCGCGGAGACTGTCGCACGAGAGATATCCCGTCGGCGGGGATAGCATCTCGACCTGCGGCCCGGCGGTATCGACCACGAAAAACCAGCAGCTATCTGCGGCATTTGGGCCGCAACCTACGGCGATATCCGCCCCACCGGCGCAAACATATACTGTCCCGACGACGGTAATACCCGCTAACATCGTATTCAGACTTAGCTCATCCGTCGTCCCATTCCAGCTCAGACCGGGTTCGCCGTAGAATATAGTATCGTCGTTCACAACCCAGAAAAACGCCGAATTCAGCTCGTCGGAAGTGCTGTCGCGGATAGTGGCCATAAGGAACGGATTGCAATCGGAGATAATCGACCCGGGATAGGGAATGAGATTCGAGATTGTCGGGGGAACCAGGTCCGAAGTGAACAGGAAGGTCGTATCGCCGATTCTCGGGCAGCCCGTAAGCCCGGTCATTTCTGTAATCATACCATCGAAAGTTTCGCCGTGAGTCCAACATTCGGTCGGGCCGAGGAACTCGAACGTCGAGTCTGCGGGGTTCCAGGCGCATCGCGAAGGACCATAGGGTATCGAATTAACCACGACGGAAACGGAGCTAAGGTCTAAACCGCTTTCGGTGTGAACATCCCATATCACAGCGCCGCAGCTGCAAGAATAATAGCTCCCAATCGGCGGCATAACGAGCTCGAGTTCGGGCGAGGGTATATCGAAATGCCAAGTAATAGAGTGGAGAACCGGCCTGTCACCGTAGACGCTGCGTTCCATACGTATCTTGTATTTGTAATACGGTCCGCTTTCGACCGGCACGGGTATCGGGCTTCCGGGCGAAACCTCATACCAATCTGTCCATACAGAACCATCTGGGGAAGCAGCCAACTCGACAATGATATTCGACCCACCCGAGGTATCGACATCGAAACTAAAATCGATAAGCTCACCGGGGCAAATCGCCATAAAAGGCTCGCTTGTGAAAAACCCGGTTCCTCGACCGCCGAAATACGCGTAATACATCGCGTTTATCATCGCTTTACCCTCCCACGGCGCCGGACGGAAAGCGTCGCCGAGATATTCCTCCTCGTGACCGGTAGAGAAATAGGACGCATAGCTGCCATAAGTCGGTGAGTGATAGGTGTGCATATAAAGTTCGTTTTCGGGACCCTCGAACCAAATCTGACCGTCGGAAAATTGCTCACCGAAATGGTGGCAGGCGGTTATAGTAAAACTGTCGGGCAGCTCGAACGGAGCGTGAAGTATCGGCTCGTCCACGGGAACACCCGCATGGCGAAAGACCTCGAAATACTGCGAGTCCGGGTCCGGCGCATAACAGCTTACCCAATCGGCAGTTAGACCGGTTACATCCGTAATAGTATTGAAATTCGGGTGCTCGAAATCGCGTGTATCGGTGCAAAAAGGGTGCTCGAGGTCCCAACCGTGGCGTTTCGCGATTGTATCGTGGGTAAGCACGATTCCTCTTCCGAGAGCGGCGAACTCGCGAACGCGGCTCTTACCGCTGCCATCGAGGTCGTTCCCGCGACCGCCGTAGCCGTTGGCTATGCCGAAATAGATAATGTCATAATACATAATATCGCGGGCGAACATATCCCCCGAAATCGGGTCGGCGGCCAAAAAATCGTCGGTCAGGCTCGATAAATCGTTCCAGCGCTCGATAGTAATTATCTCGATAGCGAAAACCAGTGGCGGGTCGCCGTGAGGTGCAAGCGAGTCGACGATTATATCGATACAGTCGACGCAATGACCTGTGGGGATTATTTGCAGCACGCGTATCGTATCGAATTCGGAGAGAATAAGCGCGGCGTCGGGAAAAGTCGGGTCGGGTATCAAATCGATATTATTGAACGAGCCACTGGAAAAATCGGTTTGATATGTCAAAAGCAAATCGAACGGCGCGGGAAAAACCGACGTGGTTGCCGCTGTAAGCAGAACCAGTAACAAAGTGATTATTCGGAATTTACCCATAAAATTATTCCCATTTAGAAACAATTTATTACAACGTCACAATATAAGAAAAAGGTCGCCTTACAGCAACCTTTTTCTTTTAACATATTGGATAGCAATATGTTATAATTTAAACAGAACGCCAAGATAGGGGTTATACGTCGAAATATCGGACAAGTTCACCTTGAATGTGAACGTGCCGTCGATGGTGTCGGTTATCGGCATAGTCGCGCCGGCGGCTATATGAAGTTCCAATCGGGTTTCGCTTTCCGGTTGTTCGCTCGAATTCGGGTCTGGTTTGTCCGATAAAAAATGAACGCCGAGCCCGCCACCAAGATATGGTTGAAAAGGGAGTTCTCTCACTTCCGGGATGATTTTCCCCGTAACAATTATACCAATATCGGAATGCGAGTAAGTGAATATCTCGCTTACCGTTTTCGTTACACGCATATATTCGACGTTTCCTTCGACCCCTATTATCTGATGAAGCTTGCCGAGGTCCGCCGACAATCCGAAAGCGAAACCGACCTTATAAGGGCTGTCCGGTACGGCCGGCCCGACCCTAAGTCCGATTTTCTTAAGCCCCATATCGGGGTATCTCTCCGCGAAAGCCGCGCCGGATATAATAAGCGTGATGACAATTAATAAGCTAACTTTGCGCATTTTTCCCTCCCTGTTATTATTCGATACCAAAAGATATCAATCGATATGTTTTTGTCAATATGTAGTTGGGAGGATTTTCCCTGAATTTAATTTATACCAGCTATAATAATCTGCACGCCGACTGTCGGCGAAATAACTAACTTGTTCGGCTAAAACCGGGCTGGCGCGAGGGTGGTCTTTGGGATATTTGTGGGGAGTCCTTGCGTCCGCTATGATGTACCAAAAACCTTATAAGGACTTCGCAAGGAGCGTGCCAGCCCGGCTCGCAATAGATTGTCTTGTATAGTATTAGGCCGGGAAAAACTCGGCTTTTCACTGTTTTTACGGTAAATCGGACCGTTTCCGTAGTATCCATTCGGCGCAAAGCGCAAGAACGAATATAATTAACAGGATTGGATGGTCCCAAAGTGCTTTATCGTGGCTTTCTCGACGAATAACCTCGGGGATTTCCAGAATTTTCGGCAGGGAATCGATATTCTCGGCGCGAAAATACACTCCGCCGGTAGCGCTCGCAATATTCCGTAAAACCGTCTCGTTGAGCTGAGTGTTTTCCAATTCCAGCGAATACGGTTCGACGAGGAATTTCCCCTGTGCCATTCCGATACGCTGATTATCGAGTTCGGCGGCAGCTATTATACGCCAGTCGCCGACTCCGACGGCGGGAAGTTCGGTAGTATAAAGCCCTCCTCCGCGTTCTTCCATAACTATATTCATCGTATCAGCTTGAGTGGAATCTGGAGCGTTAACGAAAACTCTCGCACCGACCTGCGCACCCTCGAGTGGCATATTGGCCTCGTCGCGAAGGCGCGCAGATAATATAACTCTCTCCCCGCTGCGATAAACGGGTTTATCTGAATCGATAGTGAAAGGCTCGGTCTCGCCAGCCGCGAGCAACCAGGCCATCCCACCGGAGATGAGACCATTATAAACCTTATTATCTCCGCCGAAACCGAACGGCAGAAAACCCCATCGCCAAAAACCAGCGCCGTTGAGCATAAGCGTCCTACCGTAACCGACCCGGCGAACCGCTAATATCGGAACCTCGGGCAAACGTGGGTGCGACATCAAAATCGAAGCCCCGGGAGCCGTGCCGGTAACCATAGCGAATCCCGAAAGCGGCGGAAGCTTGCCGTAAGCCTCCCCGGGCGAAATAATAT
>QNEE01000198.1 GCA_003645085.1 bacterium | reverse complement strand
GTATAGACTATAGTCCCATCCCAGCCGACCGCCCATCCGCGATGAGAATCCGCGAAAAACACGGCGTTGAACGCAGTTATCGACCCGGCGGCGCTCGTTTGCTCGTGCCAGTTGTTGCCGCCGTCCGTAGTGCGGATAATTTTCCCGGAAACGCCCGAAGCCCAGCCGTTTTGAGAATCGATAAAATGAACGCTGTTTAGGGAAAGATAACTAACACCTGGGTTCTGATATGACCAGGAATCACCGCCATCGGTTGTGTGGAGGATATTAGCCCTGTCGGCTGAATAATCGTAATCTCCGACTACCCAACCTGTGGAAGCGTCGATGAAATACACGTCCGTCAGCCATTCCTCCGTTCCCGATGCTTGAGTATCCCAGGTTCCCCCGCCGTCGGTGGTTCTCAGTATTGTTCCCGATGTTCCGACAACCCATCCGTTATCTGCGTCGGTAAAAAATACTCCGAATAGGATATCGAGCGTATCGGAATATATTAGATTCCAGTTTGCGCCGCCGTCGGTCGTTTTTAGGATAAGGACGCTGTCGTAAGCTGTATTCTGCCCCACGACCCATCCGTTGTCGGCATCGATAAAGGAGATATCCCTGAACCAGGCGTCCCCGGGATACTGGTCGCCCCAATAATTGCCGCCGTTCGTTGTGTGGAGTATAACGCCGGAATTTCCGACAATCCAACCGGTTTGGGAATCGATAAAGCAGATATCCTCGAGTCTATGCGATACACCGGAGTTTTGTGCGTTCCAATTTAGGCCACCGTTGGTCGTGTGAATCACAGACCCCCCATCGCCGACGACCCATCCGGTAAGGTTATCCTCGAAATATGCACCGCGGAGGATTTCGTCGGTCCCGGAATTCTGAATATCCCAGCGATAGGGCTCGGCGCCGTTCAGTTCGACCACCGTTCCGAAATCGCCGACTGCCCATCCTTGTGACCCGGGAAAATGCACCGCGAACATGTCGCGCGTTATGCTCACGAATTGCGACGACCAACTATTGCCGCCGTTAGTGGTCTTTCTGACCGTGCCGAAATCGCCGACGACCCATCCGTTCTGCGAATCCGTGAAATGGACACCCCTGAAAATACGTGTCGTAGCGGCGGCTTGAGTTTCCCATGTTTCACCGGCATCGCTTGTGTGCAGGACGGTGCCGTAGTCGCCGACCGCCCAGCCGTTTGCACCCTTAAAACAGACTCCGAAAAGGTCTCGCGTTGTGCTTCCGGCCTGTGTTTCCCAGTTCTCGCCGCCGTCCGTGGTATGCTTGATAGTTCCGAAATCGCCGACAATCCATCCGTTCATAGCGTTTGCGAACGAGACGCTCCTCAATATCCGGGTTGTCGCGCCAGGCTGAGTGCTCCAGCTATTGCCGCCGTCGGTTGTGTGGAGGATGGTTCCTAAATCGCCGACAACCCAGCCGTTATTATCGATAAAATCGACGCCGAACAAATCCCGCGTCGTCGAAGCTGGTTGGATATTCCAGTTCGCGCCGCCGTTCGATGTGTGTAAAATCGTTCCGAAATCGCCGACAACCCAGCCGTTCTGCGAATCGATAAAAACGATGTCTCTGAGGTCGCGTGTCAATCCAGCGGGTTGGATATTCCAACTCACCGCGCCATCGGTGGTCTTCTGTATCGTCCCGAAATCGCCAACTGTCCAACCGGTGTTGTCATCGACAAAAAAGACGCCGTTTAAGTCGCGGACAGAACTTCCGGTTGTGTCCAGTTGTATTTCGATGTCGCCGACATCGATTATCAGCCCCGAATCGGGTGTTGTCCAAATCGACGGGAGGCTTATATATATGTAAAACTCGATAATATACGTCGCCCATATTTTTACAGATGAATTCGATTTCACCTGTATCGTGAACGAGCCATCCTGGGCGCTGTTCACGGTCGAACTTCCCGTGTAATCGACACCCCTCGATTTGACTTCGGCATTATAAAGCGGTGTTCCGTTCTCATCGACAACGCGACCGGTCAAATACGATATTTCATCCTCGAACCAGGCGTCTGCGTTCCAGCTTGTGAAATGGGCAACCTCGCCTATATAACTGCCGCTGGTTTTTACGGCGAAACTCTCCTCTAACCATTTGCCGCTGTCTTTGTCGAAAAACCAGAGGGGGATAGTATCGGGTGCGGAGGATTCGAGACTCGCGGGTATCGGGATTTTTATTGTCGATGTTGCACCGGTCGCCAGTTGAAGCTCGTCTGTTCCATCGGTTATCTCGACGTCGATAAATCCGAATGACACGAACGGGACCTCGGTTCCGTCCGATTGACGAATTCCGCGGAACTCGCCGGGGAAGACGTCGAAATATTCTGCGCCGGTCGGGTCGAAATAGGTAAGTTTGACGGTGGCATTTCCCGCAAACGGTGTCCCCTCGCCGTCGACAAGCCCGTCTGCCGGGATTCCGACCTCCGCGCCGTCGGCAGCTACAGTTCCCCCCGAAGATGAATTGACGGTTTGCTCGGCACCAATCTCCGACAGCGCGGCGTTGGCCAGAGACGTTTTATCATCCAGGATTCTCGATATCTTATGGGTCGTAACATAGCCCGTTTTCTCGAAATCGATAACGACCTCGTTAGCAACTGGTATATCGTTTAACGAATAATCCCCGTCGGCGTCGGTAACGGCGGTAAAAGAGTCGATAGATACCGAAACGCCTGGCAATGGGGAACCGTCGAGAGCGGTTACATTACCTATTATCGAACCTTTTTCGGTATCTCCGGGGCCGGTAGGTCCGTCTTCATCTTTGCTGCAAGAGAGCGCGACCAATAAGATGCCTAGGGCGACTACCCCCAGGGCGAAATAAACAACTGAAAATAGTTTTTTCTTCATAGTATAACCTATTATACCGATAGTTTTCAAAATTCCAATCTTTTTCTTGAAAATCTTTTTGGATTCGATATTTCGGGGGCGTCGGCTACCGCGCCAAACCTGACAGCTACTTGTTTCTTATTAGCGCTTTTGCAAGGTTTGGCGCGGTTGCGGGCAGATTGCCGACCAGAGAAATGTGCGTAAAGGGAAAAATTTTTAACGGCAATCTGCCCGTGGCGACCTATCGGTCGCGCCGACGCCCCCCGGTATATGGCGATTGTTATTTTATTAGAGGTCAATAGCCTCTAATAAGTTGCAAGGAAAGAACGAATATAGCTAGTATCGGGACGCCGCGTATGGGATAATGATGAGCGGAAGAATCAAAACTATATACAAAAAACCCGCAGCGTTCGCTACGGGTTTTATAACAGGACCGATTTAAGATAGTCTTCAGACTACCTGTCGAAATCGAACACCCCTTTAATCGTTACGGCGTAACCGATATCACGCGAGTTCGCGAGACCTTTTGCGAGTTCGTTCTGTATAAATAGGTTCTTGCTAATCATCGCGCCGAAAAAGAGGCTGGTTGCGGCTTCGCCCTCGACGAGCCTATCGCCGAAATATGGGCCGCTTTGACCGCTCTGATATTCCGCGCCGACACCGAAAACCGCGCGGTCGTCGAATACACGGAAAAGCCCGAAATGCGCGCCTGCGGCAGCGTCGAATTTATCATCTTTCAGGATTTCCACTACCGGATGTGCAACAATAGTGAATTTCCCGACACGGAAAATATTCGGCGCAGAGACCTCGAAACGGACATTATCCGTCTTCGTATTTCCGACGCAAGCCAGTATACCGTCGAGCGTGTAATTATTATCTCTCCGGCTGAGAATATTGTAGGTTCCACTCGCCGAGATAGCGTCGATACCGAATTGCCCGCGCGGTTTCTCGTCCGAACCGATGCCGAACTGAACGGACAAACGGTCGGAAACACCGTAAAACAGGCGCCCGTCGGCAAAAAAAGCATCCTCGCCGGGAGCGTCGAGAGAATTATACGAGTATTCTCCGAAAGCCTCCACTGCGAGCGTCTTTTTCGGATAGACCATCGACCGTTTGCTCATAAAGAGAAACGTATCGAAACAAGCGTAAGCGCTGAAGGCTAATGCTATCGGTAGTAGCATTATTAAGAGCCTTTTCATTCTGGTTTCCTTTCGTTTGGGATTGATGTTCCCCCCTTATAATCCCTCACGTATTACCAATAATATTTTCGTGCTACACAATACGAAGTCGATTATTATTCGTCAAGCTGTTTTTTTGTCGAACTGTTTTCCTCGAAACCGGGCTGTCACGGTTTTTGCTAAGTTCGGTAAGGTTTTTTGAATATATTATTTCCGAACGCAAAAACCCCTTCATCCCCAAAGGCTGTCATATCTCGTGCTATGTCCGATTCGTATTAAAATAAATTATTTTGGATGCACGAGCTACGCCAGCCTTTCCCTGCCCCCGCGCCAGCCGGATAGCGATAGTTGGGCTGAGCGCGCTCTGCCATTACGATTTCTCTCTGCGTTCTCTGCGGTGAAATTCTATTTTTAAAACTATTGCATTTTGCAAAAAATCCCTTTGATTTTTACTGGATGACACGTATAATTCGATAAAACAAAATTATGACAAACTTATCGATAAAGGGACATTATGGGCCGACGGAAAATCCCGAAACGCGAACAGAAGACCACGCCACTGATGGCGCAGTATTACCGCATAAAGGAGCAGGTGCCGGATGCGCTCCTACTCTACCGTATGGGGGATTTTTTCGAGCTTTTCGACGACGACGCGAAAATCGCGTCCGAGGTCCTCGGAATCACGTTGACAAAGCGTTCGCACGGTATGCCCGAACCGACGCCGCTGGCGGGTGTGCCGTATCACGCCGTCGATAAATACC
>QNEE01000197.1 GCA_003645085.1 bacterium | reverse complement strand
GTTCCGCGTTGCCGGATTCGCTGCTTATTCTTATACGGTCGCCGTTTTTTATTCCAAGCCTATCGGCAATGGCTATTGGAACAAGGGCAGCGTTAACATTTTCGGCGTCGTGAAGGTTTATAAAGTTAGTCCTGCGTGTGTAACGGCCGTCGCTATGGTGGAATACGTGCCCTTGACCAACGCCAATAATACCGGCTTTCGGGATTTTAGAAATAGCTACCGGCGATTCTTTCGGTTCTTCGAAGTTTAAAACCGTTTCGCGGAGATTGTCCGGAACGGGTGCTTCGCCGCTGAAAATTTTGTCTATTATTTCGCCCGCGCCCAAAACTCCCGGGCCGTTAATCTTTTCGTTTAATTCGATAATACCTTCTTCCGTTCCCAGTAGTGTCCCCGTTTTCTCGAACAGAAACGTCGACGGTATAAAATGCGACACCTTTTCATAAGAATCCGTCGGCAACTGGCCGGTCAAACCGAAGATTTTCGGAATCTTACTTTTCGGTAAAGACTCCAGCGGGTCGCAGTCGATAGCGAGAAGCGCGTCGAGTTCACCGTTATAAAGAGCCTTATACGTCCCGGCGATATCGCAACCCGCGTTAGCGAGAAGTCTGTAAATACCTCTGCTGTTAGTAGTAAGCGGAAGAACGCCGAATTTAAGCTTTGCGGTTTCAGCAAGTTTTTTCGCGGCGGCACATACACCGAACGCGTCCGCAAAATGCCACCCCGGGGCCACGATAATATTACCTTTGCCCGACGCTTTCTCGATAGCGGATACTGTCCAATCGAAATCCCCCGGCGATATGCCTATATTTTCGAGGGATTTATCCTCCGGGCGTTTACTTTCTATCGTCTCGGATATAGCGCTAATAAGTTCTGTGGTTTTCCCGATGGGTGTTATAAGCTCCGGATGCGCGAACCAGCCGGTGCGGCTTTTTACTGTATCGATTGCAATAATGGTATAACCGCGTTCCAACGCTCTAGCGTCGTGTAGAAGCTTCGTAATCGTGGGTGAAAGGGTCATAACATCGCCGATAACGACGTTAGTTACCGCTCTCGAAACGTCTTCGAATGTGAAACTATTTTTAAACGGCGCTACGGCGATATCCTCTGCGGGCGACAGCGCGACCAGTTTTGTGCCGATTTTCTCGGCGAGAGCGAGGGCTTTTGCGGTTTCTTCGAGAGTAAGAGAGCCGTCGAGCATAATGGCTATTTTCTCGCCCGAAAGACTTTGTAGATTTGCGGCAAAATCCGAAGCGACTTTTTCTACGGTCGAGTATTCCACGCCCTTTTTCGCACGGAAAAGCCTCGACGGGTGTGTGGCGAGTTCCTGACAAAAATTGCCGCGTCCGCATAATCCTCTATCCCGATTAACGTCGTATTCGAGTGCGTATAGCGATTTCCTCCCCAGTGTTGGCGCGTCTTTTCGGGGTTCCTCCTCGATGAGGAAAACATCCTGCATCGGACAGAACATACATCTCGTCGTTATTACCGGCATAGAAAATCCCTATTTATTAACCGAATACGTTCGGGTAGTTCATAATATCTCCGTAACACATATCCGGCCCGTCCTTGCATATATAATAAGGACCGATATTGCAACGGTGGCATTTCCCGAGACCGCAACTCATCCGCCTGTTCATCGAAAGGTATATATGATAAGGGTCGAAACCGAGGTCCATTAGTTTTAGAGTAACGAACTTGAGCATTATCTCGGGGCCGCAGCTTATAACATAGGTATCGTCGATATCGACGTCCAGTTCGTCGAGAAGCACGGTAACCACGCCGACCCTGCCTGTCCAGCCGGGATACGGTTTGTCGATTGTCAACGTCAGGTCGGTTTTCGGTTTCTTTGCCCAATCGTCGAACTCTTCGGCGAAACAGAAATCTTCCGGCGTTCTCGCACCGAATTTGATTGAGATTCTTTTGTAATCGTCGACTTCCTGAAAAAGCCCGTATATACCGGCTCTCATCGGAGCGAGACCGACTCCGCCTCCGACGACCAATACGGTGTGTCCTTTAAACTTATCGGTTGGATACCCTTCTCCGAAAGGCCCTCGAATGCCTGTCCGGCTGCCTTCATCTATATTGTCGTGCAAATAATCGGTAACTCTACCTGCGCGTAAGATTGTAATTTCAAGCTCTTTGGATTCGCCAGGAGCGGAAGACGGCGTAAACGGAGCCTCGCCAATTCCCGGGACGGTCAACTGGACAAACTGCCCCGCGCGGAAGGAGAGTGTTTCCGATAGTCTAAACCTGAAGGTCTTAATCGTCGGGGTCTCGGGGATAACCTTTATAACCTCGGCCTCGATTGGATAGTAGATATTTTTCATTTCATCAGGCATTATTGGCATTGTTATTTGCTGTCCGTTTGGCCTGTGGGATTTTCACCCGGTAGCGGCGACGGCGCGGGATACATCGCCGAAACGCTCTGGGCGGAAAGGTCTCTTAATGTGGCGCGCATATCTATTCTACCCATACAATTATCTATACACCGACCGCAACCGACGCAGGCGGGATGACCACCATATCGCCACGGGTAATGGAAGAATTTATGATTATATCGATGCGCGAAACGCTGAACCATTTTGCCTCTCGGATTGAGCATCCCGGCCATCCGCGAAAAGCCGGAGAACTGACAGCTGTCCCAGGTCGTCGACCGCTGGAAGATGCCATTCTCTAATGGATTATCGGATATAGCGAAACAAAAACATCCGGGACAGATATATGTGCAGGCCCCGCAGGAAACACAAGTAGAACCGTGGTGCTCGTAGCTTTTTGCCTGTTTCTGGTTTTCGGTTACGAGGTCGATAAAATCCTTCGGCGTTTCAAACGGTTGGTTTTGCTTTTCGAGTCTTGAAATTACCGCTTTACGGATTTTCTCTCTGGATGTAATAAGGTCTTTGGGTGCTTCGTGTGCTCCTATCTCGCGAATCAGTTCCTCGCCGTCGGTCGTCCCGGTTTCGACGAGGTAACTATTTTCTACTGGCGTCAGGTTAATGTCGAATCCGTTTTCGGGGAACGGTTGCCCTCCGACGAGGCTGCAGAAACAGGATGGATAAATATCGGTGCAATCGACCGTTACTATGAAGAGGTTCTTTCGATTGGCTACATAGAAAGGGTCGATGAACTCGTCGTCCTCCATAAAAACGCGGTCGAAAATGCGTATTCCTTCGAGGTCGCACGCCGTAATCCCGAATATCGCTCGCTCTTTCGGCTCGATATCGAGTATTTTCCGGGACGGTTCCGGGTATTCGGCGACTTCCTGTTTCGGAGGGAATAATATACCTTTAATCGGTTCGACTCCGCGATACGGCGGTAAAACATAATCGGGGATTTCGTCTTTTATAGCGCGGGAAAATCTCGGTTTACCTTCACCGGATGAATTTACCCAGAAAAGTTCTCTGCGGTCGTAAAGCGCAGCGAGCAAATCTGGAAGACTATCTCTCGATATTTGGAAAAACGACATTTATACGCTCCGGTTTTTTCGAGATTCGGTCTAATCGAATAGAGACATTCAAAAATGCGTGAGATAGTAACTTAAAGACTCTATTTCGGCAGCCACATTGACATTTTTGATAAAAGCGTGTGGCGGCGGTTTGAAGCAGCATCGCCCCGAAAGATTCAATATGCCTCTGATGCCGGCGTCCAATACTCTCTGGAAAACCTCTTCCGAAGATTCTGCAGGGACAGCGACCAATGCGATAAGGATTGTCTCTTCCTCACATACCCGCGGCATTTCGTCGATATGATATATCGGGATACCGTTAAATGATTTACCTATTTTTTCGGGGTCTTTCTCGAAAATTGCCACAAAATCGAACCCGATTTGACCGAATTCCTTGAACTGGATTAGTGATTGCCCTATTTTGCCGAGGCCAACCAGGGCCACTTTCCATCTTCGGTCCAGCCCGAGAATACCTTCGATTGCTTCTATCAATTCGTCTATATTGTATCCCTGGCCTTTTTTCCCGAAAGAACCGAAATACGAAAGGTCTTTCCGAACCTGAGCTGCGGTGGAGACAGTGGCTTCGGCTATCTCTCCGCTGGAGGCGGCGACTTTCCCCATAGCGGCGTATTCTTTTAATACCCGCAGGTAAAGCGACAATCTCTGTATTGTGAGAGGTGATATTTTCCCTGAGAATGGCACAATAGACCGTTTTTGGTGCTTTTGTGAATTTTATCTCAATTATAATGAGGAAAAAAGGTTTGTCAAGTGCAAAATTTCACAAGTTGCGATCGGCGGATAGAAACTTCAGAGAATTGTGCGCAGAATGAGTATAGAGGCTTTGTTTGGTCAGCGTAACTAATGATTTGAGAACGCGGTATTTACGACACCCCGTTATTTCCGACTGAATTTACGCTCCAGTGCCTGTCTAAATATTTCGTAGATGCCGGCGTCCTTCAGGACTATCTTAACCTGCAAGAGGTTTTTAGCTGAAAGCAGGCCCTCGACAGATTCCTCGACCATAATTTTCGAGCATTGTTCCGCGGGGAAATGTCCGACGCCTGTGCCGAAAGCGGGCAATGCCAAGGATTGAACAGGTATATCGTCCGCGGCTTTGATTGTATTGCGTGTCGCGTTGCGTATATACTCTTCGTTTGTTTTAAGGTCCTGGCCCATCACTACGGCGTGGATTATATTCTTTGCATCGAGCGCCCCGGCGTCAGTTATTGCGACTTCGCCGACCGGGACAGGCCCTTTTTTCATAGCTTCGATTTCGATTTCCTCTCCTCCGGCTTTCTTAATAGCCCCCGCAACGCCCCCACCCATCCAG
>QNEE01000196.1 GCA_003645085.1 bacterium | reverse complement strand
TTATAATTATATTTATTTCGAACTTAAATTTCAACGTTTAACGTTTAAGTTTAGTATTTTCCTAAATAATAATATGCTATAGCTATGCCAAAACCCTAATCTATTATAATACAACAAGATAACCAGAATATCGCGTCGCAAATGTGGTCATATTCCCCGCAATTATTTTTTACGGTGTAATATTACCCGTCAATTTTCCCTGAAATACCCCTTTAACGTAGCGTTTGGATAGACCGAAAATACCCTCGGAGGGCAGTATCGATTTTGAATAAAGGGCGAGTAGTTTGCGGGCTGAAAAAAAAGTTATAGGTAACTCATTACGCACAAAAAATGAGGGCGGAGGGAATCGAACCCTCGGCAACCGGCTTAAAAGGCCGGTGCTCTACCGACTGAGCTACACCCTCAAGCCTGCACATCATATAGATAGCGGCTTCTATTGTCAAGAAGATTGTTACTCTTTTTTGCAAATGAAAATCGGCCATCCAGCAGGAAACTCATACCCTTGCGAGTTTACGGGCTATTCTATTCGCGTTCTCTGCTATTCCCCCCTCGTCGAGCCTCGTGAGTTTGCCGTCTCGCACCACAATCTCGCCATCGACAATCGTATGAACCGTCCCGTGATTATAACCGGTAAAAATAATTGCGGCCAGCGGGTCGGATTGTGCACCCGCGTATTGCAGACCCGACATATCGAATATCGCCATATCCGCCGCGTATCCCGGTTCGATTCGACCGATTTTTGGGAAACCGAGCAGTTCCGCACCGCCGATAGTCGCCATCCGAAGAACGTCCCTTGCAGATAGCGCGTCCGAACCGTATTGGACGCGTTGAAGAAGCAACGCCTGCCTTGCCTCGCCGAGCATATCCGAGGTGTCGTTAGACGCCGAACCATCGACACCGAGACCGACGCGGATGCCCATATCGAGCATCTTTCTGACGCGTGCAATTCCCGAGCCGAGGCGCATATTCGATGTCGGGCAATGACAGATACCCGTTCGTGAATCTTGCAGCAATTCCAACTCTTCGTCGCTAAACCAGATGCCATGGGCGAAATATACATCCTCGCCGAGCCAACTCCAATCGGCCATAAGCATAAGAGGCCGTTTGCCGTATTTTTCGAGGCAAAACCGGTTTTCGTCTTCGGTTTCGGCAAGGTGGGTATGGAGGATTACGTTATATTCTCTCGCCACTCGCGCAGTTTCGACCATAACGGTTTTATCGACCGAGAATGGGCTACACGGCGCCAGCGCGATTTTACGCATCGCCAGCGGCGACGGGTCGTGGAATTTTTCGATAACCCGCTCCATATCCCTAACGACCTCGTCGGCGGTCTGCACAACACTATCCGGCGGGAGACCGCCGTCCTTCTCGCCGAGAGTCATCGAGCCGCGAGTCGGCGAAAAGCGAATGCCCGTTTTCGATGCCGCCTCGAACTGAATTTCCATTATATCGCCTTCAAAACCTTCGGGATAAACATACATCTGGTCGGATGAGCAGGTCGCGCCGGTTTTCAGAAGCTCCGTGGTGGCAAGCAACGTCGAATAGTAGACGGCATCGGGGTCGAGGCGCGCCCAGACGGGATAGAGATATTTCAGCCAGTCGAACAGCTTCGCGTCCTGCGCGCCCGGGAGGTTCCTCGTGAGAGTTTGATAAAAATGATGATGACAGTTGACCATCCCCGGGATAATCAGATAGTCCGAGCAGTCGATAATCTCGGCATTCGCGGCGTCCTCGGGCGCAAGCTCGATATTTGGCGCGATTTTATCGATAACATTCCCTTTAATGAGAATATCGTGATTCGATAACTCGTCGCCGGCGTCGTTGAACGTGGCGATATAGTAGCAGTTTTTAAGGAATATCGGATTCATTTAAGATACCGCTCATTTCGCGAACGGTCTATTTCAATCCAGCTTGTTTGAGGAAATAATTGAGCAACCCCGGTTTAATATCTTTCCCGGTGTGGACAGGTATCGACAGCGTCGCCTTTTCGCCCGGTTTTTTCATTATATGATGGCTGCTCTCGATGCGAATTACCTCCCAGCCGTTCTTTTCGAGGAGCCTAACCAGTTCCTTCCCGGTCATCGTTTTCACAGCGCGACCGCCAAAACCTCCGCGTCGGCGTCGAGAACCTCGGCACCGGCGGCGAGACAACCGCGGATAGCCTCTCTGATATTCTCGACAAGCTCTTCGACCGAATCCCCTTGGGACGCGCACCCCGCGATAGCCGGAACCTCTGCCCAAAATCCGCCGCTGGCTTCTTTATGGATAACTATTTTGAAAACCATTTTATCCTCCGTAGTTTTGTTGCTTGCGTTTTGAATATATAAACCCTACTGACAATAAACAAGGAGAAACAAAGTATGGAGTTAAACATTGAGTGTGTCGAGAGGCAATTCACTATACAATTTCCCGTCAAGTTCTCTACCGGCCTTTTTCTTGTTTAATCCGCCCCATTGTTTGAAAAAGAAGGCTACATTTGCTTTTGCGCATTGGTCTCTGATATCCGTTACCCATTCTGTTTCGATCGGTCTGGCTCCGGGTCCGGATTCGCCGCCGACAATAACCCAATGAATGTCGCGTAGATCGAGGGTTGGAATTTCGGATAATAATGGCTCTGCAGAAACGAACTTGACTTTCGCGGGGGTTTTCTTCAGGTCATCGATCCGCGAGATATATTTTGAGTTCTCGACCGTAACACCAAGCCATATGTTATTAGGCCACGGTAATTTATCGGCGATTTTAACGAGGCGCTCCGACCTTTTCGTTAAAACCTGAAATGTATGGTCTGGGTTGTTTTCCATTACATCAAATACTCTCTGAATAAAGGTCAATGAAACTTTGTCGTGGAATAAATCGCTCATCGAGCACACGAAAACTAAACGGCTTTTTAGCCAGTGATTTGGTTCGTCGAGAACATCGGGGTGAACCGTAACATCGAAACCGTTGGCATATTTCTTCTGTCCCATAGCCCGAAGTCTCCGCGCCATACGTTCGGCATAGCAGTTGAGGCAACCATCGCTAATTTTCGTGCAACCAGTAACGGGGTTCCAGGTTGTTTCTGTCCATTCTATTGATGAGTTATAGGCCATTTGGGAACTCGATACTAAGTTGGTTAGTGCTATATTTTTTTGCTTCTCTCCAAAAATCGTAGCCTCTATCGCTTTTAGAATAGAAAGCAAGATGATAAAGAGGCAGATTATCACTCGCTTTAATTTCTTTTGTGTTACCGAACGAAGGCTTTTTATAGCCAATTTGATACATGTTATTACTATATTCGTTTATTAAAAACCGCCTGAAGTCATTACGGTTCATATTTTTAATTGCAGCCTTTTTGGCCCTCCAACTCTTCCCCCCTAAAAAGTTGTCTAACGTATCGTTGTCTTCCCTTATATATAGCTTCTTATTTCTAACTGCGTCCATACTTAAAGCCAATAATATTAAGAAATCGATTCTACGCCCTTGAGATAATTTTCTTATCGTATCAAATTTAATATGCAACCCAAAAGGATCTACAAAACAAAAAGTCAATACATTTGAATCTGAAGGGATTTCTCCGATAATCTCATCTATTACTTCGTTGCAATCTCCATTAATAATTTTGAAATTACTCTGGGAGAAATCTCTTTTGACTCTTTTCTTTAATAAGGTGTAATTCTTATTGTCTTTTTCGCAAAATATATACTTATTGAAAGGGTTCTTTACATTAAGCGCTATAACACTTGAAGTATCGACGATTGTGTTTGAATCCCGAATAATCGCACTACCAGCTCCTGCGAATAGGTCAATATATACCCTTTGTGGCCATTTGTTCTTCATCCCCGTCGAAAAGATATCAATGTAACATTTGAGCAACTTATATTTTTCTTCTGCCCAACGACCAACTTTTGGTAATTCTTTTTGCAGTTTAGTCATATTCGCAAGAACCCTCTTTTTCTAATCATATAACTGGTTACTAGAAAAGTCAAGCGAAAAACGAACAAATGTTCGCTTCGAGGGTTTTCAACCGAGTACCCTCCAATTAAACTCCTCTATCAACTCGTCAATCCTCGGCACCAACTCGTGGATGCGCGGCCAGTATTCGCGGTCGTGCCACTGGGCGTTTAGCTCTTCGAGCCGTTTCGCCTGTTGCTCAATCCACGTGTAGTATTTCAGGTTGTGGATGCGCTTTCTGCCGTAGTAATCCAGTTCGAGTGTGTTCTCGCAGGTGATGTTCATCAAGAGGTCGAGATCGACCGCCGCGTCCGTCGCTGTATACTCGCCGTGGGCATGAGCCTCGCGAAGCCGCGATTCGTATAGCTCCATCGAGTCGGTGAAAACGGTGAAGACTATGTCGCGCTCGGTTAGTTCGTAATATTTCGCGAACTTTATCGACGCTATAAGATTAGCTATCGAGGATATTCCCAGCAAATCGAGATTATCGACTATCCCGTCCGGGACTTTTGCGGATTTCAGTGCTTCGCGCCCCACGGGTTCGTTGAAAAGCCGCATCAGCCGGATTGCCCTTTCATCGTCCACTGCGATCACCATATCGGTGTTCTTAACATTGTGTATCCACGGGACATGCTTATCGCCGATGCCCTCGATGCGATGCCCGCCGAAGCCGTTCAATAGCAGCGTCGGGCACTGAAGCGCCTCGCCGACTGCGATTTTCGATGCCGGGAATTTTTCCTTGAGATAATCTCCACAGCCGAGCGTCCCGGACGACCCGGATGTCAAAACCACGCCCGCGAACGAATCACACTCCGACATCACGGCGGCAAGAACCTCCTCAAT
>QNEE01000195.1 GCA_003645085.1 bacterium | reverse complement strand
GTTTATGGTTGTGGACCGAAGACGATTACACACCACCGGGTAGTTTGCCAGGATACGACGGGGAAAAAGCGCTTCTTATGAGTCGTGGTAAAGGGGAATTGGTTGAAGTGCCTAATATAGCTCCATCTGACAACGGAATGGATATCGATTTCGAACTGACGCTCGATTACGAAGGGGCTATTTTCGGTAAAATGTCGGCATTATTCAGAGGGAATTATGAGCGCGGGTTAAGAATGGACTTCAGGGACGCCTCGCCGAGGCGCCGGCTCCAGCGGCTCGAAAATATCGTGTCGAATCTCGGCGAGGGTGAGTTGTCGAGCGATTCGTCTTTTAGTTTTTCGAGTCTCGAAAACCTCGATAAGAACCCCTCATTGGAATTGCGATTCGAATCGAAGGATTTCGCTTTTAAGCAGGGCGAGATGATGATATTTAATTTCCCCGGTAACCCGATGGACTTTGCCGGGACCGAAATAAATACGAGTATCGACGAGCGCGTCGAACCACTGGTTTTACCCACGCCGTTCAGGGAAAATTATTCGTTTAAGGTGCGGATTCCAGACGGTTACCGGGTCGTTTGGGTTAGTGAACCGACCGTCCTTAAAAACGATTTCGGCGAGATGCGCGTATCGTCGAGCGTCGATAATCAGACGGTAAAATATGCGATGTCGTTAACCGTGAATAATTGCCGGGTAGAACCGAGCGAATACGTATCGGCCAGAGAGCTTATGCGATTATCTATGGCACCTAAAAACAGGATGATACTACTCGAAAAAGTGATGCCCGACGAACCGGAAATAGAGGGAGAAAACGAATAAATGACAACGAAAATAATCGAAAAAACGGTGTTCGAGTTATCTCGTCCGGGATTAACCGGTGCGAGTTTGCCAACCACGGACGTTCCCGAGGCCGACAGGTCGGTTATTCCAGGTAGAATGAGACGCGAAGGCAAAATCGGTCTGCCAGAGCTGGCGGAGGTCGACGTAATGCGCCATTTTGTGAAACTCTCCACGCTCAACCATCACGTCGATAAAGGACTGTATCCGCTTGGCAGTTGCACAATGAAATATAACCCGAAGGTCGATGAGGACGCCGCGGCCTTGACTGGGTTCGCGTCGCTTCACCCGTTTGCTTTAGGAGGTTTTTCCGGCGGCGCTGTCGAGGTTATGGCTCAACTAGGAGAGATGCTCTGCGGTATAGTGTCTCACGACGCGATTACTCTTCAACCGGCGGCAGGCGCGCACGGCGAATTTACCGGCTTGCTGGTAATTCGAGCATACCACGAGAAAAACGGTAATCCACGTAGAGACGTTATTCTTCCGGATAGTGCACACGGAACGAACCCGGCAAGCATAGTATTCTCGGGATATAAACCCGTCCAGATAAAGAGCGGTCCGGACGGTCTGGTCGACATCGATGCGTTAAAAAACATTCTATCCACCGAAACGGCCGCGGTTATGCTCACAAATCCGAATACGCTCGGCATTTTCGAGCGGGATGTGAAAGAAATCGCTGCTATGGTTCACGGTGTAGGAGCGCAGTTGTATATGGACGGTGCCAACCTGAACGCACTTATGGGAATAGTTAGCCCCGGAGATATCGGTTTCGACGTGATGCATTTTAATCTGCATAAAACCTTCAGCACTCCGCATGGCGGTGGTGGCCCCGGCAGCGGCCCGGTAAGCGTGAAGGAACATCTCGCTCCGTTTTTACCGGTGCCGGTCGTTGTCCGAGACGAAAACAACGAACCGTTCTTCGATTGGGACCGCCCCGATTCTATCGGCAAGATATCCGGTTTCTGGGGCAATTTTCTCGTAATGGTTAAAGCGTGGGTTTATCTCAGGATGCTCGGTTCGGAGGGCCTCCGCGAGGTTAGCGAATGGGCGGTGTTGAATTCGAATTATCTGCTCTCTCGAATCCAAGATTATTATGGATTGAAGTATTCCGGCACACCGATGCACGAGTTTGTGGCGGATGCGACAACCCTTAAGGAATACGGAATACGCAATATCGACGTCGCCAAAAGGCTCCTCGATTACGGATTCCACGCACCGACTATGTCTTTCCCGCTCATCGTGCCGGACGCCCTAATGACCGAGCCGACAGAGACGGAAAGCAAAGCATCGCTGGACGCTTTCGCAGATGCTATGATAAAAATCGCGAAGGAGGCCGCGGAGAACCCGGAGCTTCTGCATCGGGCTCCAGTAACCACTCCGATTGGTCGTCTCGACGAGGCTAAAGCCGCAAGAACGAAAGTCCTGCGCTGGCCTATCCCGGACGACTTGTAGGTAAAAAAATACTTAGAATACAGTAAGTTTAACTTTTGTTCGATTGTCAGGAGGTTTTCGATGTCGAAACGAGCGATGGTCTTTATCGACGGGAATAATCTGTATTTCGGTTTGAAAAAGAATGTGGGAAACTATAACCTTAACTACGAGAAATTTCTAGAGCGTCTAACCGAAAAATACGACCTTATACGGGGCTATTTCTATACCGCTCTTTTCAAAAAAGAGGATGACGAAAGGCTGTTTAATAACCAGCAAAAATTCTTGACCTATTTAATGGAAGTCCCCTATATGCAGGTTGTAACGGGACGAATGGAGCGTCGCGGAGACGACCTAATAGAGAAAGGAGTCGATGTCCAGCTCGCCATAGACCTCGTCCGCTTCGGTGCCGAGAAGGTTTACGATGTCGGGTTCATCGTTACGGGCGACGGCGACTATGCACCCGCCGTAGAAGCAGTGAAGGATATGGGCTTGAATGTGATAAGCGCTTTTTTCCCGTTCGAGGTCTCGATACACCTTAAGCATGTCTGTGATAAATTTATCGCGCTGGATTATGAATACCTCAGAGATTGTCTATTCGCTTCGAGCACGCCGACATTCATCCGTAACGGGATAGAAAGCCGTGCGCCTGAAGATGTAGAAAGGGAGTTTTACGAAGAGTCTTACGAATCTGAGTAACAGTCAGGCAAATAACCACTAAATGACCTTCCCTCGATTTGACGGACACGGAGAAAGGTATCAAATTGTCTTTCGAAAGGAGGTGGCGCGGAACCTCGGAACCAACCCGAATATGCTGTCGCGCTGGAAGAGGCAGTATCTCGACGGCCCGAAATACGCCTTCCCCGGCGAATGTCGTTTAAAGCCGCACGATAGATGGCTTTATCTCGCAGTTGCCGCGAGTGATATTCCACTCCGGTCGGGGAAGCCGATTCGCCTGTAAAGAGTCCCAGAATCTTCCGGGTAAACATAAGATGATTCCGAGTATGAGCCGCACCGGCGACTGCTATGACAACGCGATTACAGAGACGTTCTTCAGCACATCGAAAACCGAATTAATATATCTTAAAAAATATCGCTCGCGCAACGAAGCAAAAAAGGAGGAAAGAGAATGAAAAAGGTGATTTTATCGGTTATTCTCGCTGTGGCAACGCTGTTCGCAGCAAGCCCCGGAGACATCGTGGTCAACGAGATTATGTTCAACGGCCCCGAATCCGGCACCGATAACGAGTGGGTCGAACTTCACAATGTAACCGGTGCGACTATCCATCTGGACTCGACCTGGCAGCTTACCGACGGCGAAGGGACGTTCGTTTTCCCCGATGTCGATATTATGGGCGGAGGCTATCTTACTATAAAGGTCGCCGAGAACGATTCGGTGCCGTTCCCCTTCACACCGGACCTCGACGCCGTCGGATTGGGGATTCTCCTCGGCAACAGCTACGACCAGCTGGTTATCCGCGAGGGGACAGTCACGATAGATTCGGTTAATTACGACGACGACTGGGGTGGCGACGGTGATGGGAAATCGCTGGAGAGAATCGACCCGATGGGACCGTCGAACGCGGCGGCTAACTGGGGCGGCAGCACTCCCGACGGCGGAACTCCCGGTGCGGTGAACTCGATTTACGGCACTGTGGACGATTACCCACCGACCGTTTCAGGTATCGAACATACGCCGTTAACCCCGACGCCAGACGACACGGTTACTATTAACGCGACTATCACAGACGACGGGACTATAAGCAAAGCGCTCTGCTTTTTCAGTATCGACGACGCGCCGGACGACTCTGTCGCGATGGCGGACGACGGCGCGCACAACGACGGTTCCGCCGGCGACGATGTCTATGGCGCGTTTATTATGCCCGTTCCGGTCGGTTCGACTGTGCGGTATTATCTCGTTGTCGAGGACGACAGCCTACATTCCGACACGAGTTGGACATTCGCATACACGGTAACCAGCGGCGACACTGTCGACGGCGACCTCGTGGTCAACGAAATTATGTATAATCCCATCGGCTCGGACAGTTATGGCGAGTTTATCGAATTTTACAATCGCGGAACTGTGGCTATAGACGCGTCGGGCTGGAAGGTCAAGGACGACAACGATTACAACGAGTTCGAGATACCGGACGGCGTTATAATCGCGGCGGGCGAGTTCCTCGTAATCGCTAAAAACCCCGATAGCATCGAGGCGAGATACTCGATTACCGGCGTTGTCGGTTCGGTCAGTTGGGGTTTGAATAATAGCCCCGGTGACGCCGTGCGGCTCTACGACGACGCGGGCACGTTGATGGATTATGTTTATTTCGGCAACGACGACCCGTGGCCAACCGCACCGAATGGCGACGGGCCGTCCCTGGAGCTTATCGACCCCGCCGAGGACAATAACGACGCGGCGAACTGGCAGGCAAGCGCGGGAGAGGGCACGCCCGGAAGCGCGAATTCCACCGACGTCTTCGAGACCGGATACAGGCCGGATGATTATGCGATTCTGGAGGTTTATCCGAATCCGTTTAAT
>QNEE01000194.1 GCA_003645085.1 bacterium | reverse complement strand
TTCGTCGCAAAGGGATAGACCGAGTATCTCCGCAAGGAATTCTTTTCTCTCGGCGGGCGCCATCGACGAAAACCTATCGGCGTTGCCTTGGAGCAGGATACTCGCCGACGTAAAACCGTAGTAGTCCATACCGAGAATGCGCTCGATAGTCGTGTTCACCGATTTTACACCGTCTTCGAGCGGCTCTTCGCCATGGTCGGTCAGGCGCGCCAACGAGGCTTGTGTGCTCGCACTCGATTTCCTGCGTTTTGCGATGCGGATGACGCGGTATTTATCTTGCTCGGCGGAGAATAGCAGTTCGACTCTGGTGGATTTTGCGCCGGTGCGGATAAGCTCGCTAGTATTAAGATTCGATTTCCCGAAAAGCGCCCACAGCATCGCGGCAATCAGTGTGGATTTGCCGCTGCCGTTCTGACCTATTATGCAAACTCGCCGCAGACCGCTAAAATTCACTGTTTCTGGCCCACGATAGCTTCGGAAATTCTCCAGAGTCAGTTCGAGAGGAATCATTTCCAAATAATATCCTTCTTAAGTTTCAACGCGAGAGCGATTAGCTTTTCTTTGTCCGGTTTGAGTTCCTCGCGGTTGTCGATATACTCGCCCAGCGCGCCGATTGGGTCGTAGGCTTTCAGCTCGATAGGTTCGAGATCCTCCGTTATCACCTTTCGGACAACCCGCAAAAAGAACGGTGCCGGCAGTTTTGGGCGAATCCTGCGGCCGTCGATAGGCGGGTCTCCATGCTTTTGGGTAACGTCGATTCGGACGACCGCGCCCTCGATGTCGCACGCTTTCGCTTTCTTGGCTATTGCCTCTATCGGGTCGGAAAAGCCGGAGAGATCGATATCTATCGTTACGAATTTCCGCGCGGGGGTTTCGACAAATCGCCAGGAGGTCTTTTCCTCGTCGATTTCGGCGATAACCGCGCCTTTTGGGATATTCTTCTCGGTGAAATCCGTCCTATCGACGCTGCCGGAGTAGACCGCCGGAGGGTCGGGCCAGACCTGCTGATGCGCGTGGATATGCCCGAGCGCGATATACCGAAACGGTTTTTGGGCGAGGGTTCCAGCATGGCAGACCGGTTCGCCGCGTATATTCCGTTTGCTCGGCCCGGCGACGTTCGCTGTCCAAAGGTGTGCCGCGAGTATCGCTGTCGAGTCTTCGGGGATTTGCTCGATAAGGTTATCGACCTTGTCGGAGATATACATATCCCAGGCCTCGGCGGACGGCGATTCTCCCGATTTTATGATTCCCGCGTCGTAAAGCTCTCTTCGCTGTGGCCACGGTATCGCCATTACGGCGAGCTTTTGGGCGCCGATATCGACAACGGTTAAACCGATTTCCGAGAGGAAATGGAACCTCTCGATGCCGAGTGTCGCGATATGCGTCAGCGGAGAGGCCCGCCCCGGAATCGCGGGACGTTCGTGGTTTCCGGCCAGTGCGAATACGTGGATTCCCTCTCCGGTTAGGCGTGCGACGAACTGCGCGAAAACGTCCTCCTCGGCGGGCGACGGCGACCTGCCATGATAGATATCCCCGGCGAGAATCGCGGCGTCGATACACTCTGCGATAGCGATATCCGCTAGATGCGAAAGACATCTCTTTTGGTCGTCGAGGCGCGTATTGACCGAGCGTTCCGGGTCGTAACGGCCATAGCGCTTGTCGCCTATATGGATATCGGCCGTATGGAGGAGTTTAATCATATCGAAATAAGGGTTCGAGTGCCGCCCCCCGCGCGCGGTTACCGCAGAGAGCGCGGAGATTTTATGAGATTAATGTAACGAATGAAGTTGCGCTGTGCAATAAAAAAGGCGGGAGGCATATATGCCTCCCCTACAATATATTCGTCGTTTTCGGTTTTGTAGAGACGGAGCATGCTACGTCTCTACGGCTAGTCTTTGACATCGACCGTGATCTCCGCGATATTCCCCTTTCCTTCTGCACATTATTTGTGCGATTTCGCGTAAGTTGTTGTCGCCCAGGCTTTCCCAAGACTTTTTTTGCGTTCCCAGGAGTTCTTTTTCAGTTCCCAAGACCCGTTTCAACTTTTTCAAGACCTATTTTCGACCATCTCACGGGCTTTGCCACACAAAAAAACCGCTCATTTTTTGCCCGTGAACAACAGTTTTTTCAAAGAGTTACGGGGAAATGGGTTAAATTTGTCGATTTCGTTGGGGACGGATATATCCGTCCCGTTTTGTAGAGACGGGTCATGACCCGTCTCTACATCTCCTCATTTAATCTCCGATTGGCAATATCTGCATTTAACGGCTTCGTTTCTTATCATCTCCCCGCAATAGGGGCATTTTTTCAGTTTGCCAGCTTTTAGTTCTCTTTCTTCGATAACTTCTTTTTTTGGCGAAAGTATAGCTCCAATTATCGCCCCCAAAATGGGGCTAAAAAAGAAAGCTACGGCCTGTCCTGCAACTTTAGAATAACCTTTCTTTTCCCATTGTTTTCCTACTACGAAAATAAGTACAAACCACAGAACAACTATAAAACCTATAAAAAGTAATCCACCTAAATCTTCCATGATACCTCCTTATAAATGTTTACGGTATTCTGTTTTTTCTCGTCCTACGGTCTCCGTCGCCCTCAATATACACCATCTTTTTTATCGGCGCAAGCGCCCGTTTATGCGAACATCAAGCGGCGGCCTATTGGCTCCGGCACAGGGTCGCCGAACTCTCTCGCCGTATCTATCCAGAGTCGAATAGCCGCATTTACGTTTTTCAACGCTTCTTCCTGCGTGTCCCCGTGCGCCATACATCCGGGGAGCTGCGGAACATCGGCAACGAAGGCCTGGTCTTCGTCGCTCCAGTAAATAATAGTCTCGTATTTCATATCGCATCGGATGAGCCACTCAGGATTTGTAGAAGAAGTTTGTCGAATTTGCCCATCGTGGATTTCGTTTTTCTCGTTCCCGCTTTCTCCGTCGCCCTCAATATAATCCATCTTTGTTATCGGGGCAAGGAAAAAGAGTTGAGAGTGGAAAGTAGAAAGTGGGGAGTGCCACGTGCCCTATTGGTGCTCACAATGACAGGGAAAACGTCATTTCTTGTAAGCGCCGCCTTTTGTAGAGATCCTGAATACGAGGTAGGTGTTGTCTTCGGTTATCGCTTTGATAAGAATTCGATATCTGCCAACTCGTATCCGGTAAACGTCCTTCTTGCCTTTGACAGGCTTTATATCAATAGGTCCGCGTTCGGTGAGCCTTTTTAAAACCGTGTCGATATTCCTTCGGTAACCGACCGGCAATTTCCGATATTGCTTGTGCGCTTCATTGGAAAACTCTATTCTCCAGCATGCCATTCTACTGTCTTACCTTTCCGGTATTCCTTCAAACCCATTTCAAGGTCCCTAGACTCGGCGGGAGAAAGCGGAGAAGTATCGCTTATAATAAAGACATGCTCGAAAACGTATTTTTTCGTCCTGTCATCAAGGCTGCGCAGGAACTCGACAAGTGCATCCAATGACATCGTCGCCGTTGACATAATATTCACCTCAGCTTATTCGGGCGCGCCCCCGATTTTTTTAGGTGTGCGCTATCATTATCATCTTTCGCCCAAAGCTCAAAATCAGTAATAAATATAAACGGTTAACTGGCGGTTGTCAAATGATATTTGCGCTCGCCGCAACGCATCCTCCCGCCTCACAGGCGGGAGAATGCTTCAAGGCGTATCGTGGGTTTGGCCGCCTGAATTTACATTGCCATTGCGAGTTATTCGACCCGTGGGGGAAGCGAAGCGACGAAGTCCCAAGACCCGTATGGGCAATCTTGTTATTTGACGGAGATTGCCGCGCTACGCTCGCAATGACGTGTTCGACTTTATCTCAACAACCTCTGCCTTTTTATCAATTTCCACTTGCTTTTGACCGTGCCGGGTTTTTGGTCGGTCGAGAGAATTTTCGGGGTGAGTTTCTCGCTGATGGCCGCTATCGCCGCGATTGCGCTCATATCGACACTCTCCGCCTCCGGCGCGAAACTTTCGAGAAAATGCGTGTTGTAACCGCCGGAACGGAACCGGTCGTCGAGCATTATCTGCCTGAGAAAACTTATCGTCGTGCCGACGCCCACGATTCGGTATTCGTCGAGCGCGCGGACCATCCGGTCGATGCAGCTTTCGCGGTTCTCCGCCCAGACGATTAGCTTGGCGATAATCGGGTCGTAGTGCACCGGTATCGTGAAACCCTGGAATATGCCCGATTCGAGCCTGATGCCCGGCCCGGACGGCTCGACGAGAAACTCGACAGTCCCAGGCGACGGCATAAATTTGTTGTCCGGGTCCTCGGCGTAGATACGGACCTCGATGGCGTGGCCGTTCTGCGCTATGTCCTCCTGTTGCCAGCGAAGTTTCTCGCCGGCAGCGATTCGTATCTGCGCCTGCACCAGGTCGCGTCCGGTAACAAGTTCCGTGACCGGATGCTCGACCTGTATCCGCGCGTTGACCTCGAGAAAATAGAAATTTTTGTTTTTATCGAGAAGGAACTCGACCGTTCCGGCGTTTGTGTATCCGACCGCTTTTGCGATGTTCACGGCCGCCTCGCCCATTTTCAGTCGCGTTTCGTCGTCGATTGCGGCCGACGGAGACTCCTCGACGATTTTCTGATACCGCCTTTGTATGGAGCATTCGCGCTCGAACAGATGAATAACATTGCCGTGGTGGTCGGCGAGAACCTGAACCTCGATATGGCGCGGCTGTTCGACATACTTTTCGATATAGACGCTGTCGTCCCCGAATGCAGATTTAGCCTCACGTCGCCCCATTTCGATTGCCTTTTCGAGTTCCTCTTTTGAGCGCACTACGCGCATCCCTTTGCCACCCCCGCCCATCGCGGCTTTCATCAGGACGGGGTATCCGAT
>QNEE01000193.1 GCA_003645085.1 bacterium | reverse complement strand
CCCTATACCCTTTTTCCACATTCCGCATTCGATTCATTTGTCTTCCGGGAAGAAGACCTTGCGCTCGCCGCCGGTTATCTTCAGTATTCGCCGTTCGAGTTCCTCGGATGAGGCCGTCGGCAATGTTTCCATTAGCTTCCCTTTCGATATAAGGCCGATGCGTGTGCAAAGCTCCGCGGCGACGCTCAGCGTGTGTGTGCTCATAAATACAGTTTTCCCGCGCGAGACCAGCTCGATAAGAACGTCTTTGACAAGCCTTTGCGACTGCGGGTCGAGGCCGACCATCGGCTCGTCGATTACGATAAGCTCTGGGTCGTGCAGAAGCGCACTCGCCATCACTATTTTTTGGCGCATTCCGTGGCTGTATTCACCGGCGAAATCGTCGCCCCAGCCCTCGATTCCGAACAGCTCGAACAGCCATTCGATTCGACTTTCGACCGCGGCTTTCGGCATATCGTATAGCCCGCCGACCAGGTCGAGGAACTCGCGCCCGGTCAGCCGGTCGTATAGATACGGCGTATCGGGTATATAACCTATTACGCTTTTCGCCTTTTCCGGTTCCGACTGGACATCGTGGCCATCGACCTCGACGCTGCCGGATGTCGGCTTCACGAGTCCGGTAATCATCTTGATTGTAGTCGTTTTCCCTGCGCCGTTCGGACCGAGGAAGCCAAAAAGTTCGCCCCGGTCGATTGTTAAATCGAGCGAATCCACTGCCAGCGTTTTACCGAAACGCTTTGTCAGGCCTGTCATTTCTATTATTTTCGAGGTCTTGTTGGTCGTATCGCTATTCATCGCATCCTTCCGGTCGATTTATTCATCAGGGTAAGCCAGAGAGTCCAGTTTGAGCGTAGCGTCCCCGATACGCATCAAAGCGAGGGCGCTTTCGAGGCTTCCCGAGGTCAGTTTGATATGTGTGGCGTCTGCCGGGTATTGTCCGAGGGTCGGGTCGAACGAGTGCCAGGCGCCGTCGGCATAAGCCTGTGGCCATGCATGATAGTAGAAATAACCGTCGATATACAGAAGGCCAATATTCATTCGCGCCGGGATACCGAGTGCGCGTGCGAGCGCGACGAATAGGATAGTATGCTCGTTGCAGTCGCCGCGCATCTGGCCGAGAACGTCTATTGCGGATGGTATCGAGGCCGTGTAGCCTTTGTCGATATTCTCATACAAATACTCGTTGATGGCCTTAAGTCGTTCGAGGTTGCCTCGCGAGTATCCGGTGATTTTTTCCGCGGTCGAGAATATTCTCCTGTCGCGGCACTGGATATCGAACGTCGCCGACGTATCAGAGTGTGTAATCGCCGGCAACAGGCTGTCTCTCGGTATCCCGCGAATATCGATTGTTAGAAGCTTCTTCTTCGGGTCCCAACTCTGGTTAAAATCGTTAAGCTCGAATACACCTTCCGACAAATTTTCGATTTCGAGCCTGAGGAATATCGCTTCTCTTGGCCTTTCGATTGTGCTCAAACCCAACGGTATCGCGAACTCATCGAGAAGGTCTTTTGTTCCGCCGGTTTTCATATCTATATCGAATGCAACCTCTTTCTTTTCTCGGACGGACATAAAACCTTCGGGCGTTTTCTCCATTAGCAATACACCGGCGGTATCGATGAACATCGTGCCGTAGACTCCACCGAATCCTATACCGACAACCATTACCTCTCGTGAGCCGAATCTTTTTATCTTATCGCGGCCTCTGACGACGATACTGTATTTTCGTTCTGTAAAGGTTAGAGGGTCGAACGTCGGGATTTCGATGTGCGCTGGATTAAAGGTGTTTTTTGCAAGAAGTTCGGGTATGACGGTAGATGAATATATCGGTCCGGTAAGCTGGTAGCTTTTTTGTGTTATGCCGGCCTGCGACTCGATAGTCGCCACCAAAGTGCTCCCTCTGACCGATGCGTTGACCGTGGTTTCGTATTCGTCTCCGGAGAACAGGAATGTAATTATTTTCGTCCTGAGGCTATCGTCGACCGTGAGAAGGCCCTGAGCGGTTATCTCGTGTGTAACTCCGCCCACGGGTAGGCGATAGAAACTCGATTCCTGGTAGAGAAAACCGTTCTGCAACTGGCGTTTTATCACGCTCGAATAACCGATTTTCTCGCCGCGGAAGGTTACCGAATAATAATTTTCGGACAAGAGCACCCCGGCGTCGATAATATTGAAGTCGGGGATGTCCACGATTTCCGGCGCTTTGTTGCGGTAATAGAGCATAACGACCATAATTCCCCACCAGACGAGAACCGATGCGGCGAGAATTGTTTTGATAACGGGCCATATTCTTTTTTTCCCCGACATAGCTTATAATCATATCGATTTTATTATCTGAAGGCAAACTATAATTAACAGAGTATTTTAAAAAACCGACACCTTGGAAATATCTTAATCTAACGTTGCCTTTCTTACGAATTATTTCTACTGCCTTGACAAATCAAACCATAGCTCATAACTTGGTTTCGAAAGAAAAATAAACGAATAACAATTCGGAGGGACTATGACAAAGAATACTTTCGACATTCTTATGCTACACGGCAGACCGGCGGCGGGAAAATCAGAGATAATCGATTACCTTAAGAACAAGCCGGTTCACGAACGGGTAAAGCGTTTTCATATCGACCGATTCGAGGAAATCGACGACTTCCCGATGTTATGGACCTGGTTCGAGGAGGACGATATTCTCGAGAAGATGGGCAAACCGCGACTTCATACGACTCCCGACGGCTTTTTCACCGAGCTGCATATGTGGGACCTTCTAATAGAACGCATAAATATCGAATATAAAAAACGGGTTCGCGACGTTGAAAACTACCACGATTTTTACACGACAATAATCGAGTTCTCGCGTGGCAGCCAGCACGGTGGATACACCTACGCTTATAAACATCTCTCGAAAGAAATTCTCGAACGGGCGGCGATACTGTTTATCGATGTGAGCTATGAGGAATCTCTTCGCAAGAACCGAATGCGTTTCAATCCCGACAGGCCGGATAGTATTCTCGAGCACGGTCTCGACGACGACAAGATGGAGGCGCTCTATAAAATGGTCGATTGGGAGGAATTCACCGCCGGCGACCCGGATTTTGTCGAAGTCAACGGTATTAAGGTTCCGTATGCGGTTCTGGAGAACGAGGACGACGTTACTACGGCTCGCGGCCCCGAACTTGGAAGAAGGCTGGAGGATTGTATGCGAAAACTGTGGAGGAATTATAAAAAATAGCTGCGAACACGCGGAAGCTATACGCAATCGCTCAATGCAAAATGAAATGTCGAACATAGTCGCATAAAAAATTTCTCCTTTTGCCTTTTGATATTTTCATTTTTCATCGAGGTTGACGCTTCGCTAAATGCCGTCAGCACTTCGCAAACAGACAAAACGCACAAAGTATCACAAAGGAGAGAGTATGGATATTAAGACGGTGAAATTAATCTTTCCTGAAGGAGCAAATATTATACTCGGTCAGTCGCATTTTATTAAAAGTGTAGAGGATTTATACGAGGCGATGGTAAATTCCGTTCCGAATGCAAGATTCGGTATAGCGTTTTCCGAGGCTTCAGCAGACAGACTCGTGCGGCACGCCGGTAACGACGACGAACTCCGTAGAATGGCCGCAGAGAACGTGATGCGCATCGGTTCCGGGCACTGCTTTCTAATCGTTATGCAGGATTGCTTTCCTATCAATGTCCTGAACGCAATCAAGGCTGTGCCGGAGGTCTGCCGGATATTCTGCGCTACTGCAAATCCGGTCGAAGTCGTTGTTGCGAGGGGGGAAGAGGCCGGCGGTATCCTCGGGGTTTTCGACGGCGATTCTCCTGTCGGTATCGAGGACGAGGAAAATATCGCCTGCAGGCACGATTTTCTCAGAAAAATCGGTTATAAGATGTAATCGACAGATTGCAGCAAGTGCTGATTATAGAATATAAATAACCCGATACCTCCAACTCGTCTTGAATTCATCCGATACCAGCTCGATATTTAGTTCAAAGCGTGCGATTTTTTGGACCGCGCTGGTTCTGGTCGTTATTCTAGCCGGAGTTTTATCCCTGAACTCGTTTAGTATGTATTATTTTAACGAGGACGTCCGCCTTATCTCGTTTGTTAAAGACCTCTCTTTTAATAAGGCCTTTTCGAGAATATGGGGAATGAGCCTCGGTGGAAATACCGGCGAGGGTGGGCTTTACAGACCGATAACGCTTTCCAGTATCTATCTCGACTATCGCGTTTGGGGCCTCGACCATCACGGGTATCATTTCCGGAACTTTACGCTTAATCTGGTCGCGGTAGCGTTAGTTTTTTTATTGGCATATCGATTATTTCAAAAGAATATCCTCGCTGCTTTTTGCGCGGCATCGATATTCGCGGTTCATCCTGCGCACCCCTCGACCGTTTTCTGGATAAGCGCCCGCGGGGACCTTTTCTGCACCGTGCTATACCTTGGCGGACTCGTTTTCCTTTTAATCTATCTTCAGAAAGGGTGGTTCTCTTTTGTCATAATCAGCGCGATAGCTTTTTTACTGGCTCTTTTTAGCAAAGAGATGGCGGTTTCCGCACCGGCGGTGGCGATAGCTCTCGCCTTTGCGATACCGATGAATTGCGAATCGCGTAAGAAACGGCTCTTGCCGGTTATCGTATCGACCGTGTTTCCGGTTATTATTTATTTTTCGATACGATGGGCTGTTCTCGGGTCGTTAATCGGAAGTGGCGAGGCATATACGTTTCCGTCCGTTCGCTATTTTCCGGTAAATCTGGCGAAGGCCGCGGGATTTTTGCTCGTGCCGTTCGGTCATACCGGTGCCGAGGGATTGTTATTCTCTAACAAAAAACTTTTTTTAGTCCTAACGGGAATCGTTTTCCTTGCAGGGATAGTG
>QNEE01000192.1 GCA_003645085.1 bacterium | reverse complement strand
GCAATCATATATCGAGCTCTACCGGCGGCGACTGGACGAGCGATTTGGAACCTCCCGAAGTCGCCATGATTTCGCCGTTTGACGGCGAGCCGCTCGATGGGCCGAAACAGCGGTTGGCGTGGCAAATATCCGATTCTCCAGCCGGTGTAGATTGGAACTCCGTCGAGGTTACTATCGGGAGCATCGAGTATCCGGCTACCGACCCGGCTGTGGTCGTCGATGGCGGAATCGTCGTTTTCGACCCTAAAATCGCCGGTATTTCGATAGCCGACGGCGACGAGGTTTGCCTTCACATTTCCGATGTCGCGTCCGAGTGCCCCAACAGCGCGGATTTCTGCGTTCTTCTCTCTCTCGACCCGGCTAACCCCGAAATAGCTTCGATATTTCCCGCAAATCACACCGTCGTTTCCTGCAACCCGCTGGAGGTTGCTACGGCTATCGAGTCCGAATTCGGAGTGAATATAGAAAACGCGTTCGTCCGTTGCGAGGGTATAACGCTTACCGCGGCCAACGGTTTGTCGTTGTCCGGCGACACTCTGTTCGCGCTGTTCGCCGAAAGCGAACTCGCCGAAGGGGAACGAAATATAGAGATATCGGGTTTAGCCGACACTCTCGGCAACGAAATCGCCGCTCATAATTTCTCAATCGTTCTCGATTTTACCGAACCGGAGGTGCTCGATTTCTGGCCCGGTAACGGACAAATAATCTCGCCGGTCGGTTTGACTATCGGCGCGAGCGTTATAGACGAACTCGCCGGAGTCGCGCCGGAGAGCCTTATACTCACCGTTGACGGACAGGAATTCACGGTTGCGGACGCCGAACTGTCCTTCTCCGGCGACTCGGTCGTTCTCGATGCCGGGGGGTTTAACCTCGCCGGAAATATCGAGCTCGGCCTCCACATCGCCGATATGGCGACTGTTTGCGGGAGCAACCAAAATGACTATAGTTGGAGTATAATTGTCAGCGGGGAAGGTCCCGTGTTCGAGCTTATCGAACCTTTCGACGGCGCAATTACGCATCTCCCCTATCAAGCCATAAAAATCAGAATCTTCGATACCGACGGTATCGATGAATCGTCGCTCGAGCTTACAGTCGGTAATGAATCCTGGTCTATCGGCGAGGAACTCGAATTACGCGGCGACACGTTGTTCCTCTCGCCCGAAACCGCATATCCGAGCGAACAACGACTGCCGGTTGAGCTTTCCGCTTCAGATATGCTGGGCAACGTCAGTATATCTGGTCTCGGCAGTTTCACCACCGATTTCGACCCGCCGGAGATAATCGGTTCCGAACCTTCCGACGGCGCTGCAATGACAGAAGCACCGGAGCGGACATTTATCGAATTCGCGGATGATATATCCGGAATCGACATATCTTCGGTCAGGCTTTCGGTCGACGGCGTCGAGTTCGTATCGGGCGACCCGTTCTTGCAGGTTTGGCAGGAGGGTCTGAGGCTGGATAATGCGCGCGCCAACCTCGTATGGTCGGCACCGGACACGGTTACCGTTATTCTGCATTCTCTCGCCGACAACGCCGGAGATTACGGTCCGGCAAACACTATCTCGGAGAGCTATGAATTCACTTTCCTAATAATCGAGAAGGGATGCACAGCGTTGCCGAGGCCGTTTTCGCCGAACGGCGACGGTTTCTACGACAAGGTTACTATATATACCGGAGAGCAACTGCCGGCGCGGATAAAAATCTACACAACGTCCGGTCGACCCGTTCGCGAGGTTACCGCCGAGAATAAATGGGATTGGGATGGTGCCGACGATTGTGGCAAACAAATGCCGCCCGGGACATATTTATATACCGTTACAAGAGCCGGCGACAACGTTACCCTTTGCGGCGGCACGATTGTGCTTGCAAGATAGATAATTCGCTATTATATATAAGGCGGAGCGCATAGAGCCGAGAGTGGAGCGCGGGGTGCGGAGCCCCCTCTGCTCCCTGCCCCCTGCCCTCGGCGCTCCGCACAGAGAAAGGAGCGGTTATGCCGCTTTTCGGTCAATATAACAGGTTCTCCATTACACTAGTCCTGACAATAGTCCTTGTGGTAACTGGCGTTTACGCCCAGGAGGCCGTAATTTTGGAGAGCGCGCGTTCCGCCGGTATGGCCGGTGCGTATTTGGCTATCGGCGATGACGCCAACGCCATATCCTCGAACTCGGCGGGTCTTTCACGTCTCGGTCGCACACAGCTTGTAGGCAGCTATACCCGATTTTATACCGGCAAGGATATCGGCTCTATTAACGAAGGCTCGTTGCTTTTTTCGCCGTATATCTGGGGTAAGTATTTCTACGGTGTCGGCGTCAGCTATTTCGACCATAGTATCTTTCGCCAGCAGAAAGCTACGCTCGTCTTCGGCAGGGAATTGTGGCGCAAACGTCGCGACGCGAAAATCGCCGGAGGCCTCAATGTCAACCTGTATCGGGTGGAATATAACAGCGGTAATTTTTCGGAGGATTTCGACCCGAACGACCCGGTATTCAGCGGCGGATATTCTAAGTTCGCGTTCGGTTTCGATGTGAATTTCCTCGGGGAATACGGCCCGCTCTCGCTCGGTCTGGCAGCATATAACCTGCTCGAACCGGATATATCGCTTCGCGGCGGCGCGGAAAGCGGCCAGTATCCACGCAATATTAGAACTGGGCTTTCATACGATATTCTCGGCTATGTTTCCCCGGCTGTCGAACTCGAGATACCGATAACGAGCGAACCCGGCGTTAGCGACAAGCTCAGCTACGCGTTCGGCGCGGAATCGTGGTTTATCAACAGGATGCTCGGCGCCAGAGCCGGTTACAGCAGCGATTTTATCACTATTGGGGTTTCGTTCCGCACGCGGCTCGAGTGGGATATCGGATTCGATTACGCGATTCAACTCCCTCTCGAAGCCCCGGGCGAAATCGGCCAGAACCACAAGGTTTCAGCCGAAATCGGAATGCGCAAACCCACGAGGGTTATAACGGACATCATTGTCGAACCTCAAAGCGTTACAGCTATTCCGGAGCTTGTATGGTCGGGCGATACCGCCTTCGTTTATGCTACAATAAAAAACGTAGGCGATATGACCGCCAAGAATTTCCCGGTCAGCGTGTATTATATCGATAAAGGTAAATCGTGGGTCGTGGCTCAAACCACAATCGACAAATTGGAGCCGGGTGAGTCCCGGAAAATCTCGTTTGCATACGCACCGACAATCAAACGGTATTACGAGCTTTTCGTTTCCGCTAACGACTACGGCGATAAAGCCCCCGCAGTTCACAATAAAGTCCTCGAATACGATTACGACAACAACGCGGGAACTGCCCGATTGGCCTGTTTCGACTCACCGGTGCCGGCTCCGCCGAGAACGAGCAGGGACGAGCTGGTTATCTCCACCGTTTCGAGGATAAGGGAAGAGGTCCCGATGATTCCGGCGGTGCATTTCCCTCGCAGTTCGGACGATTTCAACGAATGGCTTTACGGCCCGATGCTCGATGTTATCGCCGAACGTTTGAATAAAAACCCCGACGTGATGCTGGTGTTATACGGCTATTACGACGAAGAAACGGAATCCGCGAACGGAGAGGATTTAGCGGTTAAACGCTCTCGAGCTGTAAAGAAATACCTTCTCGACCACGGTGTCGACCCCGACAGGATTCGCATCGTCGAAGAAGGTTACAATATGGCCTACGAGAGAGAAAAAGAGCCTCTGGAAAAAGACCGCGAGCTTATCCGCGAGGAAAACCGGGTCGTAGAACTTCAAGTCGGTCTGGACGAAACGACGGCTCTCGGAAAATACTACTACGAGGAATCGGAGCTGCGGCCGAGCAGAGAAGACCGCACCGATTGCCGTAGCGCGATGCAAAGGGTATATTCGCTTCTGGAGAACAACCCGGAGCTTAATGTCCTTTTCCATGGCCATAGCGCCCCGGGCGAGAAAAACGGCGCAACCAATGCGTATATCCGTGCAGCGACGTTCAGGGGTATCGCTTTCGAATGGATACCGGATTGGCTAAGAAGAAGGGTTCTGCTGTTGTCTTCCGAAGGCGAAGAGGAGCGCCCTTATGTAGATGTCTACGTTACGGGAGACGCCCTTGTTTTCAAGCCGAGAGGTTCGACTCTCTCCAGCGGAGGTGTCGAATTTTCCGAGCTTGGCGTCACCGAGATTACAATCGACACCGTTATAACCGAGACCAGAATAGACTCTTTCGCCATTATAATACGCGAGGAGGGCTCCGCAGAACCGTTTGCAGTATTACAGGCCGGCTCCGGTCCTCCCCCGAGGTCCGTCGAATGGAACTGGTTCGGCTCAATGGGTCAGGCTCCCGACCCGACAAAGGATTATTTCGTCGAGGTTTTCATCAAAGATATGTATGACCAGACAGTAACGTCTATGTCCGACCCTATCGCAGTTACCGTCGACGCTCAGGAAGACCGCAAGGAATTGTTCCTTATAAACTTCAACTTCGGAAAGGCCGCGGCGACCTCGGAGTATCTCGAGGCCCGTGTCGAGGACCTCGCGGCGAATCTGATAGAACGCGCGAAATATCTCGGCCCAAACGCACGTATCCGTGCCACAGTGGTCGGGCATACCGATATTGTGGGAACCGACGAATTCAACGAAAATCTCGCCTGGGAACGCGCCGAGAAAGAATATGAGAACCTCCGAAACGGTATGATGACCATTCTCGAACTGGAAACCGACGAGGAACTCGACGAGTGGCTGAGGGCGCACAAGGTTACCCTTATGTATGAAGGCCGTGGCTTCGAGGAGCCTATGTTCGTCCACCGTTTCGAGCAGGGATACTGGCGCAAAGAGCTTATCGGCAATAACGAAATACCGTTGGGGCGGCTTGTCAACCGCCGAGTCGTTCTCGAGGTATTGACGCAAACGAGATAATGCGGACGCAT
>QNEE01000191.1 GCA_003645085.1 bacterium | reverse complement strand
GTCCATACCGACCGCGACGCCGTGGAGATATTTCGCACCGAGCGCGTCGATACGCTCCGGGTTTGCGGCGATAATCGCGCTGTCGGTCGGCTCGTTGAAAATATCCGGCTGCGGGTCGGTCTCGTCCGGGTATGAATCGCCGTCAGAATCCTCGATATTCGAGAACTGGTCGAAATCGCCGGCGTAGGTCGCGGTCACCGTCAGAATATCGCTCTGTTTCCATCGGAAATGCGCACCCGCGACACGTGGGTAGCCGATATCGTTGACGAATGCCGCCGCGCGGAAATCCTTTATTCTCAATCGCAGCTCGAGTCCGTTCTTCTTGCCGAACGGAAGAAAAATCGAATTACTGTAATTATCTACCAGAAGGCCGCGGCCGTAGGTCAAATCCTCGACCAAACCCGCACGGAGATAGAACGGGTCTCCCGGCCGGAAAAGCCGTAAATAGCGGATATGGTCGAGCAGGTCGCTCCACTCGTCCCATGCGTCGCCGTAGAATTTGCCGTTTTCGGAGAATGCCGCCCACAGGTCGTAGGCGAACTCGAGTTTCCACAGATTCATCTTGTAAATAGCGCCCGCAAAATAATATCGCTCGTCCTCGAACGTCCCGATACCGGCGTATCCGCGCGAGCGGTGGCGGAAAATTTTCGGGCGTGCGCTCGGAAAATCGAAATCGAATTTATAGGCGGGAAGTTCGCGCTTTTCGATGCGTTTGAACAGGTATTTCGCGTCCCGCGCGGGTTTGTCGAACCAAAAGCCCTCGACGATGCGGTAATCTCCCGCGATATAGCGGCTTCCGCGAGCCATCCACAAAACGGTGTCGTTAATTGTCACAAGAATGCTGTCCCCGCTCGCGTAGCGGATGCGCGACGAATCGGCGTTAATCGGCATACAGAGCGTATCCGGCGGTTTGGCAAGAAATAGCGTAACGACCCCTTCGGTCACGTTAATTCGCGGCGGATTCGATTTGAAAAACAGCGACGTATTTTCGCTCGTCTCGATAATCTGGCCGTCGCAGAGGAGAATGAACGCGCGCTCGAGGCGGCTTTCGACAAGCGCGTTATCGGGAATCTTGCGGCCGATAAGCGATTCCGGCGGCGCGGACTGGATTTTCTGTTCGGTGATTATGCTCGCGTCCGGGCCGTAGAGCAGAACCGGCGCGCCGAACGACGCGACGACGAGAAGGAGAATAGATAATATTATCGAATATGTTTTCATTTGTTTATAGGTAATCGGCCAATCCGTAGGGGAGCACACGGGGGTCTGCCATACGCGAAATTCGCATTTCCGACCCGTAGGGGTCAAAACGGCGTTGACCCGTTTTACCTACCACTACCGATTTACGAACGGGCACGGCCCTCTTCCGAACGGACGCGATGTTCTTCCGAGGCCTCGGAAAGACCCGGTGGCGGCTAATAACGCAATGTTTTTCAAAGACTTACGAAGAAATGGGCGATTTTTATACATAAAGGAGCGAATGCAATTCGCCCTTAATTTTATTCTCCGCTCTCGATTTCATCCGCATTAATCCTCTCTACATCATCATTCTGGGAATCCTTTTTTTCTTTATTCGACGTAATGTAGATACTTGGTAAAGTGGCGATATGCCCTACACCGTCCGTGCTCGTTTTCGTTTTTGTCTCTTCGTAATCACAGAAAGAACAACGCTTTGTTATTGTAATAGTATAAGCCTCTTCGATGTCCGTCTCGGATGTTTCTTTTTCAATCTCTGCCCATCTGCCGCATTTAGGGCAGCGGTGTTTCCCTAATTTAGAAGCTTGAATAATACCCCCTAAAAAAAGAAGGAAATGGGCTAATATAGCTGCCAGGGGTAACCCAACCTGAGGAGTTCCATTAGGGAAAATCGTGAAGCCGTAAATATCTACCGCAACGAAAGCAAGCCCGATTAGGAGAGGCAACCATAAGGTCGCTTTCTCGGGAACTTTCTTTTGGCTGTTCCAAACGCCGATGTTTATTAACCAGCCGACATAATAAAGTACGCCGAAACCGGCTATTATAGCGAATAAAAGTGGGTTCATTTTTATTTCCTTTTCCTATTTCTCGGGATCATTCGTCTTTTTCTTTTACTTCTTCGACAAATTTACCGTCTTTGAAGATGTATACGCGATTTTTTTCATTGTCATCAATGTCATTGCCTTCTTCTTGGCTTGTTATTTCTAAAAAACCATTCTTATTAGTATGGAAAAAATAATCAAGCATGTGGTACCACATACCTGAAGCACCGCCGTCAGAATTATTCCAAAAAACGTTAATAGGCTTTGGATTTTTATTTTCATCTATTAGGAAAACCACATTAGGGCTATCTCCGTATATCCCACCACCAGACGCACGAATATAAAACCCATGAACATCCTCGGCGAAGTCTGCGAATGCTATTGACCAAACTTCGAGGCAATCGAGAGAGTCGCCGGAATCTTCTTTTATTAAAATACCGTCCTCCGCGAAATAATTATCGATATCAGAGGGGAAACAAATAAAAAGCGAAGGCATCTTTTCCTTTGTTTGCCCAAAAAGCGCGGCTGTGAAGATTAGAGCTAAGAATAGCGATTTTTTCATGATTGTCCTCTTTCCTTTTGTTGGTGTTCTTGATTTTCGTTGCTCTGTTTTCTTTTCTTACGTTTTAGTAGCAAAATAACTATGAAAACAATGAGAAGGAGCAATCCCGCACCAATTGCTAAATTACGGATGAGCAATCTTCTCTTGAAATCATCGTATGATTCCTTGTCTATATTCAGAACATAAGAACGGTCGAGTGTGCTGTCGCTGAAGTGGCCGGGGCCAATTTGTAACGAAATACTGCCGTTTCGTTCCAATACATCAGAGTAATTTTTAGTCCTATAGCGTAATCTATAGACGCTACTTATGCGAGCGTAGATATCTTTATAAATCCCCGGCAAATCATCCGAACTTGGTGAATAATAATAAATCCCGCCGCTAGCGTCGGCTATGCGAGCCAGCATTTCCCTATTCATAAATAGGTCTATTAAACCTTGTTTTGTCTCCCAATCCAGTTCTTTCCAAAGGTCGTATTCATCCCGTCCGTAAAGTGCATTTAAATAGAGGGACCGTTTAAGCTCATAATTAAATTCGGCTAAAGAATTAATAATATAATAAGCGGACGGGACGTACCCTATAGTATAAACTGGCACTTCGATGTTGCTAAGGGTATCAATTATCTTAACAGAATCGATTTCGCTCGAATTATCGTCGCCATCTGTCAGGGCTACAATTGACAAAGCGCCTGAATGGTTCTCGATTTCCCTATATCCTAAATAAATTGCGTCATAAAAAGCTGTTGTCCCCCATGTCTTTAGGGAATCGAGATGTAAAAGAAGACTATCTTTATTATTCGTAAGGTGGACTTCAACCCAAGCCGTATCGGAAAAAGCGATAATAGCCATACTGTCTTTTTCTGGTGCACGAGTGATAAATTCGCGGACTGCTTTTTTTATCTGGTTTAGCGGGCGTCCCTGCGCGGAAATCGATACATCGATTACTAGCGCGATAGTGTTGTGCGTTATTTCCGAAAGGAGTTGAACTTCTCGTGATTTATACGCTCTTTCCCCTTCCGTTATTTCGAATTCTAAAGAATCAAGGCCGAATACAGGATTTGATAGAGAATCGCAAACTGCAATATCAAGTGCGATATTTGGGAAATCGCTCGTATTAATTCCTAATATCCTTATGCTTTCGCCTTTGAGATTAACATCAACGTTTTCGTTACTCGTTTGTGCGAAAGGAATAGAAGGGATATATAAGCCTATCGCCATAATTACGAACATTACTATTAAGGTTGCTTTTTTCAAATTACTCCTTCCTTCGTTTATTAGGTTTCCCCTAGTCACAATTCTCTCCCCTTACTCTCCTAACTAACATCTCAACCAGCTAAATGTCAATCACAAAGGGCCGGATGACCGCCGCTATTATCTTAACAATATCGCTTTGCGGACGGCGCATTGGGTTTCTCCTTTTATGCGGATTAGGTAGATGCCGGAGGGGATTTCCGCGCCCGGCGTCCATAGCACGTCATGCGTCGTGCGACACGCGTCATGCGAACCCGCCGCAATACAGTGGCGTATGCCATACGCCCCTACGGGGAATTCGGCGATTTTCCGACCGGATATGTCGAATATCTCGATGGCCGAAACCCAAGACCCAAGACCCAAGACCCTAATTTTTACCGCCGAATTGAACGGGTTCGGGTAGATGCCGATGTCGAATTCCGCCGGTTTGGCTTGCGATTCCGCGACCGGGGCGAACATAGAAACGTCGAACGCATTCACGCGCGCCCAGAGACCGACCCCCCAAGCTATCGGGAATTCGAGAACTATGTCGGTGATTTCCGAGCCGAGGTTGTAGTAGCCGACCTCGGTCATCGCCGACGGCGTAGAAACATCGACTACGCGCAAACCCGCGTTGCCGCAGGCGATAAACGCATATATGCCGTCGATAACGACGTCGTAGGCGTAATCGGGCGAGGCCCAGAAACCGAGTTGGCGTAGGCTGTCCCCCGAATGCTCATAAATGTATAGTCCATCGTCAGTTGCGAGATATATCTTACCATATCGGTCGATATTAACGCCCCTAACATACGCGTCCATCATAAGATAGCGGTCGAACATGGCCGGAGAAGACGGGTCGGCTATGTCCACGACGTTCAGGCCGTAACTCTTCTCGGCAAGATAGGCATAAGGCGGACTAACGCACAATCCAAGTGCGGCTGCGACTATCGTGAATTCGCCGACCGCCGACGGTGCGGACGGTGTCGAAGCGTCGATAATCGTGAACTTATCGCCATTTGTATAAACCGTGTCGCCGACGGCGTAGCAGCGATAAATTCCGGCGTCGCTCGCAAACGTCCCGACCACCGTAATATCCGCCGGGTCCGAGGGGTCGAGTATTTGCAATGTGCTGTCGTCGCAGGCTATCGCGC
>QNEE01000190.1 GCA_003645085.1 bacterium | reverse complement strand
TATAGAAAATAAGAAGTAAAGCCATAAAAACCGACAATGTTAAGATTCGCGAATCATTCAGCATTCTATCTGTTCATCGGTATCCCGCTGCTCATTCTGTTTTTTTTGTGGGCGGAACGGAGCAAAACCGCTCTGTTTAAGAAATTTGGTGAGTTGGAACTGGTAAGGAAACTGGCTTATACCAAAAGTCGCGGTTTGACAATCGTCCGGCGGACGCTGCTTGTTTTCGGCTTCATTTTTCTTATTCTCGCGGTAGCCCGGCCACAGATGGGCACGAAGCTCGAGGAGGTCAAACGGGAGGGAATAGACCTCGTCGTGGCGGTCGATGTTTCGCGCTCTATGCTCGCCGAAGACGTCGCACCGAACAGAATAGCCAAGGCGAAACACGAGCTTAAAACCCTTATCGAAAGGCTTCGGGGCGACAGAATCGGCATCGTAGCTTTCGCCGGAGACGCGTTTCTTGTATGCCCGCTTACTACCGATTACGGCGCGGCGTTGATGATAATGGACGCTGTCGATGTCGGTGTTATACCAGAACAGGGAACCGCTATCGCCAGAGCGATAGAAATCGGGCGCGAGGCTTTTGTAGAAAAGAGCAACCGCCAACATGTTATGCTAATTCTGACCGATGGCGAGGACCACGAAGGAGACCCTGTGGCCGCTGCCGAAGCCGCAAGAGAAAAAGGTATTATTATTTACACGGTCGGTATCGGTTCTCCAACAGGTGTGCCAGTTCCTCAATACGATAAATACGGCAATAAAGCTGGATTGCTCAAAGATAGAGAAGGCAATATCGTTACGAGCAAACTCGACGAGATGACGCTACAGCGCGTAGCTTTAGCTACCGACGGAAAATATTATCCGGCGCGGCCGGGCGCCGCAGAGTTAGACGAGATACTCGATGCGATAAGCGGTATGGAAAAGTCGGAGATAGAATCCAAAGTATTTACCAATTTTGAAGAGCGTTACCATTGGGCTTTGATACCGGCGCTGATATGTTTATTGTTATCGAGCGCTCTGCCGGAAAGGCGTAAGGCCGGCGCAGCGGAAAAACATTGGTGGGAGTGATGTAAGACGCGGAACGCTGATTTCGTAAAAACTGTTTTGTTCTTTGACTTAGTTAATTAAGTGTCCTATATTGCCGATTAAGATACAGAATAATCCAGTATCTTCAGAAACCCGAATCGGAGTTCTGTGATTGGGAAAAATAAGCGAGAAAATAAAAGGAAGTTTTAAGACCGCTGTTCGTGTCGTTCGACGGTTCAACGCGGACAGCAGTATGATTACCGCCGGCGCGTTGAGTTTTTATTTCTTGATGAGTATATTGCCGCTGAGCCTTCTCGGGCTTTCCGTTCTGGGTTATGTGATGGGCAGTAAACGAGCCGCGGTGTCGGCGGTAACGAGTCTTGGAAGAATCGGCGAGATTTTCCCCGAAGGGTCGGTCGATGTCGAATCTATTTTGCAAGCGCTGATATCGGGGAGAGGTATTTTCGGCGGGCTTGGCATCATTTTCTTAATATGGTTCTCTGCCAGCGTTTTTTACACCGTCGAGGTTGCTGTCAATAAGATTTTCCGAACGGGAAAGCGGCGCGGTTTTTTCCATCGAACTGTTATTGTATATTTCTTTATGCTGGTCGCGGGCGGGATGCTAATATTGTCGATTGCGGTTACTTTTGTCGCAACAATCGTAAGCGATTTTTCCTTGAGTCTTTTTAGTATTAACCCGGCGGAGATACCGCTACTTTGGAATCTTTTATTTTCGCTCGTTCCTCCGATGCTTATGATGCTGATGTTCACTATAATCTATAGGGTCGGACCGACATCGAAGGTAGGCTGGGGCTCCGCATTCAAGGGAGGATTAGCCGCCGGAATACTATGGGAAATCTCCCGGCGCTTGTTCGGATGGTATATCTCTAATCTGGCACTCTACAACAAGCTTTACGGCGCGTTGGGAACACTCGTTGCGATTTTCGTCTGGTTGTTTTACAGCTCTAGTATTTTTCTTGTGGGCGCCGAATACGCGGCGGTTTTAAACGAGCGACGCGAAAAGAAAAATGCACGAGCAGGAACCGATGTCGATAATAATATAAATTTCGCAGAATAGTCGAATAGAGAAGCCGCGCCTTTTTTAAACAAGGTTCTCTCTATAACCTATACAGGCAAAGATAGAATACGATAATTTTGCGGGGAACTCAATAATAACTTAGAGGGAGGGAGCTATGCCGATGTATGAGTACAAATGTAACTCTTGCGGCGAGATTTTCGAGGAATTAGTTCCGGTATCGAAAAGGGACGCCTCGGAACGCTGTTGTCCGAAATGCGGGAGCAAAGACGTTAAACGGAATATTTCACACGTGGCGCCCGCGCAAGTAGATGGCGGAAAATCGATTGAATCCTCCACCTGTCCGACCTGCAGCGACGGAACCTGTTCGGTATGTGGGCTATGATGAAAAACGTAGTATTAATAGTAGTTTTATCCACAGCGATTCTCGGCGGGTATTTCGGCGATAACAAAAATGGTATAAAAAACTACGAAGAGAGCGATTATCAGGAGGCGCTGTCCGATTTTCGAAGCGCTTTGCTGAGTAAGCCGGATTCGCCGTTAATCAGGCACAATGTGGCGTTGTCGCTATATAAACTCGGTGAATACGAAAAAGCACGCACCGAGTTGGAAAAGGCCTATGAGAACGCTGACGACCCTATCGAAAAAGCGGACCTGCAATACGATATGGGTAACGTATTTTTCCAGATGGACTCTCTGCCGAGAGCTATATTGCACTATCAAAAAGCTCTCGAATACAATCCCGAAGACAAGGACGCGAAATACAATCTGGAACTCGCACGGGCGATATTGAAAGAATTCTCCGAAAAAGAACAACAACAACAGCAACAACAACAGCAGCAACAACAGCAGCAACAACAGCAAGGTCAGCAAGAGGAACAAAGACAGGAGGAACAACAACAGGAAGAGCAACAGCAGGACGAACAGCAGCAGGATGAACAAGAACAACAACAACAGCAACCGCGGTCTCCGGAAGATATGACCGAGGAGGAAGCCAAAAGGCTCCTGGACGCCCTCGACGAGGACGAAGAGGAACTTCAGAAGGAAAAAATCCGCAGAGAAGGCGATTTCCGGGGCGGTCACGAAAAACCTTGGTAATGATAAGACTGACTAAAATACGCCTCGTATTATTTTTGTTGGTTATCGGTGCGTTATTCGGCGATTGGACGGTAACATCCGAAATCGACCGTGCCACTATCGGTATCGAGGATAACCTGACACTTACTATAGTGACTTCAGGGGATAAGCTCGACGAATTCCACCGACCGGCGTTACCCGAAAACGACGATTGGGTAGTCGTCGGCTCGAATAGGAGTTCCAGCACTAATTTTCAGCTAATAGGCAGCAAAATGTCCCGCACAACAACGATTACCTATCAGCTGTCTCTCGCTCCTAAAAGGAAAGGAACATTGACCGTCCCAAAAATCGCTATCGAGGCGAATAACGAGACGAAATACACCGAGTCGTTCGAAGTGAAAGTCGTTGACGGAAGTGTTTACGGTGGAAGGCCCTCGGGTCAGCCGCATGGACGGCAACCGGAGCCAGCGGAGCCCTCGAGTTCTGAAATCAAAGATAAGGTTTTCCTCGCGGTTCACGCCGACAAAACCGAAGCGTTTGTCGGAGAGCAAATTACGGTAACTATGACCTTGTTTACACAATACGAACTCGGTGGGGTGTCTTATGCGAAAGACCCGGTTTTTAACGGCTTCTGGGCCACCGAATTGTTCAGGGCTAAGAGGTTGAGTTACCAGCGGCGGACTATCGGCGGGAAGATATACAGCGCTGTCGTTCTCGGCAAATGGGCTATTTTTGGGTTATCTCCGGGAGAAAAAACTATCGAGTCGATGGAGCTCGATGTTTCGGTTTTAACGCGGCGTGATTTTTTCGGGTTCTTTTCTGGCGGAGGGCAGAAGGTTAGAGTCAAGGGGCGTCCGATTAAAATCGATGTTAAGCCGTTACCCGCCGGTGCACCCTCCGGTTTCGATGGACTGGTAGGCGATTTCTCGATAACGAACGAAATTAAACCGGAGAATCCCAAAACCAACGAGGCGATGAGCTATATCGTCTCTATCTCCGGCACGGGGAATGTTCAGAACCTCGGGCGGCCGGAACTCGAGTTTCCTGCAGGATTCGAAGAATACGACATACAGGAAAGTGGTAGTATCGGTAAAGACGGCGGAACCATCTCCGGCACTAAGCGTTTCGAGTATGTGCTTGTCCCGCGTAGCGAAGGTGAATTCGAAATGCCGGAAGCCCGTATCGTCTATTTCGACCTCGGTTCGAAAACCTATAAAAGTAAATCCGCCGGGCCTATCGGTGTCGTAGTAGAACGAGGGAATGAGGAGCAAACAGGCGGTATGCAGGTTATCTCGCGCGGCGAGGTTCTGAGGGTAGGCGAGGATATCCGATATATCGCCCCCGATTGCGCGAAACTCGATACCGGTCGTATGTCAATCGGCGGCGGCAAACTTCCGCTAATAGTCCTGCCAATCGAGTTGATAGTTATATTAGCGGCGGTTCTAATAAGGCGCCGACGAGACAGGCTAACCACGGATGTCGGCTACGCTCGCTACACCAGGGCCTTGAGAAAAGCGATGAAAGAAATACGCGCCGCATCGGGACTAATCGCGGATAGAGAAAAATTTATAGCGAGTGTCCAGGAGGCCGTCCTTCATTATCTGGCGGACAGACTCGGGTTACCGCGCGAAGGTATTATCTTCGTTGAAATACGCGACAGACTTGCCGAACGACGCGTGGACGACGAAATACTCGACCGAATCGAAAACCTACTCGAACAACTTAATTTCCTGAGATTTGCACCGGGCGAAAAAGAACAGGTATCCAGAGATTTGCTCGAGGAAGCGAAAGAACTTATTACAAAAGTCGATAGGTCGTTTAAATGAAACGGTTTATACATATAGGT
>QNEE01000189.1 GCA_003645085.1 bacterium | reverse complement strand
TAATTATAGGTTGGAGAATCATAGAGGTCGCTCACGCAAACGGTAACGAACCCGTCGTGCCAGCTGAAGAGCGAGTCCACCAAAACGTTAACCGTGTCGGTCGAAATCGTCCAGACCGGGGGCGATGTTACCAGCGTATCGCCTCCGAGAGTAATATAGACTGAACCGGGAACCGACGCAGTATCTACATTCGTGAAATCGTCGGTGATATCCGCCCAGATATCGAGTGAATAGATAAATACCGTTTCACCCTCGGCAGGATAATGGTCTACAATGGTAGGTGGCTCGAGGTCGACAAGAAAGCTACATGGCGGCATCGAGCCGACGCATCCCCAGACGTTCTCGAAATAGTCGTAAGAAAAAACGACCGTATCTCGATGCGCAAAAGACGTTGTCGGCGAGTAGATAAGCGTGTCCCCGGCGCGGGAAAGGTCCGCAAACGGTATGGTGGAACCGTTCAGGGTCAGCGTAACGCTCGATGGAACGAGGTCTCCGTAATACGCGTTATCGAAGAACACTCTTATTTGCTGATTTGCACAGCTTGTAACGCCTCCGCAGGGTGACGGCATAACCGGTAGAAGCTCCGGTGGACAGAAAGGAATATACGATGTGTCATCCTCTGCGATGTATTCGCCGAGTTTGTCGATTCGAACATTCAGGTCGACCTCGGCGCCGGCGCAATACTGTGCGGTCAGATAGCGAAACCGGTAGCAGCAAGGGATATTGGCGATAGCCTCCGCGAGAGCCGCGACCATTTCGGTATATTCGTCGTCGTTTATATTGCTCCAGATTCCGCCTGTGGATTCGGCAAGCTCGCGGTAGCCGGCGTAGTAGCCGCGTTCGGGTGGGTCGCCGAGCTGGTAATACATATTCGAATCCCTGGGGCAAACGGCGAAAAAGGTAACCGATTCTTCCCAGCAATAATTCATCATCTTAAATAACGACGAGTCGTATTGGTCGAAATATGGTAGGCATGGCGCGGTTTCAACCTGGACCTCTTCGTCTGTGAACATTACGGCGGCTTTGCGACAGCCCGGTCGCCAATCCAGGGTGTCGATAGCCCACCATAGCGCGCCGAATTGGTCTTCCCAGCCGCTTCCGCGTTCAGACCAAGGTAGGCTATAATACATCTGCACAGCGGCGAATAACTTTGCGAATTCGGCTTCGGTCGTAGCCCAGATATCGGTGCCGATACTGCACGGCGGCGGGACGGCGAAATCGGTATGAACGAGCCTCCGCACGCCATCGTCGGGGAAAATCTGTTCCGGGCACCCGTTGAATACACTCATACAGATTCGGTAATCGATTGGGCCGAGTCCGGCGGCGAATATAGACAGAGCGGTATAAAACGAATCGACGTAGTTATCCATCGAACCGGAGAGGTCGAGCAAAATCGCGATATCTGCACAACCGCCCTCGCAACTATTCAGAAGTTCCAACTCCGGCGGGACGACCGGTGTGCCGTTCTCGGAGAAAGAAAAATCGGATAGAATAAGGTCGGGCATATACCAGTCGTTAGAGTCGAAAACGCAGACAGTAGTTAGAATATGCTGGCAGTCGGTTTCCTTTTCGATTTCGGTAATCTCGGCGCTGCCGGTCTGGCCAGAAGCGGTTATAGTAAGGCAGATGAGTATTAGAAGATAAAATAGATTTTTCATAATCACCCCTTATGAAATCGGAATTATTGAAACGAATCTAAGATTCAAAGAAGAGCGTTTTATTTATTGCTCAAAACCTACAATTGTTTCACGGGCATTTTAAATAACTTCGAGGTTATAAGCTCGATAAGAAAAGCGTAAATGACCCCCATTACAATTGTCCCCCAGAACGCGAATACGGCTTTATCCGAGGGGGTCATCAACGCGCCGAAAGCGCCGGGCAACGAGAAAACAACGCCCATTATAACGGCATGAAGCGCCCAGTTTATTCTCCACGCGCTAATCCCGATAGCGAAACCCATAATCGTCCGCGACAGGATAATACTGACGGCCAGATGCCAGGGCAACGGCCCGTCAGACGACGCGAGCAGCCAGCACACAACGCCGAATACCGCGCCCAGAATAGTCGCGATTATTACACGTTTGGGTTTGAGCATTTCGTTATACCTCCTATTAATAATCGGGGTCGGGAAACCGCTCCTACATTTTACCGTGCCAGTATCACCGTGCCGTTGCAGATAACCTCGTTATCCTGTTTTATTACATAGATATAGAGGCCTCCGGGCAGAAGCTCGCCTTTGCTGTCTTTGCCGTTCCAGTCGCGTAGTTCGGATTCGGAGATATTATTTATCGGGCCTATCGTTTTGCGGAAAACCTCCCGGTTTCGGACATCGAAAAGAATAAGTTCCGCCGGTGTCGTATACATATGCGGATAATTGAACACCGCGAATTCGTTGATATTATCTCCTGTCGGAGTGAACGGGTTGGGGAACACGAGACAGGCTATATCCGGTTCTACAATGAAACTGTCGATTGCGACTATGCAGTTCGGGGCGCAGGTATCGGGGAGGTCGCACGCGCGGACCTCGACCGTAATCGTTTCTGCGGGAGTGAATTCCATCGGAACGCTTTCGGGAACGAGTTCTAGGACCCATTTGCCCGGATTAATCTCCGTTAATGTTGCCGGTGGAATACCGAAAGAATCACCCTCGAGCCAGAGACTTACCGCGTTAGGGTCGACATTTGCGAGGTAGTCCTCGAGCCGGATACGAATAGTCGGGGTGATATCACGAATCATCTCTTCGACGCCCATCGGCGGGGACAGGAAGGTAATCTCCGGCGGTTCGAAATCGAGCCAGAAATCGAAGCATAAAACCGCGTTCTCGTAGTCCTGCCCGATACGGTTCTGGAGCCGGTTCAGGCAGACATTCGCCTGATTGCCGTGCTGCCACCAGCCGACCGGCGGCGCCCAGTAGAGCCGGTCGGTCGATTCATCCCAGTAAAGCTCCGGCTCGGTGATATAGTGAACCACGCTGTCGATTTCCAGTTCGATGGACATCGAGTCGACCGGGACATCGAACGAATTAACCTCGAAAACAATCATCTGGTCCTCGCAGGCGCTGTAGATATTCGGTGTCGGCTGGATTAGCGTAACAATCGGGGCGTCGGCCATAACTATAAATCTCCAGCACGTTCGCGGGGTTCGGTTCGGCCCGCAGAACATAGTATCATCGACAGAGTCGTATGTTCCCCAGATGCAGACCTCGACAGAATCGCCGGGGTATATAGTCGGCGGAATATCGTTGAAAAACAGAGTGTCCGGGTCGACACCGTCAAAATGAGCGTCGATAGTGTAGCCGCTTACCTGAACGCCGTTCGCGGTTATCGAGGTATTTTCGATTTTTATACTCGTAGCGACGATGTCCATAAAATCGTCGGCCATAACGGCGTAGATATTGCTCAATTCGGGATAGTATATGAGTGCCCCGTGGTCGGGGTTAACATCGATAGTGTCGGGATACATATCATCGACGATAATAGTGCAGGTTTCGCTTTCTGTAAAGCAACCAAGCTCGTTGTATATCGCGGAAATCCAGAATACGACGGTATCGCCGTGGGGATAGAGTGGGTTGGGATTGTAGAACAGACCGCCGTCGTATTCGTCACCGTCCCATTCCAATCTCGGGTCTGTCAAATCGAGAACCTCTTGCGCGTATGTATTTGATTCGACCATAAAAGTAAGGGTTTCGAAATCCAGCGGGTAACTGTCGCCGAAAATCGAATCGGCTCCGATGCTATATATAATCTCCTGGCCGGTGTTGGGGCCGAGTGCGTCGCTGGGGCCGCAGGATATGACCTCGCCGCACACGTCCGGTCTGACGAGTTGAACGGCGGGCGGGTAATGGCAGCGCGGGGTCCATACCGGCACGAAAAGATGCCTGTTCGAGACGATAAGCGAGTTAAGGCAGGTTGCGTGGAGCCAGAAGGATATATCGACGGAGTCGCACAGCGGGCTGACCTCGAACCGCCAGTAAAGGACTGTGTCGGTTTCCGGCATAAGGTCGCCGATAAAGGTCGTGCATTGGGCGAAGTCGGCGCCGTCGGGCGCGGTTCCGGTAAGGTATGTTAGGCACGTGTCGCCGATGGAATCGAATTCGAGGATAACGTGAGAATAGTATGCGATTTCCTCGCAGGTCGGATTCCAGATGCGCGCGGAGAACAGGAATTCGCCGATACTGTCGCAGGCGGCACAGTCTATCGGGCTTTCGATAAGCTCCGGGCCGGGGATAGCCTCGAGGCCGCACGGGATAACCCTCTGCGCACGCCAGATATTATCGACTACCCAGTGGCTATCGGAGACTTCCGGGGTATTAAGCCGAAGGCGGTCGTCGGTGTTCGTGTAGTAGTAGCTTCCGGTATTCCAAACGCGCCGGACGGGGTTCCAGTCGTCGTCGTCGCCGTAGATATAGACCCCTTTTTCGTAGGACGACCCGCCGCCCTGATAGGTGCTCACCGCGAATTCTGCGTGGCAGTCGTAGTCCATATCGGCGATAGCGATAAATCTGTTCGGGTCGGGGCTGGGGCTACCCGTGAATTCGTCGAACATTGCCCAGAATGTTCCCGTCGCGCCGTCGAATACGATAAAATCTCCCGCCATATTGTATGCGCACAAATCCCATATTCCGTCACAGGAAAGGTCCGCGGCGGACATCGAAATAATCTCGCCGTGGTCGAAATGGGGGGTTTCCCAGAAAATAGAACCATCGGCGCGAATCACGGTTATTATACATTCCGAGCTGGTAGGTATATGGTTGACGGCGTATGCGATTTCCGGTTCGGGCGTCATCGGGTCGAAATCGGCTATCACGGGGCACTCGTAGTGCGGATAGTAGGTGCTTACGGAGGTGTCGTCGTGTTCTATGTTGATTTCACTTTCGAGTATTCCGTCGCCGGAATAGGAATACAAATGATATGGGTAATCTCCGCTGCCAGCGTTTTCGACCCATCCGCAAACGACTTCGGCCTCGCCGTCGAGGTCGATATCCGCGACAGCGGGGGGGCCACCATCGACACTCC